>CADASG010000174.1 GCA_902790475.1 uncultured Ruminococcus sp. | reverse complement strand
ATCGTGCTGTTCTGTTATGTAAGCACGCGCAAGGTAAAAAAATTCACGCCTGTTGATGCTATCCGCAGCGGCACAACAGGCGAACGATATAAGAAAAAAGGCATCATTAAGCTCGGCAAAAAGCCCGTAAGCCCCGTGTTCTTCATGGCAGTCAACGACATTCTCAGCAGTCCCAAGCGTTTTTTGATTATGCTGTTTACGTTCTTCATCGGCATCTCTATGCTGATGATAGGACTGAATATCTCATCAACGATGAAGAGCGGCAAGCTGCTCGGCTGGATTAATATGGCTGAGTGCGACGCGGCGGTTGTGGAATCGGGTGCGATTGAAAAATACATGGTTCCCGACGGCAGAGAGAAGCTCAACAATAAAATAGCCGAGGTGGAATCTGACCTCGCTGAAAAGGGCTGGGAAGCGGATTGCTTTGTGGAAACCATTTCAAATGTTGTCGTTGTCAAAGGCGATACAGAGCTGAAAACCCACGGCGTAGAGGGCGTGAATATGACGCCGGACGAGTATCTGTATTTGGAAGGCACCGCGCCGCAGAACAAGCACGAGATTGCCATGTCGTATGTTGTCGCTGACAAATTAAATGTCGCAATCGGAGATACCGTCACGGTAAAAACTCTTGACGGCGAGACAGAGTGTATGATTACGGCGACCTACCAGACAATGATGTCTATGGGAGACAATATCCGCCTGTATCCCGGTCAAACCTTCAGCTTTAAGAACCTTGCGGGAATCAACGATTTTCAGATTCGTTTTCATGACAATCCAAGTTCCTCTGAGATTGAGAAAAGAATAGAAACCATCAAAGAAATGTATCCCAATGACAAGGTGAAAAGAGCTTTCTCACAAAGGAACGCGGTGAGATAGCGATGCTCAAGGCTATCGGCTTTAAAAACCGTTCAATAATATTCTGGCAGACGCTCAGAATCGCGATCATTATGATTGCGGCGGTACTGCTCTCTGTCGCTCTCGCCGACCCAATCGGCAAGCTTGCGACAGGCGGTATTTTCCAGATGATGGGCGCGAAAAACATTATCTTTGACACCGACGTACTCAAAACCTGCATCATATATCCCGCTATCGTCTTTGCGGCAACGGTTTTCAGTGTATTCCTGACTGCGCTCGGGATACGCAAGGTCAATTCAAACGAAATCAACACTGTTGAGTAAGGCGCCGGTGGGCACGTTCTGCGCCTTTTGTAAACTCACCAATCAGGGAAATGTTCATCAACAGCGCGTCAAACGATCGATTTATCAAGAAAGAGGATTACTATGGCTAAAATTATTGAAGTGAAAGACCTTTGTAAAACATATATCACCAACAAACTTCTCAATCGACGAGGGCGAGATGGTCGCCGTGATGGGGCCGTCAGGCTCGGGCAAGTCTACCCTGCTCTACACCGTTTCGGGAATGGACAGCATGACAGCGGGTACGGTTCTCTTCGGCGGCAAAAACATCTCCGCGCTCAAGCCGACGGAACTTGCGGCGCTCAGACTCGACGAAATGGGCTTTATCTTTCAGCAGATGTATATGCTCAAGAATCTCTCGGTACTCGACAACATCATTCTCCCCGCGCGTCAGTCAAAAGCCAACACTCTCACCGGGCGGTCAGCTTCAAAGGGCATGTATCTGCCGCAGCATGATCAACAGTCCCAAGATGATTTTCGCCGACGAGCCGACAGGCGCGCTCAACCGTCAGAGCTCCAACGAGGTTATGGAGGAGCTGTGTAAAATCAACGCGGACGGCACCACAATCATGCTCGTGACCCACGACGCGAAGGTCGCCGCAAAATGCTCGCGCGTGCTTTATATTGTTGACGGGAATATTCAGGGAGAGTATAATTTAGAGGGCAGCGACGAGAGAACAAAGGAACGCGCCCTGAACAACTGGCTGCTTGAACAGGGCTGGTAATCGGATTTTGGAGTGAAAAGCAATGGTCGACATTCTTGTTGTAGAGGATAATATCGAAATGGCAGCGCTGCTGTGCGATTTTCTGGAAGCTGACGGCTATTCGGTAAAGCACTGTGCGGACGGCGACAGCTCCGTAAACTCCTTTGAATCGGAAGGCGCAAGGCTGGTGATACTCGATATTATGCTGCCCTCCCTGGACGGTTTCGCGGTCTGCCGCAAAATACGCGAGAACGCCAATACCCCGATCATCATTGTCAGCGCGAAAACCGAAAAGGACGACAAGCTCAACGGCCTGATCCTCGGCGCGGACGACTACATCGAGAAGCCGTATGACATCGATATTCTGCTCGCAAAAATAAAGGGCATCTTCACGCGGCGTTATCAGACAGACATTCTCTCAGACGGATTCCTGAAAATCGACAAGAGCAAGCGCATTGCATACAAGGAAAACACACCTCTCGACCTCAGACAAAAGGAGTTTGACCTGCTTCTGTTGCTCGCCGAAAACGCCGGCAAAACTCTCAGCAAGGATTATCTGTTCAATCAGATTTGGGGCTTTGACAGCTTTTCCGAACCGCAGACGCTGACGGTTCACATCAAATGGCTCAGGCAGAAGATTGAAGCTAACCCGAAAAAGCCCGAACACATTGTGACTGTCTGGGGCGTCGGGTACCGCTACGAGAGGTAATTATGAAAAGCTATATCAAACTGACGGTTGCCGTCATCGCTCTG
>CADASG010000173.1:741-2729 GCA_902790475.1 uncultured Ruminococcus sp. | reverse complement strand
TCGGCATATTTTTTACGGCGGCTTCTGCCTCTAATATGATTGAGCTGATCGTATATTACTTCGGTGACTGGTTCACGATTATTCACGCAAACAGCACTCTCGGTTCGGTATTTCTCTTTATCATCGGCGTATTGATGATCGTATGCTCAAGGGGCTCGCGCAGGTTGATCAACGACGCCTGCTTTTTCTCAAGTTATTTTGAGGGCGATCTGAACGGCTATGTCGATTTTGCGGAGTTGGCTGAGGTGACGGGCAGAACAACGGCGCAGATCAAAAGCCGGGTTGCGCTGCTGCACCTGTTGTATATGAAAAATTTCAAGGTCATCAAAACCGTCAATTATCAATATCCCGAAATCATCGAACTGTACAGCAAGACTGTCACCTGTTCCTGCCGCAGCTGCGGCGGTTGGATGGAGAAGCGCGTATATTTCACGGGAATGTGTCCGTACTGCGGCAGCTCCGATCTGACCGCACAAGTCGTCTCAGGACAGAGAGTTTACTTTATCAACGACAACGCAAACAGAAAGCCAAATAATCCTGACTATTATAAAGCTCCTTCATTAAACGCAAAGCGAATTGCGTATGCGATCGGCTTCGGAATCGCACTGTTTTTCGTTTTCATCTTTCTGATCGTGTTCCTGAACTTTGTTTCCAATTATAATAACGAGGAATACCTGAGGGAAACCCTGCTTTCGGGACGCAGTTATTCTTCGTTCGAGCTGATAAGAGCAAGCATGATGAATGTGATCATCTTCTCTGCGTTTGGTCTTGTAGCCGTCGGCTCGGCACTTGTGTTCACCTTTGTGCGGATGCTGTCCATAGAAAACGCGCAGCGTTACGCGCGCTGTTTCGCTCAGATTCCCACTCCGTTTATTTCAATATCGGAGCTGGCGCAGATAAGCAGGGCGAATTCTCCGCTGGGACAGTCAAGCGGTATTACTCCCGAATGGGTTTATAAAAAAATCGTAAAATCAATTAAAGAGGGGTATCTGCGCGGCTGCTCCCCGGAAAAGCACGGCGGGGTGCTGAGAATTTCGCTCTCAAAGCAAATCGTCAAGGATCGCTGTCCCGGCTGCGGCGCGCCGATCGTGGGTGCAGTCACCGAAAACTACGCNNNNCTTATGAACCTCGGCGAGCGCGACGCGTTTATCCGGGGTTTCTCTTTGGCTGTCAGGCTGATGGTTGAAGTGATGAGCGGCGAGATAATCTGACGCGCCCTGTTTCGCCCCGTGTCGCGCGAAAAGAAAAATGGGGCATGTACCCGACCTCGCCCAACAAAGCCCACACAGGCGGTTTGTCGCGGTTTGTGGGCGAAAAAACACCGTCCGGCTGAATGTCGGGCGGTGAACGCGTTTTGTCACAACTTTTTTCGGAAATGGTTTCAGGTTGTCATATCAAAAAGCGGACTTTTTAAAATATTTGACATTTATATAGTAGGAGGATAATTTGTCGGTTGACGTTTTTAATTTGTCCGCAAAAAGTATAACTACGCTTAAAATATTTCCACATTATAATTGAAACAAATCTCCGGTGCAATCCAGACAGGAGAATGGCAAAAACTGTTTCCATTCCCGTCATCGCTTACAATTGACGCGAGTTTATACAATCCGGTATAATTATAGTGAACGAATTTAGTTTGTGCGTTTTCATTTTTCAAGCATGTTTGTTATTCGGCTGAATCTAATGCCTTTACGCAAACACTTTATTCGTTTACTATAAGAACGAAGAAAAGAAATCAATCATCCCTATAGCTTGACAAATGGCAGGTTATAGGGATTTTTCTATGCCCAAAATCTTAAAAGGAGATGATGTTTATGATTGTATGCAAATATAAATACTACTCCCACTTTTTTAGTGTGGAAGCATTGTGTTTCACGAAAAAATCTTACAAGAAAGGCTGTGACAACCATGTCAATTACAAACGCAACAACTCAAGAAAGCCTTGTACAGTATCCGTCACCGTATAAGGTAGTAGACGGCAACCTCTG
>CADASG010000173.1:0-676 GCA_902790475.1 uncultured Ruminococcus sp. | reverse complement strand
GCGGTTGGCAGGTAAGCACGCAAACGGAGAAACGCTGCCAGAAATCGAAGTGTCGGGAAAAGACTTCCCTTCCTTCAACTGGCTGTTTGAAAAGTGGGGAGCGAAAAACTAAACAAAAAAATACCCTGAAGGTAACTTCAAACCTTCAGGGTATCACTGCCACCTAATTTTCCGTTAAGAACATCACGGAAATGGATGCTCTCTGTTTTTTCTTGGTTCAGCGCTATTTGCGTTTATCTGTTTCTTGTATCGCTTTGTTGCTTTTTATAGCCTATGAACAGCAGACCGCCGAAGATAAAGCATATTACCGCTCCCGACAGCATGATAATGTGATTCACCGAACCGTCTTTGATGACCATTACAGCGGAGAAGATCACGCCCAGCGCGCCGCCTGCGGTGAGCGCGCCAAAGCCGCGATACAATCGAGCTTTCGGCAGTATTCTGTCGAGCTTCGCGATCCGCTCGCTGATCAGTTCCACTATTCCTATCAGAATGAGAACGGAAGGTATGATCGCACAATAGGAGAATATGTCAGGCTTGTTGATCAGCGCGATGATCACCGTCACGATATATACGATCCAGCCGATGTTGCCGGGGATATCATATGCGATCCAACGTGCGTCGGAGATCTTTGTTTCATACATCTTTATCACCTATCGCTTTCTTCATCATCACC
>CADASG010000172.1 GCA_902790475.1 uncultured Ruminococcus sp. | reverse complement strand
GTCTTTACCGAAATAGCAGGAGTGCGCTTTTTCTCCGTGGATGATCATCACCGCGCTGCGGATCTCGTTTGAGTATTGCAGGATCGGCTGATTGAGGAAAGACATCGTGCCGACAGCGTTCCACCCGTCGTTGGAGTTGAGTGAGCGCGGATGATAACCTTGGTTGGTCTTGTAGTAGTCGTGATAGTCCTTGACGAAGAACGGCGCGTCCTCCGGAAGAGGATCGACTACGCCGCCCGCGCGTTGATAGAAACCGTTTTTGTAATCCTCTATGCGCTGAGCGTTGAATGCTTTTCTTGCGTTATAGCGCGCTTCCTCGCTGTCCTCGCTATCGAAATAGCCCTTTGCGGCAACTCTGGTCATATCATACATTGTTGAGGCAACCGTCGCCTTGATGCGCGTATCGAGCGCCGCCGCGTTGATCGCCATACCGCCCCAGCCGCAGATTCCGATGATACCGATGCGGTCGGGATCGACCTTTTCATTGAGCGAAAGAAAATCCACCGCCGCCATAAAGTCCTCGGTGTTGATGTCGGGTGACGCCATATATCTCGGTTCGCCGCCGCTTTCGCCCGTAAAGGACGGATCAAAGGCAATCGTCAGATAACCGCGCTCCGCCATCGTCTGCGCATACAGACCGGCGCTTTGTTCCTTGACCGCACCGAAGGGACCCGATACTGCGATAGCGGGCAGCTTGCCTTCTGCATCCTTCGGTACATACATATCGGCAGCTAAGGTAATACCGTAACGGTTGATAAAGGTCACCTTGCTATGTTCGACCTTTTCGCTTTTCGGAAAAGTCTTATCCCATTCCTGTGCCAAACCTAATTCTGCTGTTTTCATCATGGTTATTTCCTCCTGTTATTTTTTAATACGAAAGTGTAACGGTTACATTCCCATTTGAAAGTAGTTCTGCCAATTCCGCTTGTGTTTTATCTGTAATATGACCGAGGCGTGTATATGCCCATGTATTGGAGCCGTAAAAGACCACCATTTGATCGCCGGAATACAGGACGATATCTCCCGCTGTGGTTGTTGTCTGCACATCATTCTGCGGTAAGGCTGTACCGATGGAACCGACCTGCTCAAAACCGCCGTACATAGACATCTGAATCGTTAGCGGCTGATTGCGGCATAAATCTTTAAGTGCCTCTACTGCTTCGTTATCCTCCCAATCGACAGAAACAGGCGTGTTACCTATCGTCATTTGCAATTCAAATGTTTTCTCATCTGCGTGCTCAGATGGTTCATCATTTTGAGCTTGGGTTACTTCCTCCTGCAAATCTGTTGTTTCTTCAATCGCTTTTGTTGTCTCTGTGCCGGTTGTTTGTTCTGCCGCAGTGGTTGCAGGCTGGATTGTTTCCTTTGCGGTTGTTACAGCTGAAGTGGTCACTTGGGAAGTTATTTTTGTTTCGTTTTCTCCGCTGTTGCAGGCGCTCAATATAATACAGCAAACCGCAATCAGCAAAACAGCTGTCAATTTCTTCATACGCTATTCCTCCGTTTGAATCCTCTTTATCAGCTTGGCAGGCACGCCGCCGACAACCGTGTTGGCTTCAACATCCTTGCTTACGAGAGCTCCTGCGGCGATGACTGCGCCGTCGCCGATGGTCACACCCGGAAGGATCGTGGCATTAGCGCCTATCCAGACATTTTTGCCGATTTTCACAGGTTTGGGAATCAGATTGGCGCGCTTGTTTGGATTTTGATGATGATTGAGCGTCGCAATAACCGTTTTCGGTCCGATCAGCGTTCCGTCCCCTATGGTGATTCCGCCCTGATCCTGAAACTGGCAGCATTCCTGCCGATTTTCAAATTCTTTCCGCAATCGGTGTAGAACGGCGGAAACATATAGGCTCCTTCGGAAAATTCTCTGCCTGTCAGCTTTTCCATCAATACCTTGATTTCTTCGGGCGTGTGGTAGGAGTTGTTCAGCTCGGAGGTGATTTTCATTGCTTCATTGGAAAGCTCCGTCATTTTCAGATGAATATCGGAGCCTGCGATCACCTCTTTACCGCTGTTCATATATTCAAGAAATTCCTGATTTGTCACCGAATCACCTCTCTATAACTTCATTATAATCTACAATTATTAAAATTACAAATACTTATATCAAATACAAACATATGCTTTACAGGCATAGAACAAAATGTTATACTATACCCGAGGTGAACGATATGGAACTGCGTGTATTGAATTATTTTTTGATGGTTGCAAAAGAGGAGAGCATCAGCGGAGCGGCGAATGTCCTGCACCTCAGTCAGCCGACGCTTTCAAGGCAGCTCAAGGATATGGAGTTTGAACTCGGCAAACAGCTGTTTATCCGCGGCGGCGATGTTTTTATCGGCGCGGGCGAAACCGTCGGTGTGCGTTTCCTGACAAAAGCCGCCAAGCGTGTAAGGGACGAATATCCCGATATTCACTTTCATATCATCAGCGGCGACAGGACGGACGTGACAGAAAGGCTCGACAGCGGATTGGTAGATTTCGGTCTTGTGTTCGGCAGTGTAGACGAAACGAAGTACGAAAGCATCAGTGTACCAAATCAGGATTTGTGGGGCGTTTTGATGCGGTGTGACAGTCCCCTTGCCGATAAAGCCGAGATTGAACCAAAGGATTTATTTGATAAACCGCTGATCGTATCGCGTCAGGCTGATAGAACAGGGATCGTCAAACGTCTGCTCGGCAGATCCGCCGGCAAGCTGAACATTATCGCTACCTACAACCTGATTTTTAACGGCGCGCTGATGGTGCAGGACGGCTTGGGTTACGCGCTGTGCCTTGAGAGTATCATCAACCCATCGCAAAACAACGAGCTGTGCTTCAAGCCGCTGACAAACGCCCTCACCGA
>CADASG010000171.1 GCA_902790475.1 uncultured Ruminococcus sp. | reverse complement strand
TATCCGTACACGGTCGAAGAAGGAAAGGCGTTTATCCTCAACGATTACCGGGAAGATACCGACGACAGCCGAGCTTTCGGCGCGATCGATTTGAGCGAAATCGACGGACCTCTTATTTTATCCCTTCGCCGCAGGGGTTTTTAGCGGCAAAGAATTTTTACAAATGCAATCCTGTAAAACAGGTGCAGATAAAACAGGCTTAAATTTTCTAAATTCATAACAAAAGGAGGAAAAACCATGAAAAGAAGATTTACAACAGCCCTGGTAATGCTTTTAGCTTTCGCACTGCTTATCGGCACTACTGCAATCACCGCTTCGGCGGAAACCACCACCTACACACCCATCGGCGGCTCAGCGGCATTTATAAAGAACCTTGTTGTTGATTCAGACGCCAATATCCCCAGCATCTCATTCAAATATACTTCAAGAAGAGGCACTCCTCAGGACGCAACCGCTACGACCATTGAGATCCTTGCGGCTACAACAGGCGGAGAAGTCAGTGATGCTGTGTTTTCAAATGACGACACAGCAAGCGCAATCCACACAGCAAGCGCAATCCCCGGCGTTCCGACAGACGACCGGTCACACCCGACACCGGGCAAAAAGTACGCTCAAAAAAGTGTTACGGTAAATTTCCCTGTCGGTACGTTCACAAAGCCGGGCGTATATCGATTTGTTATCAGCGAAACAAACAATAACCTGCCCGGCGTTACCTATGACTCAAACCCGACCCGTTATCTGGATGTTTTTGTTGTTGCAAACGCCAACAACGTGCTCAGCGTTGACAGCTATGTCCTTCGTGATGCTGAAACAGACATTGGCACAAACGGCGAATATGTAGAGAACCCCGGAGTTAAAAGCTCGGGTTATACCAACAGCCTTACTCAGCACGACTTTGAATTCACCAAAACGATCGCCGGTAATCAGGGTGATAAGAACAAGAGATTCGACTTCACGCTCAACATCACAGGCGCTAACCCGGGTACATATCCCATAGTTACAAATAACGTAACGGATAACCCCACCTCTATCACAGTCGACGCTAACGGAACTGCAACAGGTGTATACTCCCTTACAAGCGGCAGTACGGTTCAGGTCATCGGACTTAACGCCGGCGCAGTCTGCACCGTTACGGAGGACGCAGAGGACTACACCGCAACGCACAGACTCGACAGCGGCAATGCAGTTTCCGGTGAGAGCTCGGGCGCCGTCACTCTCAACAGCGACCACAGCGTTGCCTTCACCAATACGCGTAACGGTGTCATCCCGACAGGCGTTATTATGACAATAGCTCCCTTCGCTATCGGTATCTGCGTATTCGGCGCGATCATCATCTTCATCATCTGCAGAAGAAAAAGACGCAACTATTGATAACCGAAATTTTTGAAAATTGTTTTTTCAGCCGCGGCTGAAAGAAAAACGGATAAAGGGAAATATGAGCAGATTGGATTTATAGTCCAACCTGCTTGAATCCCTTTAGTGCGAATCCGTATTTTTCGCAGCGCAGCGGCAATAATCAGTCCAAGTTATTGCCGCTGCAATGATTGACGCCTATATGGTTTACGCGGGCGCGAACGATTCAAACATAATGAAATACAAGCCCGCGGCAGGCGATACCGAAATGCTGCGCGAGCTGTCAGGCGACGCGGTCGCGTGGCTCACGGTGGACGATACACGGATCGACTACCCTGTGATGCAGGGCGAAACCAACTCGGAATACCTGAACAAAGACCCATACGGCGAGTTTTCGCTGTCAGGCAGTATCTTTCTTGACAGCAGAAACGAAAAAATGTTCAGCGATCCATACTCGCTGATCTACGGTCATCATATGGAATACGGAGCGATGTTCGGTTCTCTTGACGGATATGCCGACAGAGAATATTTTGACGCGCACAAAACAGGTACGCTGACCGTAATCAAAGGAGCAGAATACAAAATCACATTTTTTGCCTCGTGTAAAGCGCAGGCAACTGAGAAGGTCATTTTTGACCCGCCTGAAAGCGACAACCTATCGCTTCTTGAATATCTGAACAAGCACTCGCTTGTATATTACCCGCAGGAGGTTAACGCAGGCTCAAGGCTTATTGCGCTTTCTACCTGCCAATCTGCCGAAAGCAACGAGAGAATGATTGTTTTCGGAACATTAAACCATTTTGCATTTTAATATTACTTGTTCCGGGCTTATTCGGGTTTACCGCGCACGCCTATGCGTATCAGCCCGTTAAGGCTGAGATAGAAGTCGAGGTCACCCTCGGCGGAACAGCAGCAATAATACCGAACGTTAACTGCCCGATCCCCGAAAAAACTGCGCTGACGCTTAAAGACGGAGAAATCGGAAAGTTTGATATAGAGTTTACGGAGGTAGGCGTTTTCGACTACACTGTTAAAACAGTCCCCGATGACAGAGATATCGAGTTTGACGACACGGTTTACAATATAAAGTTTTATGTGACCGACAATGACGGCAGGCTCGAAGCGACTGTGATCGCCTCAAAGGGTGAGGAAAAGTACAACCGCCTCATCTTTGTCAACACCGAAAAGGGCGGCGATGAACCG
>CADASG010000170.1:1281-2108 GCA_902790475.1 uncultured Ruminococcus sp. | reverse complement strand
AGGAGTTCACAGAAATGATGCAGGCGTATTTTAGTAAATCTCACGCACAGAGTTACCGGCAGGCGGTTGCCGTTGCGTGCCGAGGGTTAATGGATAAAATCACAAAACCGAAAAAGGCGGTACCGTACGTGGTGGCACTCGGAAAACGTGATTTGCTGTGGGAGCTTCTGCCCAACGCGGTTTATTCTCATGTATTGGCGGTGAAGCGAAATGCTGAATGAAATTGAAGAATTTAAGGCATATACAAAGTTTCCGAAGTATTGCGCAACCGGAAAACGAGATATGTCGTTTCTCGGGCGGTTCACCTTTGATATGCTGATAAAACAAATCGGGTTACACAGAGTCCTGACGATCATTGCGCGAGGTTATATGTATGCGACCGATACGCCAGATATTGAACGCACAAGGTGTGCGTTGCAGGCGTGGTGCAGCTTACCGACAGAAAAGAAAGACGATTGGAAAGCAAACACCAATTTCAGTGAGCTTTATGATATCTTCCCCGAATTGGTTGATAAAAACGGCTGCGGTTGGTTTTACCGTCATGTTCACAACATCTATGATTATGTCAGAAACAGTCCCGATTCCGTCAGTAAAACGACCATCAAAAAATGTGATACGCTGAAAAAGGGCTTTGACAAGGAATGGGAAAAGAAAGTTATCCGATTTCAGGTTCCGATTTTTTCGCCGTCAACAAAAGGCTCGTGGATAATGCGCTTTGATGATATTCTGGCAGATGCACTGGAATTGGGCAAATTAAAGAATAACGATTTTTCTCTTCCTGACGGTATAAAGGATTATATTGAGCGGAATGTTTTGACTCCCTCCGC
>CADASG010000170.1:0-1250 GCA_902790475.1 uncultured Ruminococcus sp. | reverse complement strand
CAGACAAGGTCGTTTTACCGATAACAAATATCGACGCGTACTTTGGCAACGGCAATTTCAGCAAGAAGTGGCTGCCGAAAGAGCTCGATTCTGTCATTATTCGCGACCCTCAAAGCAACGGCGTTTCGCGCTATACGCTTCATGAAAATCTAATAAAATTGATATAACTAAAAGTGCAGCAGAGCTAATCCGCTGCACTTTCGTTGTTCACTGAAATACGGCTCACAAAGGGCGACAAATTGCCTGCGTGGGCTTTGTTGGGCGAGGTCGGGTACTAACCCGATTTTCTGTTTCGCGCGACACAGGGCGAAACAGGGCGCGTCAGGTTTTCTCGTTTGTCATCGCTTCAACCATTAGTCTGACAACCAAAGAGAAACCTCGGACAAACGCGTCGCGTTCTCCGAGGTTCATAATCTCTGTGTGTTGTCTTTGATTTTTTGGAGTATGACGTTCTGCTGATCCGTCAGCGTAGCGGACAATTCCTGCTTATGTCGAATCACCGGCTTTGCGGTAATGTCATACTCGCTGCCGCCACGACTTTATATTCATACGGAGCGATGCTGCTGTAGTAGAGATTTTTGAGTGTGGTCATATTTTTACCGTCCTTTCCAAGCACAACACAATACAACAGGTTGTTTGGAAAGTCCGGAGGAAACGCTTATATTACCGGAAGAATATCATTTTGTTTGCATTTATAGGTATTTTTCCGCAAAAGCTTTTAGCTTCTTTTCGTTCGGATTGCCGTTGAGAATTTCGCCTGCTATGATTTCGGCATCGGGAGCTGACGGCTGTAAGCTATCAACTGCCTTGCCAAAGCCCGAACCGCCGGATGTTGCGAACAGTACTATCTTCTTACCGCTGAAATCATACACTTCTAAGAATGTGTTGATGATTGTCGGCGCGATGTACCACCAAATCGGGAAGCCGATGAAAATCGTATCGTATGCAGCGATATCCGCGTCTGTGTCGGCAAGCGCAGGGCGCGAGCTTTTGTCGCGCATTTCGACCGAGCTTCTCGACTGCTTGTTCATCCAGTTGAGGTCTTCCTTTGTATACGATACGGCGGGCTTGATTTCGTACAGATCCGCCCCTGCCGCCTTTGCTAAATTATCTGCAACTCTCGCGGTCGTACCGCTTGCCGAAAAATAGGCTACTAACTTTTTGCTCATATTGATTCTCTCCTTATCTCAAATACTCATTGAAAAATGCTTCGAGCTTATCAAACGGGATCGCATCCTTTCCGCCGCCGT
>CADASG010000169.1 GCA_902790475.1 uncultured Ruminococcus sp. | reverse complement strand
CGTATCTGCCAAGGCAAAGGAATATATTGATGACCGCTTTGATGAAGCACTAACCGATTTTGATTATGCGGAAACGCAGTTTGAAAAGGATATGGAAATGGAGAATATTTATCAGATGGCAAAGGAAATGTTAGATGTATGAGTTGGAGTACAAGCCCGAGAGGTTAGATTGGAATGAGTATTTTATCCGATTTAAGAAAACGGGAGATATAAGATATTACAGGGAGTTTCTTCACTTTTATGAGCCTGTGTTGGATAGAAAAACAAGGCGTTTTATTGAACATTACGAGTTGAGTTTCTCTTTAAGCCCGTTGATGGGAGCTTGCGTATCGCGTTCGTGAGAACGATTCTTGATGAGAAGTCCCTTGCTCTCGGATATCGTGTGTTCGCAGATCAGATCCGATGTCGTTGTGTATATCTGTATATCTTCAAGATTGAACCCTCGGTCTCAAGGCAAACCTCTTTTTGGTGCGTATATGTCCCGACAGGAACGGAATAGCGGTTTCCGTTATACAGGACGGTGTTATCCTTTCTGACGGTACGCAGCAATTTCGCGCTGTTCCGGTCTTCGACGATTGGTATCGGAAGTAAATGCTCTCTCTCCTCGGCAAACACCTCTGCGGGAATCTTCCTTGTTGTACCGTGGATCTTGGCGTTAGCGGTTCTCTCAAGCCATGCGACGGCAAGTGCATAGGATCGGCGCCGCGGCACATATATACCCTGAACCCGCATTCCTGACGGAATTTTTCGAACTCTGTTGTGTAGATGATATCGCCGTTATTCTCGGAAACGCAGACGATGCTGTCCTGATCGAATACCAGCTCCCGGGACATGCCTCCGATATATTTGAAGCATTCCCTCAGCGCCGTGATCAGATCGACAGTGCAAAACGGTCTGCTTTGAAACCATACGAACTTGTAGCGTGAATGACTGAGAACGAACGCAGCGAACCGCACCTTGATTCTGTCGCCTTCAGCGCGAGGCATATACATTTCCCCGAAGTCGACCTGCATTTGCTGCCCCGGAGGAAGCTCTTCCACGGCGGTAAATTCCCGGGGATTAATCACACGCGGAAGGTTGTAGTCTGACCTCAATCGATTGACATAGCGGCTTACGGTACGCTCCTTGAAATCGCCGGGGTAATCCTCCTTGAGCCAATCGCAGACCTGAGCCGAGGATATACGCGGATTCGCCTTTATCCAGTTCGGTATCACGGTCTTGAACTCGTCGAGCATCGATATTCTTCGTATCTTTGCGGCCTCCGCCTCGTAATCCTCAACGCTCATATTCCAATACCGCCGTACAGTGTCGCGGTGAATTCCGAGCGTCTCTGCCGCGCTGCGCTGACTGTATTTCAGCGCCTTTAGCTGTTGTATCTTTGTGTACATATCGATTCCTTTCACTTTCAGCACCACCTGTAGTTTTACTGCTAACAGTATATCACAGTGGTACACTTTGTGGCGAAAGTTGGTACACTTATTGGCGAGAACCGGTACGGTTTTGCAGGCGAAAAATGGTACACTTTATTTTACTGCTTACAGGAGGATTTGAAACAGATTTTTTCTTTTCTGCTGTGGGAAGAATTGCAGAGCTATGATTCCGAGCTTCCTCTGTTGCAGCTGATAAAGTACAAGGTTCAGGCTGCATGGCAGGAGTATGTTCGGGTGAATTGCGGCAATTATCAAATTGATAACCGTCATCAGTATTTACTCCTGAAAAAGACAGCGTATCTTTACTATCAGAAGAAAGATAATAATTCTCTATCGGAAATAATCGTCGAGATTGCGGCTGAGTTGAATCTGACAGAAGAAAGCGTTGAAAAATACCTTGTTACTGTTTCGACCTACAAAACGAAGTACAACGCAGATTTCTATGCAAATGACGACGAGGACGTTCTCTATTCCTCTGCTGTGGATTCCGTAGCAAACGATTTGAACACGGAAGCGTTGTATTTCAAGTTGCTGCGACAGGAAAAGCTCAATAGCGCACTTGCCGATCTTCGCAAACCGGATAGGTTGTTGATTGAATATGTCTAT
>CADASG010000168.1:780-2178 GCA_902790475.1 uncultured Ruminococcus sp. | reverse complement strand
GCTTGAAAACAGGGGAGAGCAGAAGTCTCTGAAATCCGGATTCAAGCAGCAGGGATATATCAGCGCGCAGGAGTACGCCGCGAACCACCAAATAGATTATCAGCAATTCCTGCGGCAGCTCAAAGAGGGGCTGTTCCCGTTTGAGAAGGCGGACGATATGTATTTGATTGCGAAGGACACGCCGTTTGTCCGCTATATTTCGCTGAATAACTACGCCAAGGAACACGATATACCGTATACAAAGGTGAAGCGTGCGGCGGATAACGAGCTGCTGAAAACAGCGGTCAAGGCAAACAACGGCAGATGGTATATCGACGCCGAGGAAGAGCCTGAATTTTAGATAGTATAGAAGATTTTTGCCGGAGAGTTTTCCGGCGTATGGACGCATAACGAAATCGAGAGGATTCATATCCTCTGTTCGTTGTGCGTCCTTTTTGTTTTTACGAGGTGAGGAGAGAATGAAAAATACAGCATTAACCCAAACTCAGCGTGATTTGGTAAATGAATACTACAAATTCAGTAAAACAGTTGTGATTTCCAACTATCATTTTGCGGACGGCAAAGAGATTTCCACTGGCTATAGCTTAGAAGACGCTTATCAGGAAGGCGCGGTCGCTCTTTGTACAGCGGCACTGCACTTCAATGCGGATAAAGGCGTTTCATTCAAGACCTATGCCGCGGCTGTTATCCGCAATCATCTGAAAAAGGTGATGTTTACAAAGAGAATTGCGGAATATCCCTTGGATAGCATTGATGATTCGCCGATGTTTTCCTATGAGATGGAGAGCAACGTTGAATACTGCGAAATGGTAGATTTCATCCGACATAGTTCAAACGCTAAGGACAAAGGACGCGCTCTGTCATATCGGATTCTGACGGACAAGGTTTTCTGTAATCAGCCAATGACTGTGATCGCGGACAGACATCATCTGAAAAAATCCGCAGCATACAGACGACTGAATGAAGCTCGCGGAGATTTTTATAATTCATATCTTATGAACGGGGAACAGGCTATCTCGGCGTAAATATATCAGATTTATCTTGACAAATCCAGAATAAGGAATTATAATAAATACGTAGCCAGAATATATATTTTCTAATCGTAATGATTAGTTCGGTTTGGCGCCGGTAAAAGTATCGGTCGGGTTCGCCTTTGGCGGATGCTGACAGTTAATGACGTTTAGCTTTGGCTTGTAACGTGAGAAATCCGACTTGTTATTTCGATTTGTCGGGTAATGTTCCTCTCGCTGAGATGCTTAGAACAGAATGGTTCGGACAGGAGAAGTGCGTCCGGACGACAATTTAATAAGGAGCCTATGCTCGGAATAGTTCGCACAAGGATAATGCTATCTTTGTGCGTTTTTTTATGTCCGAAAAAGCAAGGCTCAGATTCAGTCC
>CADASG010000168.1:0-717 GCA_902790475.1 uncultured Ruminococcus sp. | reverse complement strand
TGAAAATGATGAAAAATGAGTATGTGTTTACCATTATGGTTGGTGAACCGAAAATCGGCGAAGGCATTGTGTTGAAGCTGAGTGACGGCAGGATCGTCAAAACAAGCCGCGTGGTAGATTACTTTGTGTGGAGGAACGGCGATATCGTCATTTACACCCAAAATTCTATTTACCGCATGTACAAAACGGCGGCATAGGGGAGGTGGAACATGGATGTCAATTACAAACGGGTAAACGATACCGACGGTGAACTGACGCTGCGCTTTTCCGATTACAAGGAGCTGACGCGGTTTTTGGAGGTAACGAAGTGTCGCAACTTTGTTCTCACTATAAAGGAAACTATTGTTCCCGCCGTTGATGAACGTGTTGAAAGACGAACGTTTCCGAAGGCGGGAGAGAGCGCCCACCGGCGCCACGAGGAAAACAGCACTTCCGACGCGGTCATCGCTATTTATAACCGCTTTGAGGGCAGGTGGTATGACAGAAAATACCGCTGCGTCGTTAGCCTTGACGCCGAGCTTCGCAGGCATTTCAAAAGGTACGGTACGCTTTACTTAACGCAGAAGAACACAAATCATTATTTGCTTGAGGTTCTCAAATCCCTGAAGCAGATGGAAATAGCTTAAAAGAAAAGGAGAAGAAATATGTTTAATCATGTAGGAGAAATGGGCAGACTGGTATCTGATCCCGAATTAAAAACCACACCGGCAGGCGTGA
>CADASG010000167.1 GCA_902790475.1 uncultured Ruminococcus sp. | reverse complement strand
AGCAAAAGCGGAAGCGGAGCCGATAGCCATGGTGCCTACTGAAAATACTGTAATTGCGGAAAGAATGCCTGCGATCAATCTGGTCTTGAATCTTTTTGTTTTTTTCATGTTGTTCACTCCTTTTGAATTTGTTTTATTATTTGTTGTGTTTGTGTTTAGTGTGTTGGTGGTTGTGGTTTTTGTGGTTTTCATTTTGGTATCTCCTTTCGGTTTTGTTTTTTTATTGTGGCTTTAGTATATCAGGTCGATCTTTGCAACTTCTTTGCAAATATCTGAGATTTTTGAAAAAGTTTTATTTTTTTAACTTTTTCTTTCAGCCGTCTTGGGAAACTTTGTGTTTCCCTGTCCAGCCTCGTTGCTCTGCGCTGATCCTCGTATAACTCCTACTCGTCTGATCTGTTGCGTCGCCTGCTGCGACTTCACAGCTCAGTCCTCGTCCGTCGTTATCCGAGGGCTCAGAGCCTCGGCTTTTCTCTTTGACTGTGGCTTTAGTATATCAGCCCGACCTTTGCAACTTCTTTGCAAATATCAGGCATTTTAAAAATTTTTACGATTTTTTAACTTTTCATTCCCCAATCCCTATGTTATAATTAAGTAATTAAGAGAAGTCGTAAAGGAGGCGGTGTTATGAAGAAAATCATCGAAGGCAAGATCTGGACAGCGGTCTGCGTCGCGCTGACGCTTCTGATGATTGCGAGCGCGGTATGGATAGGTATGCGCTATTATATCAGTATGGATATCTATGAAACGCCGTCAATGTTTTTGGAGGGCGAATACTCCGTAGACGGCGGCGAGTGGAAACCGATCGAAAAAGACCGCTATATCACCGACCACTTTAACAAAATTGTATTTAAAGGTAAGATGTCGAAAAAGCTCCTGATGTACTTCGGAAGCCTGACAATTTCTTCCAAAAATGTTTGGTATACTTTGAAAACATCCGACGGTACCGTGATACAGAGCTATAACTTTGACGATGAAAAGCTCTCTTATGAGCACACTCAAACCGACAAACCGTTAGCGCTCGATATGCCGAATACACCCGGCTACTGCGTAAAATCTATTTATCCAGACTATCTCACGCAGACCGAGAATATAACGGAGGACTCGGAGCTTATTTTTGAGGTAGAATATCCCTACGGTTACGCGCTTGTCAGTTATAACGACTGTGTTGACGTTACAGCGTATTACAACGAGGGAATGTATCTGCGTTTCTTCTATGACGCGTTACCGCCCGTATTGCTGTTTGTTTTAATATGCTTCTTCGGACTGTTCTTTTTCCCCGTGGCACCTAACCTTCGGAATGCTCAGCTTTTTATGGGGATTGTATATGATAATGCAACAGATAAGCGGCTATCTGAACCTTTGGATCGTAGACCCGACTGTCTGTATGATGATGGACAAAATCACCGGGTACTGCTTTGTAGCCGCGGTGCTGTTCTATTTCAAAGCCAATATGAGCAGCAGAGGAACGCGCATTGCCGCCAACATCGCGTCGGCTGTCTACTTAAGCTGCGTTTTCACCGTATTTATTCTGCACCTTTGCCACATCAGGGATCTCAACGCTTCATCAATGACGATGAATTTCGCCACTGCGGGCAGCATAGTGATTATGATAGTATTGCTCTGCGTAGAAATGAGGATCAATCGCAACGCACTGTTCTTCCTGTTGTCATGGGTGCCGTTGCTGCTGACGGTCGCAATAGACGCCGTCGATCAATTCATCCACCTGCCGGGTTCACGGTTCCAGTATAAAGAAGCGATCCGACATCAACAGATGCAAAAGGAGCTGTACGAGGCAAAGGTCAGCGTGATGACGTCACAGATCCGTCCTCATTTTATGTATAACGCCCTGACGTCCATCGCGATGATGTGCGAGATCGATCCCAAGATCGCTAAAGAAGCGACGATCACCTTCGCCAAATATCTCCGCGGCAATATGGATTCTTTAAAACAAACCGGTCCGGTACCGTTCACGCAGGAGCTGGAACATCTGAAAAAGTATTTATATATTGAGAAGCTGCGGTTTGACGATTTGCTGAATATCGAGTACGACATTCAAGCGACTGATTTTGTGCTGCCGCTGCTATCCGTTCAGCCGCTTGTCGAGAACGCCGTCAAGCACGGCGTCGGAATGAAAGAGGACGGAGGTACGGTCAGGATCTCTACCCGTGAAACCGAAACAGCGTATGAGGTCGTAATAGAAGACGACGGAGTGGGCTTCGACGTCAACGAGCAAAAGGATGACGGCCGCTCGCACGTCGGTATGGAAAACACAAAAAAACGCCTGCACGATATGTGCGGCGGCGAGGTAAAAATCGAAAGTGTTGTCGGCAAGGGCACCACAGCGATCGTAATATTACCTAAGGAGGGTCAACCAAATGAGGATACTTTGTCTTGACGACGAGCCTTTGGCTCTGAAAATGCTGGAAGCGGCAATCCGCGAAGCAAAGTCCGACGCTGAAGTCACGGCGTTCCGTAAGCAGGCAGATCTGTTGGAGGACGCCAAACAAAACGGCTGTGACGTCGCCTTTCTGGATATCCATATGCGCGGCATGAACGGCGTAGAGGTCGCAAAAAGGCTAAAGGAAATCAACCCCAAAATGAATATCATCTTTGTCACCGGCTTTTCCGATTACAAGGGAGACGCGATGGACATGAAAGCGTCCGGCTACATTATGAAGCCCGTAACCGCCGAGGAAGTCAAGGCGGAACTGGAGGATCTGCGCTTTCCGATCACACCGAAAAGCAACGTTCTGCTACGCGTACAGTGCTTCGGCAACTTTGATGTTTTCACGCCGGACGGCGCTCACGTTCGCTTTGAGCGCAGCAAGGCTAAGGAGGTCTTTGCGTATCTCGTTCATAAACAGGGCAGCTCCTGTACCACGAGAGAGATATTCGCGGCGATTTTTGAGGATGAACCTTATGAAAAAAAGCTGCAAAATCTCCTTCAAACCTATATCTATGCTATGATAAAGAGCCTGAAGGCTGTCGGCGCAGAGGACGCGGTAGTACGCAGCTAT
>CADASG010000166.1 GCA_902790475.1 uncultured Ruminococcus sp. | reverse complement strand
TATTATACCCACAGCAGGTGCCATGGCGGCGCCCATATTGTTTGGGTCTGTGACCTGATAATCCGTTATTTTTCCGACTGTAGCCGCGGCTATTGATACACCGCTGTCTGCTCTTCCGACAACGCAGCTGCCGGCTCCAGTTACCGTCCACTGAGCTGTCGGCGTACGCACACTGCCGTACTCGAGCGGAAAGCGGTACTGTCGCTCTGCCGCGCAAAAATGTGAGGAGGTTGCGCACACAGCGTTTCTCGCGGCGCCGCTGTCTGTGAACACAGCCGACATAATAAGCCCCTGCCCCATCGTTGAGCACGCGCCGTACTGACCGAGAAAAGGCAGCTGAAAATCGCGTATACCAAAGCTCGAGCCTGTGCATTGATTCAGCAAATCGCCCGCAAATATATAATCAATCTCATCGGTAGTCACTCCGCTTTTCTCAATCGCTAAACTGACTGCTTCGGCCTGAAAGCTGCTCTCGGCATCCTCAAAGGTTTCCATGCCGTTGTATGGGTCGAATATAATTCTGTCAAAGAATTTTCCTAGAGGCCCTTCGTGCTCCTTCTTTCCCGCAACAGACGCGTATCCCTTGATTACGGGAGTATTTTCAAAAATCAGAGTTCTGTTTCCGATTCTTTTCATGATATCACCTCTCAAATAGTATGTGAAATCATTGCAAAAACATGCAAAAAGGAGCTGACTCGCGTCAGCTCCCTGTTTTATGCATTCATTTTTATAAGCGCCTTTCCGCGGCGTTTGAAGCGGTACATTTCCTTGTCTGCCTTATTGAACAGCTCGTATGTACTGATATCTGTATTCTCGCGGCGGGCGTAGCCGTATGCGAGGTCGAGCTTCAGATTGGATTTGCTGTTGTATTCCTTAATATGATTTTTAAACTTGCGAAGCGCCTTCTCAATCTGAGCAAGAGTTTTGTAACGTCCAATCACGGCAAACTCGTCGCCGCCGATCCGGAAGCATTTTCCGAAGTCCTCGTATGAAAGTGAGATTATCTCAGCCGCCTTCTTTATTATCTTGTCACCCTCGGCATGACCGTATTTATCGTTGATCCGCTTGAGATTGTTGAGGTCAAAGACAATGTAACACAGCTCATCGCAGTCAAAGCTGGCCTCCTGCTCTAGAATAAAGGCATTTCGGTTACTGATATTGCACAGGCTGTCGATATAAGCCATCTTGCGCACGCTCTCGTAATCAGAAGTCTTTATATACCTGCGGGCGGCAATGTTCAGCATTTCCGAAAATACGATATACGCATAAATCGATAGTGCCAGACCACAGCACAGCATAAATAGTTTTCTCTGCTGGACGATATAAAATACAAGTCCCGAAATAATCAGCGCTATCTGAACAACACACAGCCGTCGGTCTGTTTGCCTGACAGCGTTCTGATATGCAGCAACGCACTGGACATAACGAAAAAGCAGAACAAAAAGCCTAAAACGCGAACTGTCAATGTCACGTACTCCTGCGGCGCCTGCAGCATACCGAGAATGAAAAACGCTGCCTCCAAAATAAGGAAGATCCATTCCGACAGAATAATCCATTTGCGCTTGTATACCAGCTTGACGCAGGCGATAAACAGCTGCGGCATAAGCATTAGACTCGCGCACGAAATATAACCCGAGAGCTTGTATTCGCGTCCGTAAGGAAAAACGCCGCTGCGATAAGGAAAAATAATCCCGCTCTTAAACTGATTACCGAAGCTTCCTTGTTGCGGTCAAACTTTCTGTGAATCAGTTTACCCAGAAGCAGCGAGGTCAATCCCGATGTTAAAAATACAACGAAAAACGCAAGTGAAATATAGTTATCGCGAAGATAACCGGTCATGTTACGAATATAGAGAGAAGTCTTGTCCCACTCAGTCATCACCGATGGAAGAGGAATCGAAATAAGTCTGCACACAATCGGACAGATAACAGCAAGGAGGAGCAAAACTCCGTTTTTGATACGCAGCAACTTGTTATCAGTCAGCATACGAATCACCACCTCGTTATATACCTTATATATATTATAATATATAATTATGTCGCAAACAATTGGTATTGTGTGCAATAATTTACACTTTGTCAATACGTGTCATGACAATTTATCATATCAGCAATTTTATCCCATATTGACAACCAAGCGATTTTTTACTCTGGAATCCGTTTGTCGCCGCCGTAAAGCGCTATGAACTGATAAAGGAAGGCGACAAGATCGCCGTTTGTATTTCCGGAGGCAAGGATTCAATGCTGCTCGCAAAGCTGATGCAGATGCTTCAGAGGTACAGCGAGGTGCCGTTTGAACAGATTTTTCTCGTGATGAACCCGGGTTACAACGAAGAAAACCTGCTGCAGATAAAAAAGAACGCCGAGCTGCTAGAGCTGCCGGTTGAAATTTTTAACACAGATATTTTTGATATCACCGAAAAGGTTGACCGTTACCCATGCTACCTGTGCGCGAAAATGCGCAGAGGACACCTCTATCATGAGGCGCAAAAACGCGGCTGCAACAAAATCGCACTCGGGCACCACTTCTCCGACGTGATTGAAACAACTGTTATGGCTATGTTTTACGGCTCTCAGCTGCAGGGC
>CADASG010000165.1 GCA_902790475.1 uncultured Ruminococcus sp. | reverse complement strand
AGATGAGCGGCGGAGAATTTCTCGACTTTTCCTTAGACGAGAACGGAATCCTTGCCTGTCTGAAATGCCACGGAGATATTCCCTGTGTTTCGGCTTCGGGTATTCCGCATCTGTATTCCGAGAAAGACGGCTGGCGTGTTTCGCCTGTGTATCTTCAAAACGCGGCAAAATGGCAAAGAGAGTATGAGCCTGTGATACAGACGGCTTGTATTGAAGCGTCCGCCAACGGCTTGGAGATTGTCAGAATTGATAAGGAAACAGGTAAAATCGCAGACTCTGATTATGTGCTGCAGCCAATCGCGGGAATGGAGGAAATCATCCGCCGCGTCGTCAGCAGCGACATTATTATGGATAACGGTAATGAAAAACTGGTACTTCGTTGGGACGAGTACCCCGATGAGTAAAGGAGAGATTGAATAATATGCCAAAGGCAGGAAAAAGAGCAAATGATTCTATTTTATTTGGAGCAGCGGGATACAAATTCGGGTTGCTTCCCGGATTTTCCAAGCAGACTTCGACCCACAACACCTCCGTACACAACGATACGGGCAAGCCGGCAACTCTGTACCGACCGGCGTTAAAGGCATACGCGCTGTATTGCTGTGACGGACGCAGGGTTTATGACTACAAATCCTACAATTCTCAGGAAATCTACGCCGAGCAGATCGGCTACGGCGGCGCTCTGGGACACCTCGGCGGCGACGGAAACGATTTGTATGTCGCTGAATACCGCCAGACGGAAAGTATGCTTCATGTCGCTTGCTTTGACGTTAAGAAACGGCAGTTTTTGTTTGCCGGAACAACGGAGGACGGCGGCGAAACCTTCAAGCCCTATGTGCTCGATTACAAGGAGGGTCGCAACGGTACAGTGCTTTGGCTTGCGCTGATGCCGTATCTCGCTGACAATTCCTCCGAAATCAGGGACGTGTTTGATCATAACGAAACCGTGGAAGCGCAGAAGCAGGGCTTTCTGTTTTGCGACAGTATCTATTATACCGCCAACCGGATCGGCGCGCCGATGGAGATCGAGGTCAACGTTCCGGGAGCGGGCGTATTTCCCACGGTTCCGAACGTGATAGAGAAGGGCGTGTATAAGCCGGAGGATGTGCTGGTCGGCAAATTCTTCACGAAGGGTTTGACCGATGAAAAGCCTAAGAAAAAGGTGATGCCGGAGGTCGCGCCCTCGGAGCTGAAATGCAAGTACACGTTAAACCCGAATATGAGCGAATTGGAAAAGGCTTCCGTTCATCAAATGCCCGACACCTATATCGTAACGCCGCTGCTGTTAAAGGCGGTACATAATGTATGGTTCCATCATCAAAATCAAATGGCGGAGAAGGGCGTTGCGCCGAAGAACATTCTGCTGATCGGACCTCCAGGCTCCGGTAAATCGGAGTTTGCAAAGGCGATGGCGAGGCTCCGGTAAATCGGAGTTTGCAAAGGCGATGGCGTCGGGGTTGGGACTGAGAGCAACGCACGTTTCGCTGTCCGCCAATTCCGATGAATCCTTCGCGACGGGAGCGTTTACGCCGCAGGTAGATGATATTCGCCAAAG
The DNA here is from genome assembly GCA_902790475.1 of uncultured Ruminococcus sp. GTDB lineage: Bacteria > Bacillota > Clostridia > Oscillospirales > Acutalibacteraceae > Ruminococcoides. Next base: position 1,358 of record CADASG010000165.1, on the reverse strand, counting down.
CACAAGCGTCAATCTGTTTGACGACGTGCTTTCCAAGTACCAAAACATTACGGATTTGCTCGACTGCGCGGAGATGGCGCCCGATGTGGTTTACGCGGATATAACGGGAAAGGAAAAGCCCGACGCCGCTATCTCTGATTGCGTTGAGGCATATTCCGATCTGAAAGCTAAGGCGGAAACAGAAAAAGCTTTGTTGATGGAAAAGGAAAGCGGTCATTCCTCGGGCATTTCCTATACGTTCGTAGAATCCAAGTTTGCGCAGGCGATCGAAAACGGCTGGCTGGTGACGCTGGAGGAGTTCACCAACGTGCGGGATTCCGCCGTTGCGATCCTGATCAATCAGCTGATGGACGGCTATCAGGAGCTGACGCTGCCTACGGGTAAGGTGATTCACCGTCATCCGAATACCGTGGTGGTTTTCGCCTGCAATACCGACGAAAACCAGACGGGTGAGCTTCAGGCGTCTACATTGAGCCGACTGACGACGAAGTATTATATTGATTTTCCAAATCAGGCGGAGATGATTCGCCGCGTCAGGAATATCACCGGCTTTGACGACGAGGTTGCTTTGCAGCAAATGGCTTCGGTGGTTGTGACGCTTCGCGATTACATCGACGAGCACGGCTTCAACGGCGTGTGCGGCGTAAGAGAGTTTGCGGGCTGGGCGATGCAGTATCAGGCTAGCCTTGCCTTTGACGCGGATTCCACGCTGCGCGAGGCGGCGATGGAGACGATCGTTCCCTCGGCAAGCACGCACAGGGAAGAGATGAATGAGGTAATCAAGGACGTCATCGATACGATGCTCGCGGCGTAGGGAGGCAGTTATGAGGAAAATCACGACGCTTGAAGCCTTGAAGCAGGCGGAAATCAAGAAGATGTCCTTTGAGGATGTATTCCTTTCGCCGCAGTACAAGGCAGATTTACAGGGCTTGGTTCAAACAGCCTGCCGCAGAGTAGGGTATAAGGGAAACGTGGTTTTGCACACGTTTTTTGATGAAGAAAAAGACGACGTTGCTTTTACCGACGGCACGCAGATTTACGTCAATCTCGGAACGGGTTTGGCAAAGCGGCTGCGGAATAAGCCTGTGCTTTTCCACATCTTTATTGTCGGACTGATCGCTCACGAGTTAGGGCATATCTTTTGGACGGATTTTGAGGATAATGACCGGTATATGACGTCTCTCAGAAACGGACAGTTTTATCCCTTTGAGCCGAAGCACGCAAGCGCGAAACAATTTGCGGACGCATTGGCAAAGGAGGAATACCGACCGATGCTTTGCAGGCTTTGTCATCAGATCGACAATGTGATGGAGGACATCTATGTCAACGCGCTCCAGCGGCAAATGCTCGGCGGATTG
>CADASG010000164.1 GCA_902790475.1 uncultured Ruminococcus sp. | reverse complement strand
TATCGCAGTACTTGCGAACGCTGTAGTATTCTGCCTCTGTTTTGCCGTTCAGAGAAGCGGTCACCTTGACGTCGCAGGTCATTTCTGCCGCGCAGACATAGCAGGTTACTTTAACAAGATCGCCGACCTGTGAATAGTTGGAGCTGTTTACCGCTACGGTTGTGCTCTGGGATACAACGTCAACGAGTGGATCGTCGTTTGCCCACTTAAAATCAACTTTGAGAGTTCCGCTGTCGCCGGGGTTCATGCCTGCTACGGAAGGATCGATAAAGAAGTTGATTCCGATATCGCCTTTGAGGGTCAGGGCGCCCGTTACCGCAGGAAGAGCCGCGTCGGGAGCGTAGGTGGTTGTGCCGTTTTTCCAGCCTCCGAAGGTATAGGGGTTTCCGTTAGCGTCATTCTTGGCGGGAGCGTCGTGGGTGGGCTTTTCACCTTTGCCGACACGGGTTGTGTCTATTATGCTGCCGTCGTCCATTTTCCATGTTATGGTATAAAGGGTTCTGATAGCTGCTTCACCATTATCAGCGAGGTAAACCTCCTGATTGCTGTCGCTGCTGACGAAGTTATCCTTCGTACCGTTGCCGCTAAGTCCGCTGGTGAATACGCCGGGAGTCTGCATGGTAACCTTGATAGGTGTGGTGTTTGTCAGTTCGCCGCCGATATTGATCTTCTTGCCGTTTGCCAGATAAACATCGGTCGTGTTTCCTGTGATTACAGGATCGCCGGATATCGTGAAAGTTGCATTTGAGTTTTCCAGCATAACACCGTAGGTGTTGTCGGTAATGGAGCCTCCGTTCAGCTTAAAGATACCCGCAGCGTCATCAAGGCGAACTGCTTTTGTATTATTGGCAAGCGAACCGCCGTTCATAACAAACTCGCCGCCTACATTGACGCCCTCACGTCTGCTTGGATTAGTTCCGCCGTTGTTCGTGATGGTACCGCCGTTCAGCGTAAGCTTTCCTCCGGGAACGATCAGCACACTGGAACCGAAGTTGTTGTTGATGATCTTGCCGTTGTTGCCGTTGATGGTCAAGTCTCCGGCAACTTCAATCGCGTCGCCTTCACTGCGGAGTCTTTCAATATTGTAATCGCCGATGTCCAGAACAGCTGTATTTCCGGAGTTTACCCTGATTCTGTAATTTGTCGTGATATTACTGTCAAGACGATATTTGCCGGAAGGAAGTATATATCTGTTGAAGCCGCCATCATATGTGGTTGTCCAAACAGAATCTCCCAGCATCAATTTGCCGTTTTCCATTCTAATGCTGATGACATTAGGCACGGCAGTAAACTGCGCGGTGTAGGTAGTATCGCCTGTTACCTCGGGAAGAGCCGCGCCGGGGGCGTAGGTTGTATCTCCGTTTTTCCAGCCTGCGAAGGTGTAGGTGTTGGTTTCGTCCTCGGGCTTGGTCGGGGTTTCGCCGTCATAGGACGGGGTTGCGCCGTACTGGACAGTTTTTGTACCTAATTCGGAATTATCGTAATTCAACCATGTGACTGTGTAACCTCTTATGATAAGGTGGATTGTGGATTCATCTACGATTTTATACTCGGCAAGAGTTTTTGCGTCATCGAGCATCTCCTTGCCGAACCTTTGCGCGGTGGCGGGAATGTCGATTTGATCCGCTATGATTTCCTTTAGCTGAGCAACAGTGGTCTCGCCGGTGAGATTTTCTATGGTGTAGGTTGTTCCGCCGGTCGGCTTCTTGGCAAATACCTTGAAGGTCTTTGCGGTCGCGGTATACTGCGCGGTGTAGGTTACATCAGCAGAAACAGGAGCAATCGCAGGAGACCAGCCGGAGAAGGTGTAGTCGTAGTACGTGTCGCTTGTCTTGGTGGGAGTTTCGCCGTCATAGCTCGGGGTGGTGCCTTCTGCTACATCGGTGTCGGTTTCGAGAGTAGTGTCGCCGTTCTTCCATGTTACGGTGTAGGTCTGCTCTGTAGACGGCTCCTCTGTTGTCGGCTCCTCATATGAGCCGGAGCGGGCTGTCTGCGCACCGCCGAAAACATCGGGAACCATTTCTTCGGTCAAAATCTGCTTGCCGTCAATATAGTAAACCGGAGTACAGCCATCTTCAATAGCCTCTGCAATGAGACTGGCTAATTCGGATTCAAGCTGTTGAGGATAGTCGCCGTAGTCCTGAACTAACTGCTGAGCCAAGCCATTATATTCTTCTACCTTAACCTCATTATCACCCTCAAACCTAACGGCTTTATTATTATAAACATAGGTGTTTTCGGGATAAGCGATCACTGAGCTTGGGCTATATTGTCCAATAGCACGCATGGTTTTTTGTGAAATATCATATGAATTAAAAACATGCAAAATATTAAACTCATTTGTATTTATTGTAATATACAGTTGCTTTTCATACGCAAAAATCGGAGCCTCGCCGACTACGTTGACCTGAGGCGCGTTGATCGTAACCGAAATGGGATCAACTACGGTTGGTAAACTATACCAAATCGCATTGTGGTCAAGGTTGATCGGAACCGCGCTGTTGATCACAATATTCGATAAGTTTTTACAATAGGCTATAGCCCTTTCATTAATTTCGGTGATCCGGCAGCTTTGGTCAAAAACCATGCTTTTTACATTGTAGTTTTCGTAAAAAGCTCCGTTTCTATCACAAGGTAAAGCACCGCTTCCGGTGACGGTCATGTTGCCGTCGTCGTCCATTGTCCAGCTAAATTCGCCGACAGTGCCGCTCGTTGCCGCCGAAGCCGCGAACGGAACGATTGTGAACAGACTGAAAACCATGATAACAGTCAACAGTATGCTCACTGATTTTTTGATTGTTTTCATAAAATTTCCTCCTTTTTATTTTGTTTTGTTTTTTGATTTAAATTTATAACATTGCTTATTTGGGTCTGACCGCTGACCTCACATTTCATTTTTCCATTGCAGAAATATCGGACATTGGCTGAAAAGCCAAGCAAATAAGCAAACAGTTACCAAAGTAAAATTGCCGCGTCGAAATCGGTGAGACTATTCTACTGTTACATTATAATTTTATCATTTTCCTCAAAAAAGCGCAAGTAGTATAATCCGTTTTTGGGCTATTAAACTATAGGATTTTTCCGTGTAAAATGTGGGTTTTGTGCGTTAAATTCCGCAGAACGATCTTATTCTGCCGCGAAGTTTTGCAGAAAAAAAAGGCTACTTTTGTAAAGGAGATTCCTCCGTTGGAGGAAATGTCGCGCAAGCGACAAAGGTGGTGCCGCCTCTGCAAGAGGTTGTCAGCGCAGCTGACTGAGGATTCCTGCGCCGTTTTTTCCTTAACGTCCGCTTTTTCCCAATGGATACAAACGTTAGGATTCGCACCAAAAGGCTCCTTTAGTAAAGGAGATTCCTCCGTTGGAGGAAATGTCGCGCAAGCGACAAAGGTGGTGCCGCCTCTGCAAGAGGCTGTCAGCGCAGCTGACTGAGGATTCCTGCG
>CADASG010000163.1 GCA_902790475.1 uncultured Ruminococcus sp. | reverse complement strand
CTACTGAATAAATGCAACTTTCAAACTTCGGAAAAGCAACGATAACATCTCCGCCCTCAGCTTCTCAATCTTTCTCAGGTTGAGGAGCAGGACGGACATAGCGATGCTGTGGCAAGTTGTTTCCTTCAATCTTGTCACGATCATACCCATACCGCATTTGCGTTTGGCGAGGCTGAATTTGCGCTCAACCTCGACACGCTCGCATTCGTCGATGTAATTCTGTTTTTTGTCAATCTCAGTGTCCTTTTTCGGTCTGCCGAGAGCCGCTCCCGAAAGTCTGATGTTATGCTGCTTACAGAAACTCAAATTATCTCGGTTTCGATAGATTTTATCCGCAAGAATGCGTTCGGGATAATGCCCTGTGCGCTCTTTGTATCGCTCAATCATATCCTGCAAACCGGTTGATTCGTTGTACGCGTCAAAACTATGGCGTTCCAATCGCGTCCATCCGCCACAGACACTGATGTCGAGCTTTACACCGAACTCAACCTTAGCTTTGGCTTTTCCTCTTACTATCGGGCGAAGCCACGGTTGGCTCAGATTGACAACTCTGTCTTTAACGCTGTGAGTATGATTGTCATACATCTCTTTTTGCTGATTGTAAATTGTTTGGATTGTGGAAAACTTTTCTTTGAATTTTATCGGGATTTCCTTTCCCGAAGAAAGCATTTTTTCAATACTGCCTATGTTTCTTTTGAGATAGCCAAGCTGCTTGCCGATTGCTTTGCGTGTTTGTTTTGCTTTAGGCTTGCGGCTGCGGGAGTATGACGTGTAGTCCTTATGCGCCTTTTTGCGATAAGTACGCGGCTTTTGCTCACCCTTCACATGCAGTTCGTCGATGATTTTCTCACTGCACTCACGCGCTTTGTTGAGCAAGGATACGTCCTGAGGGTAGGAAATCTGTGACGGTGCGCAGGTGGCGTCAACTATCATTGTTCCGCTGTTCTTGTCATCATCATCGGAATCGTCAGATTCTTCTTTGGTTTCTTTCTCAATCTTCGCCTGCTCTGCCGCGATAATCATTTCGTTGATTTCTCCGATGATTTCAGGAGTCAAGCGCTTGCGGAAATATACCATCATGGACGAATCGAACGGCGGCTTGCTGTCGTCAAAGGCTTTGTAGCCGCAGAAGTACTGAAGATATGGATTCTCCTGAATCTGAAGCGGGATTTCGGCGTCGGAGTAGCCGTACTCCGCCTGAATAATTCTCGCGCCGAGACCGAGGCGAAGAGATTTCGCAACATTACCTTTCTTATTTGAGAACAGCTTTGCGTATTTCTTCTCAATTTCTATCCACGGAATCGTCTGTGCACGCTTCACCCAGCGGTTACTATTTTTCAGATTCATGCCAACCGGCTGCCCGAAATCCTCTAAACTTATCTGTCCGTTGTCGAATTTATACATCCCATTCATCTCCAAATGCAAGCTTTTTGCGGCTTTTCCGCTCTTTTCCTTGCATTTATTATACCACATTTTCGTATACTACAAGATCACCATGACCTTGCGGTTTGCTATGCCATGAAAGAGGAGATATGCCGACTGTATACTTTGAAAGATTATGATGAGGCTGTTAAAAGTTGGACTGATTGGTTTGTAGCCGCTAAGGAAAGTGAAATACCTGCATTGGTCAAGTTTGCGGAACAAAAGGAAAAACGACTTCCCGGTCTGGCCGCTCACGCTATCTATCCCATCAGCACCGGTAAGCTTGAAGGTTTCAACAACAAGATTACTCCGTCTTATCCGCAATGTTGTAAATATTCATATCCTCATGCGCAGCAGCCTTTAATTTGTCTGAATGAAGAATAATATGACCCAGCTCATGCGCCGCGACGATTTTGCGCTCTGCAGGGCGCAGATTCTCATTGATCGCGATAAACTTGATGCCGTGAATGATGACACAATACCCCTTCAAATGCTCCAGATTGCTGGACTCGCAGTGGATATCAAGCGCATCCATCAGTTCGAACGGATCGGAAGTGTTATACTTCTCAATGAGTTCCTCAACACATGCGTAAATATAGTTCTTTTTCATTTTGTTCTTTACCTCTTGATTGCAAATAATTGATCAAAAAATGGATTTCGAGATTCAAAAAATGACGAAAAAAGCTACTCGCCTATCATCATTATACAAAAACAGATGTGTCATAAAAAGGACACTGCTCTG
>CADASG010000162.1 GCA_902790475.1 uncultured Ruminococcus sp. | reverse complement strand
ACTATAGGCTCAACCTTTTGGCTGCATAACAAAAGCGCAGTAGTCGCTAAACTACTACGCTTGTTAGTATTAAGTCCAACTTTCGGGGGTCACGTCAATGCACTTTTCGGGGCTCTTTTATGCACTTTTATTTTACTGTAAACACATCAGAATATTTGAAAAGGTAAATTGAATTTGTCGAAGAACATCAATGACGATTTTGTAATTTTCCAATAAAGATACTAAAACCTCTGTGTATGTGCTACAATATGCCTGTTTGATTTTTCTTGGAGGTTTTGGAAATGGAAAACAAAAAGACCTGCGCCGACTGCATCAACCTTGGCAGAGAGGTTTACTGCATGAAGTGCAAGAGGCTAAAAAACGGATACAAGGATTTGTTTGTTGACGCGGCTCCTTTGCAAGCGAAGCCGCCGATAGCGAGCAAAAAGTAATCGGAAGCAGAAGGTATTTTGCGATACCCTCTGCTTCCTTTATTTTTCCACAGATATTTTCACCTTGCAGCTCTGCCCGTTCGGGAGCGTTGCGACGATATTTGTGACGCCCTTCTTCGCGCCTTTGATGGTGTAATAATCGCTGCCCTTGGTCAGCATTTTGACGACAAACGGATTGCTTTCGCTCCACTCGCACTTTGACGCGCCGTTGAGTTTCACCGTCAGCTGCTGCCCGACCTTGATGGTCGTATCTCCGGGAAACAAAGAAACATTCTGCTGTGGCTCCTGTTTCTCCGCAACCTGAACGGTGCAGCTTGCCTTCTTCCCGTTACTGCTTACAGCGTAGATCGTTGCCGCTCCTGCTTTCTGCGCCTTTACAACGCATCGATTGACGGTTGCCACTGAGCTGTTACTGCTTGTCCATGTGACGCTTTTGTTCGTCGCGTTGCTTGGAGAAACGCTTGCAGAGAGCGTGAAGGACTGCCCGACTGTCAGCGACAGGCTCGATTGAGAAAGCGAGATTTCGGTAACATAAACCTCAGATGAACCGCTGTCGTCACTGATCGGATTCTGCTGCTGGCTCTGCCTTGATTCCTGCGCACTGCTTTGCTGTGCAGGCTGAGCTTCCGGACGGCTTTCCTGCGGCGCTGATGATTCACTGTGGGACACTTGTTCCTCAATATTCCGCGGCGTTGTCGTACCTGCTTCGCTTCTCTGCGGTGATTTCGTTGTCGGCTGGGTTTCCTCACGTGGAGTGGGGATTTCATTATTGACCGTGGAAGTCTGCCAATTCACTGTCACCGGTTCGGTCGCGGCGATGCTTTCAGAAACGCCAAACAGTACATTGTAGTCATAGCTTTGCGTTGTCACGGCAATCGTCGCCGCCTCATCAGCCGTTGCTGTTGCCCTATGGTTTGCGGTAACGGCGTGAATCATCAGAAAGACGATAAATACAACGACAACAATGCCGCCGATTATCAGAAACAAAAGCGCCCGCGGCAGTTTTTCGTTGGGTTCCTCCGTATTTTCATTGGAAATTGCTTTGAAACCCGCCGTATTCGTATATTTTGCCATCGCCTCACCTCCGCCTTTTTCTGCCAAAGCCGCGTTTTGGTTTGACGGTCTGCTCCTCGCGGAAGCCTAACAGCGAAATGCACCATCTCTCTCCTATCGCCCATTAAATCCAGCACTTCCGGACGGTCATCGGGATCGATAAAGGAAAAGATATAGATGATACTTTCGTCGCGGTAAAACTGATGGGAAAGCGTAGTCAGCGAGGCTACCTCCTCGGCGTTGCCACCACAGACGACGATTCGGATATCGTTACTGTAAAAATCCGTCGGGAGCTGCTCCGACGACGCGAAGCCGTAGTCTGTGACCATGTAATCGTAATCCTTGCTGTAGGCATAGTTTCTGTCCTTGTAAAACAGTAAATCGTGATACACGAGCCGCCCGTTCGCGCTGTCCTTTTGCACCTCCGAAAAGAACAGTTCAAGGCTGTCCAAGAAAGTTGAATCATTTTCTTGAACGTAGCAAACGCTTTTTTCAAGAGAAACGAGCGTTTTGACAAGCTGAACCGCCTGTGTCGTCGTGCCGACGCGCGGCATAATACCGATAATGCCAACCTTCTTGGTAACGCCAATGGTTTCTTCCCTGTTCTGTTCAACAATCGGCTGTTCGGCTTTTGGCGTTTCCTGCTGAGAAAGGTACTCAATCAATCTTCTTTTCACGCCTGCAGATAAATAATCGCGGATCACCTTGGTGAAACCGTTAGCGTAACACAGCTTGAGCATTTCATCAGTATAATCCGTATTCGGCGCATAGATAATTACCTTACCCTGATAGCGCTGCCGAAGGAGTGTTAAGCCCTCGGCAAAGTTGGAAATAGCCGTTCTTAGATACGGCAAGTCCAGAATGATGTTGTCGTAGAGCG
>CADASG010000161.1:2337-3309 GCA_902790475.1 uncultured Ruminococcus sp. | reverse complement strand
TCGGCATATTTTTTACGGCGGCTTCTGCCTCTAATATGATTGAGCTGATCGTATATTACTTCGGTGACTGGTTCACGATTATTCACGCAAACAGCACTCCGGGTTCGGTATTTCTCTTTATCATCGGCGTGTTGATAATCGTATGCTCAAGGGGCTCGCGCAGGTTGATTAACGACGCCTGCTTTTTCTCAAGTTATTTTGAGGGAGATTTGAACGGATATGTCGATTTTGCGGAGCTTGCCGAAGTGACGGGCAGAACGACGTCACAAATCAAAAGCCGTATCGCGCTGCTGCACCTGTTGTATATGAAAAATTTCAGGGTCATCAAAACCGTCAATTATCAATATCCTGAAATCATCGAGCTGTACAGCAAGACTGTCACCTGTTCCTGCCGCAGCTGCGGCGGGTGGATGGAAAAGCGCGTGTACTTTGAGGGCAGATGCCCGTATTGCGGCAGCTCCGATCTAACCGCGCAGGTCGTGTCTGGACAGCGGGTTTACTTCATCAACGACAATGCAGGCAGAAAGCCAAATAATCCCGATTATTATAAAATCGCTCTGTTTTTCGTTTTCATCTTTTTCATCGTGTTTATGACCTTTGTTTCCAATTATAATAACGAGGAATATCTGAGGGAAACCTTGCTTTCGGGACGTAGTTACTCTTCGTTTGAACTGATTAGGGCAAGCATGATGAATGTGATCATCTTTTCCGCATTCGGTCTTGTAGCCGTCGGTTCGGCACTTGTGTTCACCTTCGTGCGGATGTTATCCATAGAAAACGCGCAGCGTTACGCGCGCCGTTTCGCTCAGTTTCCCGCACCTTTTATTTCACTGCCGGAGCTGGCGCAGATAAGCAGGGCAAATTCTCCGCTGGGACAGTCAAGCGGTATTACTCCCGAATGGGTTTATAAAAAAATCGTAAAATCGATCAAAGAGGGTTATCTGCGCGGCTGCTCCCCGGAAAAGCACGGCG
>CADASG010000161.1:0-2279 GCA_902790475.1 uncultured Ruminococcus sp. | reverse complement strand
CTTATGAACCTCGGCGAGCGCGACGCGTTTATCCGGGGTTTCTCTTTGGCTGTCAGGCTGATGGTTGAAGTGATGAGCGGCGAGATAATCTGACGCGCCGTGTTTCGCCCTGTGTCTCACGAAGAAAACACTTGCAGTCGTATCCGACAAAATCAAATAAAGCCCACACAGCCGATTTGTCGCGGTTTGTGGGCACAAAAAAAGCACAAGCCCGGAGTCCGGATGGATTCTAAGCTTGTGCTTTTTTGATTGTGTCGCAGTACTAGCAAAATCGTTGTTCACGAGCGCGAGAAAAGCACAGTCAAACCTCTCCGCAGCAAATCGATATCTACTTTCGCTACATCGGAACATTAGCTCTGCCGAGCGTAATCAACCAAGCAGAAAAAACACATAAAGAAAGGCGGACAGCCTGAACTGTCCGCCTGCGCATAGGGCACCGCCTTAAACTGAAAACATCCTTTTCGGAATCAGCCTAATGTGACGCATTTTTTATGCAATTCTGCGTTTTTATAAAGAAACATCTTGACAAACACACGTGTCTGTGTTATTATATTTTCTGCAAGTGACACGCGTTCATTTGCAGCGGCATTATATTTAGGGGTATAGCTCAGTTGGTAGAGCAGCGGTCTCCAAACGGGAACCGCAATCGGTTTTGCCGCATTATTACTGGATTTCTCAGGCTTGAAACGTCGGTTTCAAGCCTTTTTTCGTGTTATGATTTTTGCAAGCTCTCAAATTCATTTATGCAAAATCGCGTTCAAAACTTGCAAAAAATCTCGCAACAGCATCAATAGATCAGCGCTTTTTCAACAGCAGAGAAAAGGGTGACTGATACTTTTTTTGAGTTTCTCTCTTTTGTCGTTTACACCTGTTCTGCTTAATTGATAATCACTGCGGAAATAAATTATAACCGCTCCCGCAATAATTCTAAATCAGCCTGAAAGCAATGATAAGCGATACCGCCATAAATGATAAATGCTGTACTCAACCATTCCCGTTAAGTACAACGTTCTCTTATTATATGTTAATTCAATTGAGTTTTTCCGACAGTTATTTCATCATAAAATCTAAAGCAGATTTTCAGTTTTGAAAAAATCCCTTTTCTTTGTTTATGCGTCACAAATTTTGAACGGCTCTCCATCGGGTGGTTTTACTATACTCTTTTACCAAGAGTATAGTAAAAGGCGGATATCTTATCAGGCAGGAGAATAAAGTTGCATTCCAACTGTTCACCGTGCTCTATCGCTCGAAAATCGCGACAAACATCCAGCGCCGCGTGAACAGTTTTATCGTGTACTTTCTCACATTTTCCCAACAAATCGCTCACAGGGAGAAATACACTTAAACATGGCAGTTCCTACCTCTATATTTTCTTTGCTTGCAATTACACTTTTTTCATGTAAAATAAAAATGAACCTTTTCTCCTCCTAATCGCTCTAATAGACAGAAAACGAAAGGAGAATCCACATGAAAACAGAAGAATTCAAAAACGCATATCCAAATCCGCCCGAGGAGTTTCACAACGCGGTGCTTTCCTCGCTCTATAAACTCGACAACAAGTCGCCTGTGCGTTACAGAAATAGGCGCACCGTCAGATTTGCTGTCGTGTGCGCGGTCGTTATCGCCTTGGGGGGCAGCTTTACGGCGGTCGCCTCCGCGACAGGTTTCTTCGGCTTGTTCAGTGAGCCTGTAGGTAAATTTGGTTTGCACGTCGGAGTTACCGAGGAAACGACCTCGCCGCTGAAACACGTGAAGATGGTATTTGGCTACATGACGAAGAACTTCTCGGAGCTTCCGCACATGGAGGAGGATGAAAAAAGATTCCAAAATCAAAACGGTGAGAGCTTTTCATTTTCAGTTGTGCCTGCAAAAGACTTTGACTTCACCGAAACCTACATTATTGACAGTGAAGAAACGACCGTCAACGGTCACAAGCTTATTCTAACCACACGGCAAATGGCAGAAGGCGGTGAGCTTGACTACGGCGCAACGATGTATTTTGAGGATTGGGGCTATGTTGTCGGAGGCGGCGCTTACGGCGGAGCGGGCAAGGAGGAATTGCTCAAAATCATGAAAAGCCTCAGCTTGGAAGAGAATACAAACTATGTTCCAGAGACGACCTCAGCCGATATGGTTATGAGTGATTTGGACAAAAAGCGCTGTGAGTACGACCGTATAATCAACTCGGAGGTCACGATGCACAAGCTCGGCGAAGCCTTCAATTGGGATCGTGAATCCGCCTCAGACGCCTTCACCGTTAAGGTAACATCCATCAAGGA
>CADASG010000160.1 GCA_902790475.1 uncultured Ruminococcus sp. | reverse complement strand
TTTAAGCGTAGTGGTCTTGCCCGCGCCGTTGTGCCCGATAAAGCCGTATATCTCGCCCGGGCGGATGTGCAGCGAAAGCTCGTCCACCGCTTTCTTTTCCCCATAGGTTTTCGTTAATCCTTCAATTCTTAACATCTCTTTTATCTCCTGATCATTTTATAGGTTACTTTATTTCATAAGGCTTATTCCAAGAGCCGATCTCTATCAGATTGCCTTCCGGGTCGGCGATATAACAGGTGCGTTGTCCCCACGGCTCGGTCGTCGGTTCCATCACGGGTTCGGCGCCGTTTTCAACTGCTGCTTTGAAGGAAGCGTCAACTTCCTCAAAGGTATCTACATACAGCGCCAGCTCAAAGTGACCGTTAAGACCGGTGGCGTAGTTGTATTTCCGGTTCGTCATTTTTTCAAAATCTTTTCTGCCGTAAAGCAGGAACAAGGTTCCGTCCTTTACAAGATACACGTTTTTCGTGTCCTCAGCCTCTTTGATCTCAAAACCGAGCACATCCCTGTAAAAACGAATCATTCTGCCCATATCATTTACAAATATTCCAAAACCGTCTAATCGCATCGCTTACCTCCATATTTAATCTAACATATACACGTCACAGAAATGACGGATATGCCTTTCGATATTTTCCATACTTTCCTGCCCGCATTGCGGCTGCCTGTCAGCTTTTGCAATCCAGAGAGCGACAGGCGCGGTTACCTCGGTCGCATCATCTTTTTTGAACAAGCCTTCGTTCATCATACCTTCGATGATCTTCGTATACATTCCTTGGATTCCGTTGAGCTGATGCTTTGTGGTGATCTCCGCAAAACGTTCATTTCTGAATTGCTCGCGCACAAGGAATTTGCGCATTTTGCGGATCATCGGATCGTTCATGGTAAAAGAAATCTTTTGTATCGACGTTTGTATAAATTCCTCTTTGCTCTCGGGCAGCTTACCGAAATGCTTGTCCGAGCCGAAGAATTCCTCATAACGCGCTTCTGCCATATCGATCAGCGCATTCAAAATATCCTCCTTGCCCTTGAAATGATTGTACAGCGACGGCGCCTTGATTCCGACCTTCTCGGCGATCTCTTCCACACTTGTTCCGTCGTAGCCATTCTCGGCAAACAGCGTCAGAACTTCATTCAGTATTCGATCTCTTGTTGTCATATGATCCTCCAAAGCAAAAGACTAATAATCATTAGCTTTATTATAACTAATGATTATTAGTCTGTCAATATACTTTGAATAGAAATTGATCAGCGGAACATTTCGCAGAACAAGTCGAATTTCGATGGTAACTGTTTGTCAAGATAATACTGTTAAATCAACGATAATCTTAAAAGCGTTTTTATCAACCACGATCTTTTCAATCAAACTTTTGGTATCAATTGTTTCTTTATATATTTGCAGTATTGACCTTGTGTACTCGTCTATCTCCGACTGTTTGATGGTACGCGACTGACAGCCGGACGTACGCTCTACCTGTCCGGCGCAACGCCAAATGATTTCGCCTTTGCGCGTTTTGATACGGCGGTAGTTTCTTCCGCACTCGCAGCATTGTATTTTGCCTGACAAAGTATTGCCGGAGCTGAATCGTCCGTGTTTTCTGTCTGCTTCGCAGTTGTCTAAACACACGGTATTGCTTCTGCGTTGTTTTTCTTCCTGCACTTTTTCAAAAGTTGTCTTGTCAATGATTCCGACATGATTGTTCTCATATACATAGCGTGCTTTCTCACCTTTATTCCGCGTTTGCTTATCGGTGAACACGTTTTTACGAAACGTCTTTTGCAGCATGACATCTCCGATGTATTTCTCGTTGGAAAGAATCTTATCAATAGCACACGACGTCCATTTATCTTTTCCCGTTGGAGACGGGATTCTTCTGCTGCGCAATTCTTTTGATATTCCGGATAAACTGTTCCCGCCGAGATATAAATCAAAAATCAAACAAACTACTTCGGCTTGTTCCTGACATATAACCAACTCGCCGTTCTCATCTTTTTGATAACCGTAACAAACGCGGTTTGCGAGCTTGGAAGTACCGGCTCTAAAACCAGTCTGTAACCCCCATTTGATATGTTCGCTTTTGTTTACACTTTCCTGCTGTGCTACTGCTTCAAATACTGTCATCATAAATTCTCCTTCCTGTTCTGTTAACGTTATTCCTTCATTTTGAAAACAAACATCAACGCCGATTTCTTTTAGCTTTCGTATAGCGACTAAAAAATCGAGTGTGTCTCGTGAAAACCGACTGATGGATTTTGTAAAGATGATATCGATCTTTCCTTTTTTGCAGTCCTTGATCATCCGGTCAAATTCTTTTCTCGCAGTGCTTTTAATACCGCTGGCAATGTCGGCGTAAATACCCACATATTCATAAAGAGGATGATCTTTGAAGTATTCCTCATAATATCTCTTCTGCGCCTCCAAGCTGTGAAGCTGGATATTCTTATTTGAGCTAACTCTGCAATAGGCGGCTGCTCTAAGCTTTGACATAAACAACTCCTTAAAAAAATGCCACAACAATCCTTCGATTGCTATGACATCTCTTTCATTCTGTAATATAATCTGTAATATAAAAAGATACAGACCTGTCCGACATGCACAGGTCTGTATACCTATCATGGTGGAGATGGCGGGAATCGAACCCGCGTCCGAAAAGTACTTGCCCTGACTTTCTCCGAGCGCAGTCGGTGTTTTAAATCTCCCTTACCGTGCCGCC
>CADASG010000159.1 GCA_902790475.1 uncultured Ruminococcus sp. | reverse complement strand
TAATTATAAGTAAATAATTAAGAAGGGCTGATTGGAATGGATAAACATCAGAAGCAGATATTGCTGGAAAAACCAAATGCGCGCAGCGGTGTTTACATCTTTTATAATCTCTTTGAGAAAAGCGCCTACGTCGGTGAAACAAATGATTTTTACCGGCGTTTCCCAGAGCATATCCTCAGTCACTTTGGCGACATGAACGCCAGCAATGACAGAATGATGCAGGCTGAATACAAAAAATTCGTCGTTTTTTCGGTTATTGATAACCTGTATCAAAAAACAACAGAGTACAGTGACGGAGCGTGGCTGATTGATGAAACCGTTGTCATGTATATTCTGAGAGAAAAAGGGGTTTGTCTGTACAACGGAAAAAAGAACGGAGACGAGTATTCTGATAATCTCGGGAAAAAACGCAATTTTCTGATGGATCACGTCTCCGGCAATCTGAAAGAGAAAGTCATCGGGCTTTTGCACGATACATGGGAGCTGAGCGAGGAGTATATTGAGCGGTTGATCTGTCAAACCACCGATATGCTGACGGAAAAATTCAAACGCATTTTTCAGGTAACAGTCGATACGCTTGTTCAGCTGTCAGAGGAGGGTGCGGAGGAAATATGGACGAGTCTTACGGAAGATTACCAAAAGCGATTTCCGGGCAAGGCGGTTCTGCTTACCGAAGAAAATTATCGTGAGGAATGCAACGTAATGCTTAACAAGGCAATCTCGATAAGTGATTTGAAGGACATCGGTATAGACGCTATGCGTGTGGAGGAATTATATGACTTAATCGACCAAGGGGCGTTTGACAGGTTTGTCATCAGCAAATTCGGCAATTACCTTGACCAGAGTACGCTGAATATTTTATCAATCAAACAGCACGATATTGCGCATTGCCGTTTGAGCGACCTGCGGTTGGGTACAGATGCCGAAGCGGGAATCTGCCTGTGGGGGCTGAGACGCTTTAACGCAGACAAGGTCAGAGAACACCTCGGAACAGACCGCGCGCCGCGTTATGTGATGCTGCTGCTCACACCGTCCAAGAACCAAAGCGCTTCCTTAACTGCAAAAAATCCGGACGACATGAAAGCAGCCTTTCCGCGTGACAGACAGGAAGCGGAAACAATGGAAGATTACCGCTGCCGGCTTTACCGGAAGGCTGCAAAGGATTTGTTCGGATATGCTCGCGCTTATCTTTCGGTGCAGGATAATCTGTATTACCGGCTTCCAGAAACGATGTTTCCGTTGGTGTTGGATGAAAAAGAGAAACTGAGCGCACTGATGATTTCCAAAATGAAATACATGGATGTCAGCTTTGATAACATCAATTGCTTGATTGCCCATATGCACACTATTCTTATCACAAACGGCGCAGTGAATCAAGCGGCGCAGTCGTTTAAAGGAGAAACCAGTCATATGCTGGCGACGCTTAAGAAAGAAAACCGGGATAAATTCAAGAACTATTTGGACGATTTGAAGCATGCTGGTTCTCCTGAATTCTCGGGCGGAGCTGTCTCTGTTGTTATCGGCAAGTTGGAATATCCATACATTATCCGCGTAAGCAGTTTGCCCTCGGTATCGGAATACTTTCAGTCAGAGAAGCCGAAAATAATCATTGAAACCGCAGGAGACAAAAAGCCGAGAAAAAATTCTCAAATTACCCGTGTGATAGCGCTTCAATGTGAAAAAGGAATCAATAAAGCATGGATCTTTGCCGATGACAACTTAAAAATCGGCAACGAAGATTTCGCTGACGAAAATACCAACGCAGAGTTGATGGAGAAGTGCCGTGAAGAAGGCGTTGAAGGAACATTTACGCTGACAGATGCGCATGTTCTCGAAATCTGTTCCGCGAAACTGACGCAGCCTATCCGCGTTGCTCTTTGCTCATCGAACGTAAACTTGTGTATTTATCGAACGGATAGTGCTAAATATCACCTCTATTGGTTCTTTGCCGGTAACAACAATAAGCTGTACGGTATCCGTTACTCAAAAAAAGAGTGGGTGGACCTACGGCTGTACAAAAA
>CADASG010000158.1 GCA_902790475.1 uncultured Ruminococcus sp. | reverse complement strand
GTCGGAATAAAAGCTGTTGGCTTCGGTTATCTCGCCGCGCACATTATTGAGCAGCAAATTCATTTTGGCGAGCTTTACCGTGTCGGGTTCTTTCTCAACACCGTAGCAGCGGAACTTCATTTGCTCTGCTTCGGACGCGTTGTGCCGGTGCATATACCGCGCCGCCTGCACAAACATACCGCCCGAACCGCAGGCAGGGTCTAAAAACTTTTTGTCGCCGGGCTCGGGATTGAGCACCTCTACCATGTAGCGAACGACGGTTGCCGGCGTATAGAATGTGCCGCCGTCCTTGCCCTCTGCCAACGCAAAATTGCCGAGGAAGTATTCATAAATCTCTCCGAAAATATCTACCGTGCAGTTTTCGGGAATATCCTTGAAGATTCTGACAATATTCGAGAGCAATTCCGGTTCTTCGTCGGGAACAAGCTGCGCGTAAACTTCCTTTGGCAAAACGCCGAACATGGTCGGGTTTTCGTCCTCGATCGCTTCCATTGCTTCCTTCACGACAGTGGCTTTTGTCGCGTCATCGGGCGCGTCGTTGATATAGTCGTAGTAGGCACATTCGGGAAGATAAAAGCCGCAATGCTCAATCGCGATTTCCTTCATGGATTTCTCCATGCGGCTGCCTTTGTATTCATTATACTCCGCCTCGATAGCATCCTTGTGCTGCTTAAATAAAATATCGGCATAGCGCAGAAAGATCAATCCGAGAATCGGCTGACCGTATTTATTGGCAGCAAGATGAGCTCCTGCACGCAGCACATCCGCAGAATGCCACAGATTATCCTTCAGTTGTTTCAGTTCCTTATCTGTCATGGTTTTTCTCTCCAAAATATATTTAGTGATCGTTTACAAATATTTATATACAGTATTATTATATCAAAGCAATTTTACTATTTCAATGAAAAAAATACGTTTTTGGTAAAATATATCGAAACAAGTATTTAAATTTATCAAAGGCGATGCAATCGGAACTGTACCGCCTTTGCTTTGATTTTTACAACTCAAACCCATCCGTAATCCCATTGAGCATATTCGTATCGCGTTTGACGTAGTAGAGCTCCGTAATTTCCGAGGTGGTGTGGCCGAGAAGATCGGCTACTTGGCGCGGAGTGAGCGACTTGATGTTGCCGTCTTTATCCTTTGTGCCGTTGATCAATCGGGTAGCGAAGGTATGTCGCAGGCTGTGGAGGCCTTTTGTTTCTATGCCGGCTGCCTTGAGAATTCTGTAGAACCTTTTGCGGAAGTTGACAGGTCTGGTGACATTTCCGTGTTCGTCCGGGATGAGCGGGCTGTCCTCGCCGAAGTAGAATTCTTTGCGGAGGTCTTTGATCATTTCGATAGCGGTATCGTTGAGCGGGATATCGCGCTTGCTGGCGGCGCTCTTGAGTTTGCCGACGATCACCTCTCGCCCACTCTTTCCGGTGACGCCTTCGCGTTTGGAAACCTCTTTTACGCCACGCTGAACGTGCATGACGCGGTTGTCTAAGTCGATGTCGAAGTTGAGTAAGCCAAGGGCTTCGCCTGTTCTCAATCCGGTGTTCAGCATCAGAATATACGCTGCCGCCTGCTGATATTTTCGTTTGCTGTTGCCGAACACACTGAACGCTTCCGCCTTGAACTTTTCAATTTCTTCCTCTGAAAAGACCGTGATGGTCTCCGTCGGAGGGAGATTTTCTTTCCCTTGGGCTGACATGAAGTTGGCTTTCTTGAGCATTTCCACGTTCGCCATCGGGTTTTTCGTGATGATTTCCTGCTGATATAGGTATCTAAAATACTCGTTGAGCAGCGCGTAAACCTTCTTGACCGTCGTGTAAGCGTAGCCCTCAGTCATCCAGTAATTGAGCAGCTTTTTGATATCCGCGGCGGTAAAGTCGCCGACGATCTTCTTGCCGAGCCGAGGATAGATTTGATTTTTCGCGATGCTTTCAGCTCGGTCATAGGTGGTTCTCTCCACGGCAGGGAACTTGAACACCTGCAGCCAATTCTGCAAACCCTCCTTCAGCGTCTTTAAAGATTCTACG
>CADASG010000157.1 GCA_902790475.1 uncultured Ruminococcus sp. | reverse complement strand
AACTCGACATCTTCAAACGAGCCTGCCATAATACCGTTTTCAGTATTCAGTGCGGTCAGCTTGTCTGATATGATATACGGATAGTTATGACCTGCGTTAGAGTAGATCAATTCTCCCACTTTCGGATCGTATACTGCGACAAATGCCGTAATAAACATCATATTCGGATTATGCGCCGCAAGATTGTTATTGAATTCAAACAGCATTTTTGCGGGAGAGTAACCGAGCTTTGCGTAGTTGTTCAGCAGAGTGATCGCGCGTGCCATAAACAGCGCGGCGGTGATACCCTTGCCCGAAACGTCTCCGATTGCGACAAAAACGCTGCCGTTATCCAAAATACGATAATCATACAAATCGCCGCCGACAACCCTTGCGGTCGTCATCGAAGCGTTGATTTTTACCTTGTCGTTTTCAAAGGAGTCCGGTTCCAGTAAGCCCAGCTGAATGGTTTGAGCAATGTTCAGCTCGGCTTTTTGCCGGTTCAGCTCTGCAACGTCATCGATGTATTGCTCAAGCTCATCTGCCATTGTGTTAAAGGAATCTGACATTTCGGCAAGCTCGTCCTTACCCTTGACAGGCAGCTTTTCGAATCCCGCGTCACGGTCTGAGACAAAGCCCTTCATTCTCATACTGATTTTTTTCAGCGGCTTCGATACTCTAAAATACAGGATGACTGCCGCCGAGATGCCTACCGTCAGCGTGACTATAACCATAATAACCGCAAATTCGCGGAATTTCTTTTTAAAATCACTTGTTACATTTTGAAGGGATATCTCGGCGCTCACAATTGATTTGATTTTTGCGCCTGCTTTTCCATTTTCGGAATCTCCGTAATACCAAACCGGCATATAACAAGCCAGCTTGTCCTCGTTTTTGTTCGTGATATGAACGACAATGCCGCTTTCGTCGCCCTCAAAGGCTCTTTTCATCTCATCGGTCAAGCCGCCTTCAACATAATGACCCGTTAAATCGTTTACAGGGTGCGAATCCTCTTTTGACCCTTGAAGCGCGCTGGTGCCGCGCGTCAAATACATGACCGTGTTATCCCGCAAATTCGGCAAAAGAAAGTAGATTATATCCACTTCATACTGATTGCAGGCGTTGGTAAGCACAGATGTTATGATCTGTTCATCAGTCGATTCAATATCATACTTGTCCGGGTCGGTAAAAGTGACAAGCTCGGCGGCATCCTTGGCGGCTTTCGTGATATCGGCGGTCGCTTCGGCAACTGCTTTATTATAGGTGTAGGTGTATAAAGCGGCAAACATCACGACCTCAACAGCGGTAATGATAATCAGCAGCCAAAGCGCTACCTTTTTGAATATAGAAGATTTCATACGCACACCTCCCGATTATCATTATTATACAGTATTCCGAGGCGATTGTCACTAAAAAATTTGCGCATATTTAATGACAAATCAAAAACACTGTGTTATACTATAAGCAGTAAAAACAAAACGGAGAATGAACTATGAAAGCTACATCATCAAAAAAGGGCAGCACCTGCACACTGACCGTTGAAGGAAAAATCGACACGATGACCGCTCCCGAGTTGGAAGAAGCAGTAAAATCAAATCTTCCCAAATGCGATAAAATGATTTTTGACTTTTCCAATACAGACTATATCACCTCGGCAGGCTTGCGCGTGCTGGTGTATGCTCAGCGCGAGCTGATTACAAGGTACTGAAAATCAAATAATACTACGTTATATCAAACAGGGATTTCCGTTAACCGGGAATCCTTATTTTTTAGCAAAGATTTGACGTTGCCGGACAATTAACAGGTCATCTGGCTAAAAACAGACACTTGACCCGAAAAGCGTCTAAATGTAGACAAACAGCGGCTTTTTTGAAGATTGTATTTGCCTGAAATCGGTGTTATGATATAGCCAAAGTCAAGGGGACACGAAAACAAAATCCCAAAACAAAATCAAAGAAAAGGAGATAACACCATGAAAAAGACTAATAAAATCAAAACAAGGATCATATCAACAGTATTATCGGCCATCACCGTTTGTTCGGTCGGCACCGTTGCGCTGACAAGCGCTTCGGCGGCTTCAAACACCGTTTCTGCCGGCACGACGATCACCGACGACTACAGTATCAAACTCGACAGCGATTTGAACGCGGTAAAGAACCTCACCTCATCGACCATCTTCAAGGTGCTTGAAGAGTGCACCGGTTGGGGCAAGTTCGTTACCCCGGCGCTCGGCGGACTGCTCGATTCCTTTGTCGGCACCGAAGATCAGACCGCTCAGAAGTTAGACGAGATCAGCGACAAGATCGACAAGCTGTTTGACAGGATCGACAGCCTTGAAAGCTCGATGAAAACGGCGTTCACCACAGAGCTCGGCATCAACAGCTTCTACAACAAGTTCATCGAATTCAAGTCGCAAACAAAGGCGATGCAAAAGAAGATCGACGAGACGCTCGTAAACACCAAGCTCAGCAACGCCGACAAGATGGCTAAGATCGCAAGCCTGACCGGTAACTACAGCGAATGGAGAGCTAAATTTGAGGATGTCCTCGGCTCGCTCAACGAGCTGTTCAAGCAGCCTGTCATGACCAGAAACAATAACATTTTTGAACTTTCATACAACCACTACACCAACACCAGCCTGCTCAGCGGCGAAGCTATAGACAAGGCTAAGCCCGTATGCGATTACGTTATGTCTGCTTACTCCGCAGGTTGCGCCACCATTATGGAAAGCCTTTCCGCGCAGCTTTACGTAAACGCTTTGCCCGAAAAAACGCAGGCGGCAATCAACAAAGACTTTTCAGCGCATATCTGCCGGGACGCGGACGACGTTGCCGACGAGATAAAAGAAGTTAATAGGTATTTGACCACGGATGAGATAAAAGAAGGAGAAAGCATATATTATATCGGCAGCGACGGTGTGCATTACAATAATGCTGACTTTTCTTTAGGAGGAAAATACTATAAAATAAAGCCCTATAACGGTTGGATCACAACGGTGGAACTGAAGCCGATATATCCTACCGACATTTTCTATGGACTGTATCAGAGAGTTACGGAAGGTTCACGCTGCATATATGTGGACAAGGGCAACTCAAACATTGCTATGAGCAATAAGCTCAGCGTGCTGGATCACACAAAAAATCCCAACGCAAACGGAAAATGGTCTGATGACGCGGGTAAAAACACCGCAGACTGGTTCAACAACACCCTCGCCGGCGACGCGCTCAACGGTGACAAGATCAAAGCGCTTGCTAACGACGCAAGCAGCAAGGGAATCACCCTGCGCACGCTGCTCGATCAAAACGGATTCGATACATCCAACCTTCCTCAAAACACCAACCTCGTTACTGAGGGCGCACGTAACGATTCTGTCAGCAGCCTTTCAGAGCTCGTCGGCTACAACTATCAAAGATCCTGCTACAAGGGGATCAATATCGACCAAGTAGGCGCGAGCGAGCGCACGATCCAACTGATCGACTGCGGCGTCAACATTTGGAAGAATGATAGATGGAACTACGCGTACAGCGGCAACGCCTGCGTATTCAAGCTCGCGTAAATAACGACATAGCAACAGAAACCGCCCTTTTGGATAGAACCGAAAGGGCAGTGTTTTTATGCTGTTATTCCTTCTATGCTGTTGTCAAGCTCGGTGATCGTGCTGTTGTCAAGCTCGGTGATCGTTTCAACGATAAACTCCTTCGGCTCGGCAAAGCCGCCCTCGACCCACATCGAAATTACAGCCAGACAGCCTTGCGTACGGTAGCGGCTCATATAGGCAAGGCGTTTGTCGGCGAGCTTTGAGCCTGTTTTCTCGCTCTCCACCTGACGGAACACGCCCTCTATCATTTGGGTGAGGTCGGCGTGCAGCTGTCCGGTGTTGTTGGGACTGAAAATCATTTTGAACACCGCGCGGTTATCAGACATATAATCCAGCAGACTCTTGAAAAATGCCTCCGCGGGCTGTTCGCCGAGCTCCAGCGCGATATACGCGATCTCGGTCATGGTTTCTCCCTCGATTTTTTCGTTGAGATCGTATATATCAAGATAATGCGTGTAAAAAGTCGCGCGTCCGATATCCGCTCTGTCAACC
>CADASG010000156.1 GCA_902790475.1 uncultured Ruminococcus sp. | reverse complement strand
GATGTGCAGTATAGATCCCGAAACCGCGCAGGAGGCAACGGTGACGTTCGCCAAGTACCTGCGTGGGAATATGGATTCGCTGAAGCAGACAAATCCCGTACCGTTTACTCAGGAGCTTGAGCATTTGAAGAAGTATCTGTACATCGAAAAGCTCAGGTTCGGCAATAAGCTGAATATAGAGTATGGTATTCAGGCGACGGACTTTGTGCTGCCGCAGCTGAGCATCCAGCCGATCGTAGAAAACGCCGTTAAGCACGGCGTAGGAATGAAGAAAAAGGGCGGCACGGTCACTATCGCGACGCGTGAGACCGATAACGCCTATGAAGTCATCGTATCGGATGACGGAGTCGGCTTTGATACGACCGCGCAGAAGAAGGATGACGGACGTTCGCACGTCGGTATGGAAAATACACAGCGCCGTCTAAAAGATATGTGCGGCGGCGAAATGAAAATAGAAAGTACACCAGGAGAGGGAACTGTCGCGACAGTGATACTCCCAAAGGAGGGTCAAAAAAATGAAGATACTGTGTCTTGATGATGAGCAGCTGGCGTTACAGATGCTGGAAATGTGCGTAAAAAAAGTTAAGCCCGACGCTGAGGTCTTAGCCTTTGACGATCAGGATGATCTGTTGGAGGAGGCAGAAAAGAACGGCTGCGACGTTGCGTTTTTGGATATCCATATGCGCGGTATGAACGGCGTTGAGGTGGCAAAAAGGCTCAAGCAAAGCAATCCCAAGATGAATATAATTTTTGTCACGGGATTTTCGGAGTACAAGGCGGACGCGATGGATATGCGCGCGAGCGGATATATTATGAAGCCCGTCACCAAGGAAGAGGTCGCGCGTGAGCTTGAGGAACTTCGGTTCCCGATAATACCGAAGAACGACGCGCTGCTAAAGGTACAGTGCTTCGGCAACTTTGACGTGTTTTTGCCCGACGGCACGCCTGTTCATTTTGAACGCAGCAGATCGAAGGAGATCTTTGCGTATCTGGTACACCGCCACGGCAGCTCTTGCAGCACCACGCGCAAAAGGCTGTCAACAAAAGCTACAACGCGCTGTCGGTCAATCCCGCCGTGCTTGACTGCGATTATTACCGCTTTGCCGAGCTTGACGCCGGCGCTGTCAACGCTTACGCCAATGAATATATGAGTCAGTATTATTGGGCTGATTTTATGTTCAATGATTTCTGATTATCAGCATAGTATTTAAGTATCCGCCTGTTCACACTGTGTGAGCAGGCGTTTTTTATGTGCCAAAACAAAAATGTGCCGGCTCAAAAGTAAAAACGAGCCGGCACCCCAGTCAAGACGAAAATGTATTGATTTTTAATTATACGAACAGCGTAAAACAGAGGGTATTGCTATTCTTAAACTTATTGGCAAAAGTAAAGTGGACATATCCGCTGATCTCGACGAGCTTTCCGCTTGCCTACAGCGGTTTTGTCTTGATACACGCGGCGATCCTCGGGTTTGATACGTCTATTGTCAACAGCATAGGCATTGGACCGCTGATTTATCCGTATTTCTTCTTTAATCCCGAAAAGGTCGGCTACGGCGGAATCGCAATGTGGGTTGGTATCCTCTTAACGGCTTTTATCGTGATCGGATACTTGTTTTTCGGTATCGATAAATTGCTGTGTAAAAGAAAAACCGATTAAAATAAAACAATTTAAAAAATGCTGCAAAGCGGAGGCAAGGGCTCTTTAAACGCTTCCTCCGAAAACAACGGCAACGGCTGCAGTATCGGCGGAGATTCTGAAATCAACGCCGGCAATATCGTTATTCATTCTTGCGCACATACGCAAAATACAAAAGGCAATTCATCCTCATAGGCGCAAAGCAGATTAACCGAATTCGCTCTTGCGTTTGAGTATGACGATTAGAACTACCGTTTGTACCGAATTAAATTAGATTAAAAAAATATAACATAAGACTAACCGAAACCGTAAAGCGGTTTCATTCAAAATAACGTCATATCCTCTAACGTGACGTTTTCATATTTGAGTTTGCTTAGGCGGAAGAAAATGCGATTTTTCTTCTGCCTTTTGGCGCTTATGAAGTTTCGACACGCTTTGAGTATTTAATTTTTTATCGACAGATAATGACATAATATTGGGATAAAATCTGTTATTATTGGTATTAATGAAATATCCTGCAAATACCGATAAGAAAAAACTTGTTTTTGAGAGGAAAAACAAGAGTAAAAAACAAAATAGTACATTTTTAAGTGCTGTATGGTCTAACGACCGTGCAGCACTTTTCTTTTCGACAATTCTTTCCCTTTTTCGTCCGTTTTTTTCCATTGTTTATGGGGAAGATTACAGAATCGACAGGATTCGTGCTCCTCCGATTCAATTTGAAAATTTTGAATTTCAAATTGAACGGAGGACTTTATTTGATTTACATTTATTTCAATGATAAAAACGGCACAATTTATTCTGCTGATAAACAAAGGTGTTTTTCTGTAGTTTTCGGCGATGATGTTTATGCCTTTTTGAGAAGTGAAAAGAACAAGGAAAAGCGCTTTTACCGGACACAAACTGAGGAAACAGGTGGGGATATGGTTTTGATTGAAGTTCCACCCGAAAAAGTCAGAGCAGTTCGGAAAGAAGAAAGAAGAAAGCAGTATGTCAGCGACTGCATGAAAAACAAGGAATTCACTATTCTCCATTTGGGTAATATGGACTCTGACGATGGCATTACGGGCGAAGAACTGATTGCCAGTCTTGATGAAAGTGTAGACACTCTTGCAATCAGGAATCTAGATATTTCCACTTTGAGAAAAGCCCTTAAAACTCTCAACGAGAAGGAGTATGAGGTTATTGCAAGCCTGCATTACGCTTCACCTCCATTGACTGAAGCACAGCTTGGCGGACTCGAGTCTGCCTATTTGTTATGCCCTTTTCTCGCCAAGAAGAGCACACCGTTTCCGATGTGCTCTTCTGTTGATTCTTCCGATTGTTGCTTTGTCACTAACTTAATGACATTGGCCAATTTGCTCCGCGAATTCCTTGATCTGCATTTTCAACTTCCTCACCTCGGGTTCTATGATAACCTATGACGCTGCGTCAGAGTCAAGTGTTTTC
>CADASG010000155.1 GCA_902790475.1 uncultured Ruminococcus sp. | reverse complement strand
AGCTGATGACGCTTTCGCTGTCGAGCGCGGTATAAAAGTTGCTTCGTCCGCCGCTGTTGTAGTCCTTCATCTCCTCAACGACTTCATTGCGCTCATCATTGGTCAGTTGAGAAACCTTTTCGCTGTATTTGGCTATCTGCCCGTTGGTTTCCGCTTGGTGTATCATCGGAATCACAACAGGAACAAAACCGACAAACAAGCCGGAGAGAATAAAGATGAGCGGAACGAGGAAACTGATGATTCTTTTCTTCATGTGTGTAGTTCCTTCATTTTAAAATCACATATGTGGTGCAGGATTTGCTGATTGTTTTCCCATCCGCATTGATCTCTGTAACCCTATAGCGGATGTGAACGGTGCTTTTTGCCGGCGTATCCTTGTAAATGATATTATCCATTCCGGCAGAAGCATTGACGTTGAGAATCAAACACTTTTTGGCTTTTCCGCTGCCGCAGATTTTCCATGGCTGCCATTTCTTGCTGCGGTACACGGAATACTCAACCTTGAAGTATCTTTTGGTCAGCGAATCCATTCTGCTATTATAATTCAGCACCCGTATATCCCAGATATTTTTTCCGGATTTTGATTCTTTGGTAATGCTGACGTCAGGTGTTTCAGCCGTTTGGATCCACTTCCAATCTGTTTTTTGCAAACAGTTCCCCTTTGAATCTAAGGAAACGACCTGATAAGCGTAGGTATAATTGGGTTTGTAACTGTTATCATATATCCTCAAATAACCGTCTTTTGAATCGATGTTAGTTTGAACTTTCTTCATAATACTCTTGTTATCGCTGTCAAGACATCTTCTGTACAGGCAATAATAGCTGACATTTGAAGATTTGTTCCACCGAAGATAAATTCCTTTTCCTCCGGAATTTACGTCTATATACTGAATTCGTACAGTTTTTTCGGCAGCTGACGCAGATATTGAAGATACAGGTATCACTGTAAGAATCGTGATAATAACCAATAGAGAAGTTAGTATTCTTTTCACGGTATTTCCCTTCTGATTATAAGTTATATATGGATGCTATAATCCTGTCGCAACATTCCAAGGTGCTTTCCAAGAAACTGTATTGCCATAGCAGGAGGTTGTCACCAGCTTGCCGAAATTCTTATCGACGCCGACAGCTCGATATTCAATTAGCTGCCCCTTTTTAAGTCCGGTCGGGATGTCATAGATAACGGTGTTGGGACAGTTCTGAGGCTGACACACCTTCCACGATGAAAACTTCCCGTTTCGAAGTACACGATATTCAATTCTGCTCATAACTCCGTTTGTCACGGAAAGCCGTATTTTGCAGCCATGCGTTTTGTTATTGATAATGGTGCGCATCAATAGATTCGGAGCAAGCGATACTCTTAACCTGATAGAATTGGAGTAAACCTCTTTGGTGTAACGGACAGAACGAATATAATACGTAACCTCTCTTCCGGGGTAATTGTAAATACTTTTGTCGTAGAACCTGTTTTCAATCGTCGTTCCGACCAATTTGGGAAGCTTATCGCCGCTCATATACCGAAATACGCAGTAATGCATATTCGCCACATCGTGTTCCCAACGAAGATATGCACCCTTGCCCTGCGCATTAACATCCGCGTAAACAATATGGAACGGATAAGAGCCTACATCGGAATCCTCTGTTGCGGCATTCGCCGTCAAAGATACTGTAGCTGCCGAAAGCACAGTTATCACTGCCATTAAAACGGTGATTATTCTTTTTGAAACTTTCACGCAAAATCATTCCTTTCTAAAAAATTTGTCCCACGCCCGAAATCAACTTCCGTGCGTGGGACTTTTACGAGGAGAGTATAGAGAGATATTAAACTTTACTTTGCGTCGTTCTTGCTTTTCTTATGCTTTCTGACAAGCCAAAAAATAGCAAAACCGAGAACACCTACGCCCGCGCCTGCAATCATCATGCCATAAGCCGCGCCGCCGGTGGGTGTGAGCTTGGGAGTGTCTGTATTGATCACAGGGACGGTCTTGGTGTCGTCGCCTGAGGTCTTGTTGACGGTGATCTTTACGGGATCCTTGAGCAGGTTGTAGCCGTTGCCGGTCTTGATCTCATTGATCCAGTA
>CADASG010000154.1 GCA_902790475.1 uncultured Ruminococcus sp. | reverse complement strand
AATAAGAAATTCCGCGAATTTGCGGTCATTATGGTTATCGTCACGCTGACTGTCGGCGTCTCGGCGGCGGTCATCCTGTATTTCAAGGTGTCGAAGCCGCTGAAAAAAGCGAGTATGAAAATGAAGGGCTTTGTCTCAGACCGTGACGCGGGATTTGAAAAGCTGCCTGTCAAGGGTACGGACGAGCTTGCCGAAATGTCGGATTCCTTTAACACAATGGCTGAGGAGCTTGAGCAATATATCGACGACGTTGCCGAGCTGAACCGCCAAAAAGCCGAGCTGAACATCGCTCAATCTATTCAGATGGGCTTGCTGGAACCGGACTCCTTTGAAAACGAGAAGGTCAAAATCAGCGCTTCGATGACGACTGCAAAGGTAGTCGGCGGCGATCTGTATGATTATCACATACTGGATAACGGCTGTGTTTTTGTCGCGATCGGCGACGTTTCAGGCAAGGGTATAACCGCCGCGCTGTTTATGTCACGCGCGATCACTCTGCTGAACAACTACTCAAAGCTCGGCTACTCTCCCGCAAAAATGCTGTTTGAGTTCAATAACAACCTTGCGGCGCATAATCCGAATATGATGTTTATTACGGCATTTGTCGCCGTGTACGATCCGGAATCGGGAGAATTGACCTACTCCAACGCAGGTCATAACTATCCGTATATCATATCCGGCAAGCTGACCGCGCTGGATACTGAAAACGGTATTATGGCAGGCTCGTTTGAGGATGTTGATTTCCCCGAATACAAGGTAAAAATGAACCCCGGCGACTGCCTGTTTATGTATACCGACGGCGTAACGGAAGCGGAAAACAAAAGCGGCGAGTTATTCGGCGAAACGCGGCTGGAGCAAGTTTTGCTTAAAAACAAAGCCTGCGGTGCAGATAATCTGCTGAAAGCTGTGCTGAAAGCTGTAACCGAGGAAATCAACGCTTTTGCCCAAGGAGCAGAGCAATCGGATGATATGACAACGCTTGCACTCCAGATCAAGCCCGACTGATAAGCAGCACATATCAAATTACATGGATATAGTGCTATACCTCTGACAATAAGATAAATAATCTCTCACAAGCTGCGACAATCGCTCAAAAATAGCGCAGTTTTCATTTCTCGCCTTCCCCCAACAAACCGCACACAGGGCGAAATACAGCGAAACAGGGCGTTTATTTTTCGTTGTACCACCTTTTAGCAATGTTGTCGAGCTAGGTCGTTTGCCCGGCAGCGCACACCTCGCTGCCGGGCGATTTTTTACTCTCCGCCGTAAAAGGATTCCGCCATCAGCCTGACGCCTAATCGAAAGCCGTTGATGAAACCTTCACATTCGCACAAGCTGCTTTGCTCTGTTAAAGCGTCTTTTAGTTTTGCTACAATTTGCATTTCCTGCTCGTTCAGCGTTGATTTGAGTGTTGCGGTATGCCTGATGATGAGTTGATTCAGCTTATCACCCTCGCTGTCTTTAGGTACATCGCGCTCGAATGGGTGTATGTTGCCATAGAACAGTTCTTTTATCGTATCCATGCCGATACCTCCTTCAAGCATAACAGGATAGCACAGAAAAAGAAAAAGTCCAGAGTTTTTTCGGGTTATCTTTGATTTATGCGGCGCAAATTTTGAACGCTACTATTGCCCTGTTTTTACTATACACTAACGTGTATAGTAAAAAGGGAGTGCTCTAAAGGCGAATATGAATGTGCCACATCACTCACAACCCGCGACAAACGCTCAAAAACGGTGCAAATGGTTTTGACGGATACTTTCCCGCCTTCAGCAAATAAACCGCACACACGGCGAAATACGGCGAAACAGGGTGCTAATCTCTTTGCTCACATAGACAACCCAAAATATTCTTCATCCTCGTCATCGAGGTCATCGTCATAGCCGATATCTTCATCATTCAGATATTCAGCATAGGCGTTGTCAAAATTGAACTCGTCGGCTGTTTGTGTGTTCTGTTCCTCGTTATCCTGTTCACTTTCCTGATCACCGAGTGAAATCAAATAATCAAGCATGGTGAGAATAACTTCCGTAGCCTGGCTGTCGTAAACTTCATCATCAGTGCCGTAGCCGTCTGCACCTTCTTTCTGCCCGTGAGCTAGCTTTTTCTCTCGGATTTTAGCTCGCTCTTTGCTGTCCGTTAAGGGCATCATCTTGTTGAGCTCGTCTAATCTTTTGCTTGCACTGCTGACGATTTGCTTTGCCAGCATGGAGAACAGAAAACCGATACGCGCGGTATTTACCGCAACCGGAGCATTAAAATTCATACTCAACGCAGTCCTGATAAGCAAATTTTTCAGTGACCGCAATTCCGGATTCTTCTCAATCGGCACGTCGGGCTTGTCCTTTGTATCGTAGTAGAGGCTCAACTTTTCGCGGTTGACTTCATTCCATTTTGAATAGATCTCTGCTAAATCACTTTCTTTAGCAAACTCATGCAGAGCGAAATCAACCAATCCTTTCATCTTTCTCGGTAGGTAGCCGTAGAGCTTTTTCCCTTTCTGCTGTTGTAATTCATCCTTGATTTTTCTCAACAGAAAAAGATAATAGTCAGCGTTGAGGATCGATTGCCGCATTTGGATTTGCTGTAAAAGGTCAGCCAAATTATCTTTCAGCTCATTCCGATATCCGGTTTCGATTGTCGCCAGCTTGTACTGCTCGTCACGAAAGATGTCCTGACCAAACGCGCGGCGCAGTTTTTTTATTCCCTTTTCAGAAAGAAATCCCTCCTGACCTTTCGAGAAAATCACCAGATGAATATGCGGATGGTGCGTTGTATTATGGAACGCACCGTACCATTCCAGATCTTCAATCTTGATTCGATGGGCTTGTGCAATCTCATTCATGTTGCGGCGCACAAGATTTTTCCATGCTTCGGCGTTGTTAAAATGCAACCGTTCAGCGTCCTCACGCCGCAAACTGACCACCTCCGTCCAGATAACACCGTCGTGATTGGCGACCCGATCCGCAACGGTATCAAGGTCAATCGGCATATCGAAT
>CADASG010000153.1 GCA_902790475.1 uncultured Ruminococcus sp. | reverse complement strand
TGCCGGCGCTTGTATTTCAGAACCGCGTCTGTATGAAAATCCTTTCCGCATTCCATACAATGAGCGTGATGCCTGTCATCTGTATCGAAGCAGCCGTAGCTTTGGACATCCTGCGCGTATTTGAAAAAGCTCTTCGGAACCGGACGCATTTCATCGTTATATGCTTTATTTTTGCGTTCGATATTTGCGATGTACTTATTAAGGCTGTCCGCTTCCTTCTTTCCGGTAATCTCATGTTCAAGAAAACGGAACGGAGAAATGTTACGGTTTCTCTCCCTGAAATAGCTGTAGAAAGGTCCCGCGTTAAGCAATACGGCCTTGAATTCGTGCTGCATAAAGCATAACCGATGATACCATTTGACGGGTGTATGAGGAACGACGTCGATCGACTCAAAGTCGCGGTTGATAAACGTCGCACGTTCCAGCCTCTTCTCCGAATAGTAGAGCAGCGCGTAAACGCATTTTCCATCTGCCGACAGTGCTTTTCCGATCACTGCGTATTCTGAAACGTCATTTTTATCCCGATAATAAGAGAGAACCGCTTTGGGCGGCTCTCTGTACGATTCGAGACATTTTCTCAGGTTTCTTTTGTCAGGCAGCATCAGCAAACACCTCCCAGCAGGTCGTCAAAGGAGATCTGCGGCGGTTCCGCTTTCTTCTCCTTTTTCTCCTTGGCTCTTTTCGGTGCTTTATTCTTCGCGTTATCCGAATCCTTAGCGGCTGATTTCTTCTCCGCCTTAGTTTTTGCCGCCCTCTTCGCCGCATTAGCTTTGCGCTCCTGCTCAGACTTTGCCTTCGCTTCGGCTTCTTTACGAGCGATTTCAGCGTCGTCCAGCGCGAAGTATTCCTCCAGAATCGCGAAAATCTGCCGGTGATCCATTCCTACGCCACTGTTTCCGCCGGTTCGATAATACATCACGGCCTTTTTCAGGTAATCAAATGCCTTGGCGAAGTTTTTTGATTTGACACAAACCTGCTTGGCAAAATCCAAATCGTTTTTCGCCTTATTGTACGCCCACAAAAAACAAGCGATCGTTTTTCGCCTTATTGTACGCCCACAAAAAACAAGCGATCACCGGAAAGCCGTTCATTCCGAAGTAACTGTCCTGCAACAGCTTATTGCAGGCGGCTCCGCGAATTTTTTCCTCGCTGACCTTTGAAAAATCAAGGATCGGAAGAAATTGATCAAAATCGATCTCAGGTACCTGATTCGCTTCTTCGGGCATCGGTTCAGCGGTTTCGGATTGCTCCGAGTCCGCCTGTTCTTCAGCTTCCGCAGTCTCGGTTTCGCTATCGTCGTCAGACGCTGCCTCATCAATGTTTTCCTCCGGAATTTGCTCTGTGTCTTCCGCAAAGTCCTGCATTTCAATCATTTCAGCCATATTTACTCTCCTTTTTCTTAAAATGTAATGAATTGAAAACCCGTGTCAGCTTGAGTCTCCTCGTCGCTGATTTCCTCGGGTTCCTTGAATTTTTCCAAATAATACTTTACTTCATCATCTGTCAGTTAACGGTATTCGCCCAAATTAAAGCCGCAGATAAAGAAAGGTCCTGCGATGACGCCGCCTTTTCCGTATCGACGGCTGCCCTTCATTCCGATTATCTTTGCTTCATCGTTGCCGACATAGGCGCAGTGTTTTTCCACGAGGATCTGCTCAATCAATCCGCCGCAGACAGCCTGCTGCATACCGCGCAGATTATGGACGATCTCCGCTTCATACGCCGCCTTGCCCGGTTCCACATAAACGATCCGAAGCAAATTGCCTTGCTTTTGCGTTTTTGATTCATCGAAACGGATTCTTTTGAAGCCGACGGAATCACAGAAAAACGCGCCATCCTCGGTCACAATGACGTCGGATACCGACATGGAATGGCCGCGATGCAGCGGATGTCTTTCCAGATTGAACTGAGCAAACAGCTTCTCCGGCTCCTTGGTTTCCAGCTCACCGCTGAACACTTCGTCGTAAATGGAAGCGTCGATGTTCAAAACCGACTCATTCTTCATCAGGTAATCTGAACTGGCAAAAATGACGCGGTTCTTATCCCTGTCTGAATTGATCTGATAGATTTTCACTCGATATTGCATTATTGTTCCTCCGTTTCAGCAATTAGCAGGGCACTTGTCACAGTCACCGCCGTATTCCTCGCAATAGTAGTGATAATCTCCGTTTTCATCCTGATAGAATCTCGGACAATCACCTACACACCAGACATCAATATACCTTGCGATACTATCGCTATACGTAGAATCCTCCGTAAAGCTGATATTACCTGCACTGTAAATGATTTCGCCGGTATTGCTGCCGACGTCCTCGTCAGCGTAAGCGATTGTACAGTTTATTCCGGGATATCCGACCTTGAGCAGATTATCCAAATACTTGAATAATCGCTCCCAGATACCTGTCGGCGTTGACCATGCGGTGTCAAAAATGATTTCCACACAATCCTCTCGCTCAGTTCTCTCAGCATGACACGCGTCCCACTTTGTGCCCCAGTATTTGCAGCACCAGTCATACCAGTTCGCCGCGCCATACCTTTGATAATTGTCATACGACTGCTTTCCGATAGTAAACATCGCTTTATGCCTCTCTGCATCCATATTCTCCGGCATTTTACCCATACCGACATAATCGGAGTAGTCCTGAAGCGCTCTTTCCGATAATGCACTTGACGGATACAAGGTTTTGCTCGGATCACAATCCGCATAATAGGAATCAGGGATAGGAATGAGCTTCTCAAAATCAAAAACGCATTCCTCCGTGCATAACGGCTTCATAATGAAGTTGAGAATCTGCATTCCGTTGCCGGTCGCCTTAAACGTGTCCTTCTCAAATTTGACAGTCATTCTGTTTCTTACCCAATTAGGCATCATTCTCTCCTTTTCTTGTAAACGATATTTCGGCGTCGCCGCCGAATGTTTTCTCAATCTTGAGAATTCCTGCTATGTAAAACACCCTCAGCCAAAAAACGCTAAGGGCATAAAAATAGCCTATGCTCTTTTCTGAAATAAAAAAACGCACAAAGATACAACTATCCTTGTGCGAACTATTCCGAGCATAGGCTCCTGTTAAATTGTCGTCCGGACGCACTTCTCCTGTCCGAACCATTCTGTTCTAAGCATCTCAGCGAG
>CADASG010000152.1 GCA_902790475.1 uncultured Ruminococcus sp. | reverse complement strand
GAAATACCTGATAAGCGAATTGGAAGCGTATTACGAAAGCGTAAAGTGGCGAAAGGACTTCGAGAACGACGAAGCCGGATTGCTGCCGAAAAATCTGAAACGCGGCGTGCTTTCTGAGGACGGGATCAACGATCTATTAGACGAATACAAAGAGGTATCGGAATGACACTTTATATCAACTGCTGTGTTCGCGAGGAATCGAGAACCGATCGATTGGCACGGGCTGTTTTGCAAAAGCTCGGCGGTGATTTCACTGAGATAAAATTATATGAAGAAAACCTCAAGCCGCTTGACAGAGGAAGAAGCCTTATATGATTTCATAGTTAATGAGACATAGTTATTAACAGCGTATCCTGTTAATATAAACGCACCGGTTGTGAGTGGAGATACGAGAAGCTCGCTAAAGAAACCGCCAGAGATAATGCCGCTCTACCGGAAATGCCCCCGGCGACCTTGATGCAGTCGGGCGATTTTTGCATCACCATTTTTTGAATTCACCTATTCAACACGCATGAGGTATTGATATGAAATATGTACACTATGGTCAGATGGATTGTTAATCATATAACGTAAGAAATACCCCTATACAGAAAGTTTTTCCCGCGCCGGTTATGGACAACTGCGCGGCTTTCTGTTATGATAAAACAAGGAAAATTTCTGTGGGGTGTAATGTTATGACTTGCGATTTTACAACCATTATGGATCGCAGCGGTAAGGATGCATTGGCTGTTGACGCAATCGGTGCTTACGTAAGTTGGGCGGTTGTTCCGACAAAACCGAAGGACGGCTTTTCGGCTATCCCTATGTGGGTAGCGGATATGAATTTTCCCACAGTCCCTACAATCCCACGGGAAATCATAAAAAGAGCGGAACACCCTGCCTACGGCTACTACATTCCGACAAAGGAGTACTACGACAGTATCATCGGCTGGCACGAAAAGCGCAACGGCGTTACAGGCTTGAACGCTGATAATATCGGTTACGAGAACGGCGTGCTCGGCTGTGTCAGCACAGCGATTCAGGCGTTCACAACACCCGGCGAAAAGATTATGCTGCACAGTCCCACCTATATTGGCTTTACGCATGTATTGGAGAATACAGGCAGAGTTGCCGAGCTGAGTCCGCTGAAAAAGGACGAAAACGGTGTGTGGCGAATGGACTATGAGGATATGGACAGACGCATACAGAATAATCATATCCACCTTGCCATCCTTTGCAGTCCTCATAATCCCTGCGGCAGAGTGTGGGAACAGGATGAGCTTAAAAAAGCGATGGAGATATTCCGCAAAAATCAATGTATTGTCATCTCAGACGAAATATGGTCGGACATTCTCCTAAACGGACACAAGCACATTCCGACTCAGAGCATCTCGGAGGACGCGAAAAACAGAACAATAGCCGTTTACGCGCCCAGCAAGACCTTTAACCTCGCCGGCTTGATTGGAAGCTACCACATCATTTATAACGATTACCTCAAAGACAGAATGAGAAATCAATCGGATATGAGCCATTATAATTCGATGAACGTGCTGTCGATGCACGCTCTGATCGGCGCGTACAAGCCCGAAGGACATCTTTGGGTAGATGAGCTTTGCGAGGTGCTGTCCGAGAATGTCAACGATGCTGTTTCGTTTATTCAAAACGAATTTGACGGCGTTGAGGTATCAAAGCCCGAGGGAACCTATATGCTGTTCCTACATTGCGAGGAATACTGCATACGGCACGGAATCGGCATTGACGAGTTGATTCAAAGAGGCTGGGACGTCGGTGTAGCGTGGCAGCAGGGCGCGCCGTTCCACGACCCGTGGGGAATCCGAATGAACCTCGCTCTGCCGCATTCGCTTGTTATGGAAGCGATGGACAGATTGAAGAAATATGTTTTTTGAAATAGGCGAGCAAATCGGAGTTTAGGAGATCGGAGTATTGAAAGTAAAAACAGAAAAGAAACAGAAGATACCTGTAATCATCATATATTTTCTCATTTTTTACGGGGTTTGGGCGTTGTGGGAGCTTTTCGGCAGAAGCGCGGTCGGCAGTGTTGTTTCCGACGAGTTTCTGCTTCCATTCATAACAGAAGGAATCATTAAAGTTTCGGTCTGGGTTTTGCCCGCGGTTTGTTTAGTGCGGTATTTCAGGGATGATGTATATATCGGATTAAAGGATATGTTCACAAATCGAGTGAAGCTCCTTAAATATATCCCTGTATATCTGGGCTTTACCGCTTATTTGATCATAGGCGCTTTTATTCGTAAAGGCGGATTGGCTGTCAGCGACAGCTTCAGCTGCAGCGATTTGATTGATGTTCTTTTTGTAGGTATTACGGAGGAGATGGTTTTTCGCGGCTGGCTGTTGAATGTTACCGTCAGCGAAAAAAGAAAATGGCTGCCGATAATTATCAATGCGGTAATGTTTCTGCTGATCCATTTCCCGATTTGGATAAAAAGCGGAGTGTTTATAGATAGTTTCAC
>CADASG010000151.1 GCA_902790475.1 uncultured Ruminococcus sp. | reverse complement strand
CTGAATCGCAGCTTGCCATAGACAAGGCAGTACGCAGGCTCGGCGCGGAATCCATTGACGACTGCGATTTGTCCAGTGAATACGGAAATCCCAATTTCAGTCGTTTCTCCGTCCGCTTTGAGGAAATACTCGACAACGAGGGCATTGACGCTCTGAACGAACTTGCGTATGAGCTTAACACCTATGACATAGATACCGAAAAGCTCGATGCCGCGATGGAGATGACGGACGTTAAATCCTCAAAGAACATCATCACGTTGATCAATCACCTTGACGAGTTTGAATGGCTGAATGATATCAGCTACGGCGACTATGAGGGTGTCGGAAGGTTCTTCGTGGAAAGCGATTATTACGATGAGTATGAAATCAGCGATGAACTGTGCGATTATTTCGACTTTGCAGAATTCGGCGCACATATGGCTGATGAAAAGAGCGGTCAATTTGTAAACGGCGGCTTCATTTTCTGCGATGTAGAGGACGGGCTTGATTCAATTATGGACAAGCTCGAGGATGAGAGCAGCTCGATGACGATGGGAGGAATGTAGCGTGAGCAAGCTGTTTTCAAGAGTAAGCCTGACCGCCGATAACGGCTCTACTGACGAATATCTTTGTCCGGGAATGCCCGACACCGAGGAACAGATCACCGACACCGACGGTTACTGTGATTTCATCGAGGATAATCCCGACGCGGAAAGCATTACCGTAGATGTTGAGCACTATCTTTACGGCGAGGGCGAAAGCGAAAACGCCGATGAGGACGATATCGCGGAATTTGAAAAGCGCGGTGAGGATTTCCTCAACAGTGATGAAGTAGATTATTTGGACTATAACCGATTCATCATCCCGACCGGCGACGAGGGCTTTTCTTTGGAGGAAATGACATGAGCGTAATGTTTTCAAAGGTGACGCTGACCGCCGACAACGGCAGCGCCGCCACACTTCTCTGCTCAGGCTCACCCAAGGATCATTACGATTTGGAGGACTGGACGATCTATCAGAAATTCATGTCGGATAACCTCAACAGCAAATCCGTCAAAGCCAAGGTCGATACCTACCTCTATGGCGAAGGCGAGGTCTTTATCGCCAACGAATACGAGGTCGCCGCGTTTACGGGCAGAGACGAAAAGTTCCTTTCGCATCCCGACGTGCATTGGCAGGGCAGATCGGAGTTTACGGTTTATCAGCCTGTTATGCAAGCGCAAAAACTTGTAGACAATCTCGGTTTTATCTGATATGATAGATTTAAGACAAACTGGAATTTGCGGAGGTGTAGTGATGAGTAAGACGGTCAGAAAAATCATTGCCATAGGCGGCGGTGAAAATGGCAGGATCAATAGTAAAGGTGAAAAACTGCCTTATGAATTATCTGAAATAGACAGTGAGATTATCAGGCTGACAGGGAGGAAAAAGCCGCGCGTACTGTTTCTCGCGCACGCACAAATATCTTTTGGCTTTGAAAATGAATTAAGGTATTACGAAACAATCAAAAAAATATACGGTGATATGTTCGGCTGTGATTTCAGGTGGCTGAAAGCATCTGAACTTACAGATAATTTTGAAAAAGCACAAAACGACGTTTCATGGGCAGACATCATCTATGAAGGTGGTGGTAATACCGTTGCAATGGTAGAACTGTGGAAAAAAACAGGCTTTGATAATCTTTTGAGAGACGCTTGGAAAACAGGAAAAGTAATGTGCGGCGTATCAGCAGGCGCGATTTGCTGGTTTGCTTTGGGAAACACAGACGTGCCGGGATATAAGGAAGCAGAAGTCAATCAGATCCCGGGGTTGGGATTTATTGACGCCTATTTCTCACCACATTGTAACAAAGAAGGAAAACGCGAGAGCGAAATCAACAGTTTGAAACATATTGATAAAGTCGGGCTTTCGGTATCAAATTGCAGTGCGATTGAGATCATCGACGACCAATACCGTGTTATAAAATCAACACCTGCTGACGGAAGCTTCAGACCGTATGTTCTTCGTACATATTGGAAAAACGGAAATATGTTTGAAGAAAATTCTGATTTGTAGTTTCATAACTATCATTGATAACATACATACACCAAAGCCATGAGGTCAAAAGCCTTGTGGCTTTTCTTTTTTGGAGGTGAAATCAAATGATACTCACAGCATTATTGCAAACGAAGGGCGGTACGCTTGTGGTGGATCTGCCGCGCGACCGCATTGATTTGGAGATGAAGATTCGATCCGTCGGCATCGAGCGCTTATCAGACCAAATCCATATTATCGACGATGAAGAAAAGAGCGACGTCAGCGTGAAGCTTTTTGGCGAGAACGATATCGGCAGGCATTTGTCGCTGCTCTTCAATGAAAACCATACGCTGTTTGAGGTTAATAAGACCCTGCAGTTTGTGGAAAATTCCGTTGAGGATATCCGCGACGATTTGGAGATGAATATCGTTCACGACCAATACGATACGCCCACGGAGCTTGTTGGCGATATTGAGCGCATGACTGATGAAGTCGGTCGGTTTACCGAAACCTTCTATTTTCCGCTTGTCGGCAATATGGAGGATGACGAAGACGGCGAGCAATACGAAGTCGGCAACCGCTATCTCCTTTATTATGAACACGAAATCCGTGAGCTGTTTCAAAAAGAGCAGGAGCTCGATGGCACGAATATGAAGGACTTCTTCTACGATGACGATAACGCGCAGAAGAAAATGGTCTCCTGCCAATGGGATGTTGTTGACCGAAACAACACCCTCTACGGCAAGGTCGAGTTCCGGCTCAGAGAGCCGTTTACGGCAGAAGAAAAGGAGCTTGTACGTTCTTGGTGCATCGGTCAGGCGGCAGACGGCTTAGGCGAAGGGCTCGAACAGCG
>CADASG010000150.1 GCA_902790475.1 uncultured Ruminococcus sp. | reverse complement strand
TGATCTTTGCCTG
The DNA here is from genome assembly GCA_902790475.1 of uncultured Ruminococcus sp. Taxonomy (GTDB): domain Bacteria; phylum Bacillota; class Clostridia; order Oscillospirales; family Acutalibacteraceae; genus Ruminococcoides. Next base: position 2,527 of record CADASG010000150.1, on the reverse strand, counting down.
CTCGTCGTAGTTGTAGTTTATATTGTTTGAATTTGAATTCATAGTCATGCTCTCTTACCGCCTTATTATTCAATGTATAAAATATACCATAGATACGGACTTTTGTCTATATTCAAAGCGTTTCTGGGGACAAGTAAAGCCGCCAAGCAGGATTATCCGTCGGACGGCTATATTATTTTGTATAATAACCACTTATCTCCCAAAACCGACCACTTATCGTAAAACGGTGGATTTGATTCTCCAAGCGTGCTATACTGTTGTCAACAAAGGAGGAAAAACAATGCAGGTAGAAATCAAAATCGACGACAGCTGTATTGAGCCGAAAGTGATTATTATTACCGATAAGGTAAATGATGAAATCAACGACATACTCAATACGCTTTCATCTAAAACGCCAGAGGTTATCACGGGCTTTTACAATGATTTGGCGGAAATCTTATCACCCGAGGACATTATCCGTATTTACGCGGCGGGCGGCAAGACCTTTGCTTCGGTCAGCAAGAAAGAATATATCCTCAGGCAGAGATTATACGAGCTTGAGGAACAGCTGACTAAGCACAGCTTTGTGCGTATTTCCAACTCGGAGATCATCAATCTGAAAAAGGTACGCAACTTCGATTTGAGCTTATCGGGTACAATTTGCGTTACGCTGTCCGACGGTACGGCAACATATGTTTCAAGACGCTATGTGTCAAAAATCAAACAGGTTTTAGGTTTATAGGAGGTAAATTATGAAAAAGAAAGTTATTCTGCGCAGCCTGATCGGTGCGCCTATCGGTTTAAGCATCAGCTTTATCATCACACTTATCATTTCGGTAATAATCAACAAGGGAGAGTATTATCCTGTAGTGCCGCAGTTGACTGCTCTTTGCGGAAATGAGCTGAACGCCGTCGTAATTCAGACGATATGCTCTTTAATTTACGGAGCCGCGTTCGGAGGAACATCGGTTATCTGGGAAATTGAAAACTGGAGCCTTCTGAAGCAGACAGTTATTCACTGCATTGTTATCTCCGTATCAATGCTGCCGATCGCTTACTGTATGTACTGGATGCCGCATAGCTTTTGGGGTATCGCTGGCTACATTGCAATTTTCTTCTTCATTTATTTCTTCATCTGGTTCAGCCAGTACTTTGCTATGAAGAAAAGGATTCAGGAGTTTAACGAGAAAGTAAAAGCAGACTAAATAAATAGCTGCCGCCAAGTAGGATATTTTCCTGCTTGGCGGCGTTGTTATTTCTAAACTAATATTTATAAAATGGCAAATCGTCTCAATAATTCCTTATTTAACTAATTACGGTAAATCGTATCGCCGTTGATGGTGACCGATTCGATATCCTTGATATTGACAAAGATGTTTTCGGGTTCTAAAGGCGGTCCGATCACGGTTGAATATTTGAGGTGAACCGTGGTATGATACACGCCGTTTTCGCCCTCTCTATGCTCGCCGCCCTCGTTGGTGTACAGATAATACACCGTGCCGTCGGTAAGGGTGACCTTGCTGGTGTCGTCCCATTCCGGGAGCAGGAAGCACTTATCCAATCCGTTCTCATTTGGAGATTCGGGATTATCGGCGTCGCACTCTCCGGACAGGTAGATGCTGAACGGAGAAACGGTCATACGGGCGTTCCGTGTGTTTTTGACAACAATCTCAGGTTCGGTCTCCGCACTGAGGTCTTTTTCAATACTGATGAGATGCAGATCAACGCGGCGAACAAAATCGAGCGGCGGTTTGCCAAGAACGAACCGTTTGAACAGGGTGAATATGACGTTCAAAAGCATGAGCCTGCACAAGAAACACAGCCCTTTGAGCCGTACAAGGGCAAAATCCGCAAGTCAGGCACCGGCGGTATCTATGAGCTGAACGACCACCTCTTTGAGGGCAGATACTCGCCTACCAATGCCTACGGCAAGCGCGAGGTTCACACCGTCTACGCCAAGACGAGAGAGGAATGCGAGCGCCTGCTCAACGAGATGATTTCCAAGGTGCGAGCGGAAATCACGGCGGAGAAAAAACGGTTAAAAGAAGAACAAGCCGCGCAGGAATAATCTTGCGCGGTTTTAAATCTCTGGACTTTTCCATTTTCTGTGGTATTGTGTTGTGCTAAAGGAGGTGCCTGGACACAATCAAAGAGCTGTACTACGGAAATATCCATCCGTATGAACGCGAAATCAAAAAGGACAGCGAGATTGACCGTCTCGCAAAGCTGGTGCTCAAGCATGACGCGGAGCTCCGGAAAACGCTCAACGAGAGCGAAACAGAGCTCTTCGGCAAGCTCAAGGACGCGTGGGCAGAACTGAGCGGTCTGAATGAATGCGAGTGTTTTGTCAACGGCTTTCGCCTGGCAATGCAGCTCATGGCAGAGTCGCTGGAAAAAGGTGATTAACGCTGCACGGCAGCCCTGTCAAAAGCAGGGCTGCCGTTTTTTCGTAACCGCTCAACAACCACCCCATCGCCCAAAACGCAAGCCCTCGGCAAAACACCGAGGGCTTGATTATGCAAAAACCTTATTCTTCTGTTAATGGTGC
>CADASG010000149.1 GCA_902790475.1 uncultured Ruminococcus sp. | reverse complement strand
ATTTCACCGACGCCGAGGGGCACGTCTACCCATGCGAGGTCGTTGATCTCGAAACTCTGCGCCCCGAACAGACCGAGGAGCTCACAACAAAGAATCCCCCAAACGACTGGGATATGACCCTGTTCACCTGCACTTACTCAGGCGTCGAACGCACGACAGTAAGGTGTAAAATGGTAAAAAAATAAATATTGACAAAACAATGGGATCGACTCATTTCTCGCACGGAGTTTTGAGTCGATCCCATGATCGTTTAACAGGAAAACAGCACAACGTTTGCCTTCCGTTTTCCGCCCTCAAAACGTGAAAAAGCCCGATAAAATCGGGCTTTTTCAGGGATATATCTTTTTTGCATTAACTCCAATCTGTATTTTATTGTACTCCCATATTATTGAACGTCAAGAACAAGTACTTTTCATAATGTTTTCCTTTCCGTTTCCCACCCGCCACCCTTGGTTTTATGCCGCGGGTTCAAAACACTCGGGCTTTTCCTCGGGAGTGACAACAAGCCGGTAACGGTTGCCGTTTTCATCGATGTTTTGATCCAATAAACGCAGCAGCGTTAACTTGTGCAGTGAGGCGTAGGTATAGGAGACAGAATAATTCAGAGTGGCGATAAACATATCCGAGGAGAATTCATCGCAGCCAAAAGCCTCATAGATTGCTGTCAGTGTTTTCTTTTGAGTCGGACGAAGCTCGGGACGCAGCTCTTTATTCAGAGAATAGCAGTCAGGCGACTCCTTGCTGATGAGACCGAGCTGTACCGCAAGTTCTGTATCAATGCTCCACATGTTCTCCGTGTATCCCCAGTCATCATACCTGTATATCTGTTCCCAGCCCATAAGCTCGTATAGTTTGCTCAACTTGTAGCTGAAGCTTTTTAATATCATCATCGAAATATGCTATTAGTTCGTCAGCATCATTGAGGGCTTTGACCTTTTCCAATTCCGCAGCAATCCGTTCGTCTCTCTGGCTACTGTATCTGTCACGTAACAACGCATTGTTTACCCCAGACCAAGTATATAGGGTCTCTACCATTTGGGAGTTGCTATACTGAATTACGCTATGTATAACCCTCTCCATCAAAACATCATCGCTGCCCTCGTAAGCTCGATAAAGAAATTTTTTGTGTCCAACTGCCTGATTAGTATAGTAGTTTCCAATTGCTCCATAGTATTCGTTTTTATCGTCACATTTGCTTCGCAACGGACTGTTCAACCAGCCGCCTTTTTGGACGAGAACGTGAGCAACTCCCTTGAGGCGACTTGCAATCCAATTAACATTAACCGGATCCTCGCCAAAGAATGTTTTAGAAATCAGAGAACTGTACTACGGCAATGTCCATCCGTTCGAGCGTGATATCAAGAAGGACAGCGAAAGCGACAGGCTCGCTAAGCTAGTGCTCAGGCATGACGCCGCGCTCAAAGCAACCATGAATGAACACGAAATAGAATTGTTCGGCAAATTCAAGGATGCCGTCACTGAGCTGAATTGTCTGAACGAATGCGAGAGCTTCATTAACGGCTTCCGATTGGGTGTGAGGTTGATCACAGAAGCGCTGCACACGGAAGAATAATCAAAAATGCAGCCTCGAAAATCGGGGCTGCAGCTCTTTTGATGGCAAACAGTTTTTCGCCCCTGTTTCGCCGTGTATCGCCCTGTGTGCGATTTGTTGGGAAAAGCAGAGTAAGTACCCGACCAAGAGCGTTCGCGCGGTGTCGGCGATTTTTGAGCGCCTTTGTGATTCCTGAATTAACCCTTGACGAAACAGAATAATCGGGTATAATAAAAACAGAAGGGAGGAATATCTATGTGCAGCAAGAATGAAGCAATTGAAATCCTTAATGAAGCATGTGAGAGATGCAAAACCGTTTTTGGTGAATTGAAAAGTGCCTATCTATATGGCTCTTACGCACGGGGAGATTATCACAGCGAATCTGATGTAGATATTCTTCTGACAGTTGATAAATCGCAGGAACAAATATCTCGGTGCCGCATGGCTGTTGCCGAGATAGCAAGCGATCTAAGTCTTGAATACGATGTTACGGTTTCGATCTCGGTCAAGTCAGCGGAATTGTTTGAAAGATATCAAAACGTATTGCCTTTCTATCAAAACGTGATCAAAGAAGGAGTCGAGTATGCTGGCTGACGATAAAAAAACAGAGGCTTCACTAGAAAGTGTGGGTAACCTTAATCCGCGTTTATGCCGCGAAAGCTATTGACAATGAGTATGCATATGGTAGGCTAAATGCCGGGCAGC
>CADASG010000148.1 GCA_902790475.1 uncultured Ruminococcus sp. | reverse complement strand
AATTCGCAATTTGCACGAATATAATGTTTGATATTTGTAAATAGTGCCGCTTATTCTTAAGTTGTTGACATTGCTCCCGGGAGAAGGTGGCACGGCACCGTGAACACAAGTGCAGAATCAAATGAACGTTTCAAAACCTCTGACATAATTAGATATAATCAAACTTCTGAGGTGACGTGACGGAAGAGGGTCTTGAACGACGTTTTCCAATCACAAAAACGTTTGATAGGATAACTGGGTAAAAACTCGCTGATTTTTTCACAAATGCAATCATTTCCCGCGAAACTCAAAGGTTAGCAAATTATCCGCCGTTAAGTACGCGGACTGACAGCGGCGGCACGCCAACCCTCTTCCGTCACACCGCCTCATAAGTTATATTTTTACGAACCTCTACGCTCATGCCGACAAACATATTTTTTTAAATTTCATCTTGGGCGGTGCGCCACCTTCTCCCAAGAGAAGGCTTTCGGTGCGGCGACAAATGTTATCTTGTAAACTTTTAGAATTAACAAGATACTGCAATGGATAATACCTGATTATATTTATTCTCTAAAGTTGACGACATTACCTTTTGCGGTAATTTTTGCTCTTCGCGCACTAATCGAAATGACAGAAATTTATAATGTTTATATTTTCCATATTGCTTTTTTTACAAAAGAATTGTATAATATGTTTAAAATGCATTTTTGAAAGGAAATGCGACATAATTCAACTTGAGGAGAGATTTTATGGAAAAAAGAAGCCAGTGGAGCTCACGCTTCACATTCATTCTTGCCGCCATCGGTTCGGCGGTAGGTCTCGGAAACGCGTGGCGTTTTCCCGGTCTTGCGGCTAAGCACGGCGGAGGAACCTTTTTGGTGGTTTATCTGTTCGCCATGCTCGCCATGGGAATCCCGCTTTTGATGATGGAGATCGCCGTTGCGCGCAAATTCCGCAAGGGTGCGATCGAGTCCATGCGCGGAATAGGGAAAAAGTGGGAGCCGGTCGGCTGGGCGGCAACGTCCAACGCCTTTGTGATCGTGTGCTACTATTCGGTAGTGTTTGCATGGGTCATCCTGATGTTTGTCAATTCATGGCAGTTTTCGGGAATGACGGGTAATAATGAAGCCGCCTCGAACCTGTTTTTCAAGCTTACGGAAACCACAGGAAAAATCGAGGGCTTAGGCATTCCGCCGGTTGTTTTGATTTGCCTGTTGGCGGCATGGGGACTGATTTTCTTCTGTATCCGCAACGGCGCAAACTCCGTGGGCAAGGTCGTTAAATTCACGGTATTCGCCCCTGTTATCCTGTTGGTCATTATGGCGGTCAAGGGCTGCACGATGCCCGGCTCTGCCGAGGGACTGCAGATCCTCTTCATACCCGACTGGAGTATGCTTTCGGATCCCTCGCTTTGGGTCGATGCTATCGGTCAGGTATTCTACAGCCTGTCGATCATGATGGCGATCATGTTCGCCTACGGTTCATATGTGGGCGACGACGCTGATATCGCCGCCGACGCGATGATCATTGCATTTTCCGACATGGCGATAAGCGTGCTTTCGGGAATCGTTATGTTCTCGACAATGGGCGGTACCGGAATGCTCGACAAAATCACCGACAGCGGTATTTCCACTGCGTTTATCGTATATCCGCAGGCTATCGTAAACCTGACCGACTTAGGCTGGTTCAACGCTCTGTTCGGCGCGATCTTCTATCTGATGCTGATAACGCTTGCCATTGATTCGGCATTCTCTATCGTAGAGGGCGTTTCCGCAGCCGTGGCTGATAAATTCCACATAAAGCCGAAAAAAGTCACTCTCGCCGTCTGTATCGTCAGCGGTGTGATCTCGATCTTGTTCATCACACAGGCAGGTCTTGCGTGGCTCGATATCGTGGATAACTGGGCTAACACAGTCAATCTTATCATCATCGGCGTGTTTGAGTGTATCGCGATCGGCTGGACATTCAACCTCAGAAAAGTGCTTCACGAGGTCAACAGAAACGCCAAGCGCTTTAAGACCCCCTATTGGTGGTTTGCGGCTTCGATCAAGTTTATTGCGCCGGTGCTGCTTGCCGGTCTGTTCATCTGGAACATGATCACACTCTTCGGCAAAAACGGCGGAAGCTACGGAGATTACCCCATCTGGGCTCAGGTCGCCGCAGGCTGGGCGGTCTCACTGCTTGTTTTCGCAAGCGGATTTATCGCAAAGCTTGTTGTTAAAAAGAAAAAGAAAAACGGCTACGTCGAGGACGAAGTCGTTTGGAAAGATTAATAGGCTCTATAATAAATGTTGGGGTAACAAATAGAGCCTACAAAAATAATTCAAAAAAAGTAGAGCATATTTAAACCAAATCCGTTAAAATGGAATTGTC
>CADASG010000147.1 GCA_902790475.1 uncultured Ruminococcus sp. | reverse complement strand
CTTCTTCGATTTTGTCCCAAGGCATTTTTCGGCTGAGCTTCACCCATCTGTTTTCGGACGAGAGCCTCTCCGCGAACGGAGCGTAAAAGCCTTCCAATGTCATTTGTGCACTGTTTTCGTTGATGTACATCCCTATGCACCCCTCAGATTCGCTGTTTTTTGATAAAACGCCCGGATTTTGGGGTCATCCGCTATATGAGTATTATACCATATCTTGTGGATGAATGATAGAGGATATTTGATATATTGTGGTTTTTCGCTGTCGGAGAGCTTTTTCAGCAGAGCCTATTATAATGAGTTCAAAAAGCAAATGGAGGCAGACCCGACCAAGAAGCTGCGGATCGCCACCATTTTCAGCTATGCCGCCAACGAGGAAGAAACCGAGGATCTGCTTGACGAGGAAAACCCCGAAAGCACCTCGGGGCTTGACCAAAGCCCGCGCGATTTCCTTGAATCGGCGATTGACGACTATAACAAGCTGTTCAACACTAACTACAGCACCGACAACGACGGTTTTCAGAGCTATTACAAAGACCTGTCGCTGCGGATGAAGAACAAGGAGATCGACCTGCTGATCGTCGTCAATATGTTTCTCACGGGCTTTGACGCCACCACTCTAAACACACTTTGGGTGGACAAGAATCTGAAATATCACGGCTTGATTCAGGCGTTTTCACGCACAAACCGTATTTTGAACAAGATAAAAACCTTCGGGAATATCGTCTGCTTCCGTCAGCTGCAAAAGCGCGTAGACAATGCGATCGCCCTGTTCGGCAATATGGAAGCCGGCGGCGTAGTGCTGCTCAAGGGCTTCAAGGATTATTACGAGGGCTATGTTGATGATAAAGGTAAACAGAAGCCCGGCTATATCGATATGATAGAGGAGTTGGAAGAACGCTTTCCGCTCTCGGAGCCGTCAATCATCGGCGAGAAGAATCAGCGAGATTTTATTCTGCTGTTCGGAGCACTGCTGCGTATGCGCAATCTGCTGTTGTCGTTTGATGAATTTGCAGGCAGAGAGCTTATCTCCGAGCGCGACCTGCAAACCTATCTCGGAAGATATCAGGATCTACGCGATGAATGGAAGAATAAAAAGGACGGCGACAAGGAAGATATCACAAAAGATATCGTCTTTGAAGTCGAACTTATAAAACAAATTGAGATCAATATAGATTATATCCTTATGCTCGTGCAAAAATATAAGGACGGCAACTGCGAGGACAAGGAAATCGTTGTCGATATCCGCCGCGCTGTTGACGCGAGCTCTGAGCTAAGAAGCAAGAAGGATTTGATTGAGGCGTTTATCGCTAACGTCAACGACTATGATGATGTCTTCTCCGACTGGCGCGAATTCGTCAAAGAGCAAAAGGAAAAGGAAATCAGCACCATCATAACCGAAGAAAAGCTCAAAGAGGACGAAACAAAGAGATTCATCGACAACGCCTTCCGCGACGGTGAGCTGAAAACAACCGGTATAGGCATAGACAACCTCTTACCACCAATGCGCCGCTTCGGCGGAGGAAGCAACCGCGCTGAGAAAAAGCAAACGGTAATTGAAAAGCTGAAAGCATTCTTTGAGAAGTTTTTCGGGATTGTGTAATACAGTAGTCATTTTTACAGAAGGACAATAGATTATGAACACACACAATTTACATGAATTCATCAAACGGTATGAAGAGAACATCAACCTGATCTACGGTGATGTGCATGATGAGCTGTTTAAATGGCAGGCTATGAAGGTTTGGCGGGACGAATGGTTCAAGCCGGATACAGCTTTTGCGTCCTTTGCCGACCGTTTTAATGCGGCGAGGAAAGAGTTTTCACTGTTCATTGACAACAGCCGTATGCATCCGAGTACCGGTGTCATTAAGCTGTGGGAGAAGGAACCCGAAACGGTGGAGAGGCTATTTTACGAAGTGCTCTTTGCCGATGCGCACGGTGATGTTTCCAAAGTGCAGAAGAATATGGATCAGTTCCTTGAAGAATATGAGGACCTGCGCTGCAAGTATTTCCCGAGCAACTGGTCTTTTAAGCAGGACAGGCACTCCGCTTCCGTATTCCTTGCCATGAATGACCCAGACTTCAATTATGTTTATAAGTCGAGCGAAGCACAGACAATGGCAAAATATGTCGATTTCGGATTAAGCATAGGCTCCGGCAGCAGTTTCAGTCTGCCAAATTACTATCGGCTATGTGACGAAATCGTTGAAGTTCTCAAGGAACATGACAGCTTACTGAAAACCCATTTTAGCAGGCTCACGTCGGAGCACTACAATGATCAGTCGCTGCATTTGCTTGCGTTCGATCTTATGTACTGTTGTCGTACATATAATTTCTATCATGGAGTATCAATACCCTCAGTTTCCAAAGACACAAGAAAGAAAGCTTCTGCCGAGAGTAGCCTTGGAGCAGGAAATCAATGAGCTGGAGCGCAGCTGCGATAGCTGTTCCGAGATTTCGCTCATCGGCGTGGAGGTTACGGCGAAGCCTTATGGCATCGGCACAGTTGTCGCTCAGGATATAAATAACATCAGGGTGAGCTTTGGCGGCACTGAAAAATCATATATTCTTGACAGAAGGTATGTAGCCCGCCCACGCTTTGAGAACGACGAAGAAATCATTTCTGTATTTACCGAATATGGTCAGAAGCAGGAGCATATAAAGCGGCTCAGGCGAGAATTAGCTTTTTTGCAAGTTTAAATTAATACTTCAGATGGCAGAAGAATACTATCTTGAGCAGATTTTAATAATATTACGAATATGATAGTAAAATTCATTGGTGCTTCCGATCCGTTCTATTTGCTTCATGGAAAAGAATATTATGTGATTGCTATTGAACGTGGTTGGGATCGGATTGTTGATGAAACAGGTGAGGACTATCTTTATCCTCAAGAGTTTTTTGTATTTGACAAAGAAAAGCATTATATGTAAAACAAGTGATATGGGAGATTGTGATCGTAGATTTTTATTACTTACACAAAATAGTATATGAAAAAATATGATGATACTGGTTATTGTAATCACAACACAAACTAATTTTGAGATGTTCAACCAACATTTATTTGAGCAACAAAGTTCACAAAAAAAGATGTAATTCTGTGGTATAATAAACTTAGGCAATTCTGAGTATCAACAATTGAATAGCTGACGCTGCCTTTTGCGTTTTGGATGGAGCAAAGGGCGGTGCGTTTTACAGGTGTAATCTGTGTGTCGATTTTCGGCACACGGATTGCGCCTTTTTGTTTTGCTGAGGATTGCCGGTCAGTAATAACCAATATTTTTACGAAAGGACGATGTCAAATGTCAAATTTACAAGCAATGGTTATGAACATCACATCCGCAATTCCAACCCCGAATCTCGCCGCCGAGGGCACAAACTATTGGCAGTCGGTTTCTCAGTCGATTGCAAACGCGATCGATTCCGCCCTGCCGTATGTATGGGTGCTTGTGTCGCTCGCCATCATCGGCGTCGGTCTGCTCTGTATCATCGGGTCGGATCGCAGCAAGGAAGTCGCGAAAAGCAAGTTCGTGTACATCTGTATCGGAGCGGCGCTGGTGCTGGCTGCGGCGTACATCGGCAAAGGTATTACCAGCGCGCTTAACGGCGCGGGCGACTGGGCAAGCAACGGCGCGGGCGACTGGGCAAGCGTAGCGGGCTGACGGCTGAGAGGTAAGGAGAAAATATGTCATTTCTTGAATATATGGTCTCGCACCTCCAGTATTTTGACGGCTCGCAGATGTTTGGCTTATTCCGCGTGATTTTGTGGGCGCTGGTTAACTTGATATCCTCGCTGTGCAGCGCTGCGGAGGGAATATACAACCACATTTTCTCACTTGTCGGCGTGATTTACAACGACAATGTAGTGCGCTTTTTGCAGGGCTGGATGGGCTTTATCTGGATACCGATCGCGATCTCCGTTCTCTATCTCGGCTACAGCCTGATTATGGGCGACGCCGCAGAAGGCAATATGCGCGCCAAAACCTTTGCGCGAAACGTCTGCCTGTTTATCCTGATCGTTGTCGGCGTGCCGTATTTGTTCATCGGGCACGCCGACACAGATTCAGCGTCGCTGTTTGTCAATTCCAATGTCACGAGCTATACGCCTGAGAGCAGTGTGTCGAGTAACTCAGGCATACTGGAATTTTTCTCGGACGATTCGGGACAGGGCATCATCAACGGCGTCAGCAGTATGGCGAGAGGCTCAAGCGATAACACGACAAAGACGCAGGCGCTGATAGCCGACAATCTGATCGATTTGAAAACCGTGTATATGGATACGCTGTATCTGCACAACAACGGTACAAATATGGCGACGACCTCGTGGATGGATTATCTGGAGAGCGGTCAGATACGGAAGAACCAGTTTTATAAGCGTGGTACAACGTCTGTCGTCAACGGTTCGGGAATCCTTGAAACCAATATCACAGAGAAGATATCGGTGGACAATCTGAAGAAAGAGGATTTCGGCGACGGAGACGAGGGCGAGAGCTTCCACATTTCCGATGTGCTGGTCAGCAGCTATGAATACGGCGCTTTCTTTTCCAATAACGATTCATATTTTGATTCCACGGTTTTGCGGGAGCTTCTTACGTCATACGGGTATGATTTAGATAATCTTTCGCCTCAGTTTATAACAGGTTTGTTTAGTTACTTGCCCGAAACGGAAGCGGACAAAACCGTAGTGAAGCGATGGTTGTTTTCCACCAAGCACGGCGGTATCACGCGTATGTTCGGCAGCGACGGCAAGGTGGTCGGCGTGACGTATTCCAATGACGGTAAGACCGATCAGTTTTTTGATTTCATCAATCCGTATCCGTTCCGTTACCGCGTGGAATGGGGCGCGCTGTTTATCGAGCTGATTGCCGCGGCGATCGTTCTGTTTCTGACCTCCTACAAGATAGCCCGCATTATCTATGAGATAACGGTCAATCAGTTTTTGGTGCTGTTTTTCGGAGCGGCGGATCTGTCAAGCGGACAGCGCACAAAAGAAATTTTGAAGTCGCTGTTCGGCTTGGTGCTGTCGCTGTTCTTTGCCGTTGTGATGGTAGAGTTCTACTTCATTATCGCGGAAGCGGTCAATCATATCACCTTTATTCCGAACGACGGAAGCAACAGCAACAACTGGATGAGGGCGCTCGTGCAGTTGTTTGTGGCGATGGCGGCGATCAAAGGTCCCGCGGTGCTGGAGAGAGTTCTCGGCATTGAGGGCGGCGTCAGCGGGGCGTGGCGCGACATCGGAACAGCGACAAGACC
>CADASG010000146.1 GCA_902790475.1 uncultured Ruminococcus sp. | reverse complement strand
TGAAAAAGCGTCCTGCGATTGCATATAACTATTCTGCGCTGCGGTACCGAAGGCTTTGGGGAAAATACTCTCCGCAAAGATGCGCGGGTCGGAGGTTTTTGCGTTCTTTTTCAGGTGCTCGTCGCGCATGAGCACAGTCTTGAGCACATCAACCATTACTCTGTCAGCGTCGGTGAAAACGCCTTTATACTGCTCGTTGATTTTCTCTATGATTTCATCGAGCGGTTCTTTTTCTTCGGGCTTTGTTGCACCTTTGGCAGTGGCAGGTGTGAATGCTCCGGTTTCTTCTTTCAGCTCAATCGCGCCCTCGAAGGTCTTTTGCAATTTATAGTATTCAAGCTTAAGCTTACCATCAAGGTCAAGCGGCTGCACTTCGTCGGGCGGCAAAAGTCCGAGCAGATAGCAGATGAACACATACTCCTCATGCAGTTCAACGTCAAACATCCGCACAACCTGAGAGATATATCCGTACCACTTCTTCATGCTGCGGCAAAGTCTTCTGAACTGATACCGCTCGTCGGCTGACAAATCATTGTATCTGTCGGCAACCGGCTTCAAAATGCTCGTCATGCGACCCATCGCGCGGTCATCCTGATTGCCGTCCTTGAAATACTCATCGCAGAAAGCGTTTACGTCGTCATCGGAATAAACGGCGTAACCGCGCAGCTCATGCTGTACCTGATAAAGCAAATCGGCGTTGACCTCTTTTTCAAGCATGGTTTCCTGATAAAATGGCTGAAATGCGTCTCGAATTTCCTCCTGTGTATTGATAAAATCGAGCACAAAGGTGTCAGTCTTGCCCGGGCAGGTGCGGTTCAGTCTGGAAAGCGTCTGAACCGCTTTTACACCACGAAGCTTCTTATCGACAATCATAGTGTGCAGTAGCGGCTCGTCAAAGCCTGTCTGATACTTCTCTGCGACAATCAACACATGGAAATTCTCGTGGAACTCCGCTTTTGTCTGCGATTCTCCGATATGTGAGCCGTCAGCACGGACGTTCAGCTTTGGTTCGGTGTACTCCTCCCCACCATCATTTACTGCGCCGGAGAACGCCACCAGAACGCCGATATCATCATAACCCTGTTCCTCGATATAGCGTTTGCACTCATGATAATAGCGCACTGCCGCCAAGCGTGACGAGGTGATCACCATCATCTTGCCCTTGCCGCCGATTTTGTGGCGCGTGGTGCTGAGATAGGTTTCAACGATGATCTTCGCCTTTTGGCTGATATTGTATGGATGAAGCTGCTCAAACTTGCGAATCAGCTTTGCCGCGCGGCTTGCCGGGACGTCGGGATTATCTTCGATTGTTTTCGCAATTTTGAAGCAGGTGTCATATGTCATATAGTTTTGCAGTACATCAAGAATAAAGCCTTCCTCGATCGCCTGCCGCATGCTGTAAATATGGAAGGGATGGAAACTGCCATCCTCGTGTTCGGTGCCGAACATTTCGAGCGTGGTTCCTTTGGGCGTAGCGGTAAATGCAAAGAAGCTGAGGTTCTTGTGCCTTCCGTGGGTGATCAGCTCACGGACGAGCTTGTCCTCGGGGTCGATTGCTTCCTCGGCTTTGCCCTCGATTTCCGCATATTCGCGCAATGCATCCTCGGTGTCGGCGAGGGCGGCTTTTAATTTCAGAGCAGAGGTTCCCGTCTGAGAGGAGTGTGCTTCGTCAACGATAACTGCATAGTTTCTACCGTTCGCCTTGTCAACCTCCTGATAGATCACGGGGAATTTTTGCAGTGTGGTGACGATGATCCTCGCGCCCGCGTTCACGGCGTTGAGCAGGTCGCGACTGGTTTTCTTTTCTCCGATGGTCTCCACTGCGCCAAGGGTATGGTCAAAGCCCGAAATCGTCTCTTGTAACTGCGCATCGAGGACGGTTCTGTCTGTAACGACGATCACGCTTGAAAATACGGCGTTGTTGTCGTTGTCATGCAGTGAAGCAAGCCGATATGCTGTCCACGCGATTGAGTTGGATTTGCCCGAGCCTGCGGAGTGCTGAATGAGGTAGTTATGTCCTGCGCCGTTTTGCGATACGTCGGCAAGCAGCTTGCGCACAACATCGAGCTGATGATAGCGCGGGAATATCAGGCGCGGCTTTTTGCCGTCCTGCTTTTGCAGATGGATGAATTTCTGGATAATATCCATCATGCTGTCTTTTTGAAAGACCTGTTCCCACAGATAGGCTGTCGGATAGCCGTCGGGGTTTGCCGGATTGCCCTTGCCGCCGTCGCGTCCTGCGCCATTGCTGCCCTGATTGAACGGCAGAAAATAGGTATTCTTTCCGGCAATCTGTGTGGTCATCCATACCTCAGTATGGTCAACGGCAAAGCAGCCCAAAATCCGCTTGTTGAACTGAAAGCAAATCTCGCGCGGGTCGCGGTCATACATCCACTGTCGCTTGGCGTTGTCGACGGTCTGCCCGGTGTACTGATTTTTCAGCTCAAACGCAAAGACGGACGCTCTTTTTGCTGTCTGTGCTGTAGTACCACTGACGATAGACGGCGATGTGGTTGTGTGCGTACTGCGCCGCCGCAGTCTGATTCAAAGTGGATTCAGGCTTGAAGTAGCAGACGCGAAAAGAAATGCCTCTGTGCTTGAAGCCGTGGCGAAGCACATGGAGCAAGCCGGACATATCGCAGGCGTTGTTGAAGGAATTGCAAAATTTTTCTACGGTGTTGACCTTGTTGGTATTTGCAAACCGCGCCCACTCCTTGGGCTGAGTCCTTTGGATAAAGTCGATCAGCGTATCGACGTATAGCCCGAGCTTTGGATCATATGTATCTTCGCCTTTGATATAACCACCCGCAGGAGAGAGCAGAGCCGATTCAATATCGGACTCAAAGCGTTTTTCGTTAGTTTCGTTAATGGGCATGGACGGGCACCTCTTTCTTTCCCGTAACATATTCATAAATCAGCGATTTTTTGTAGGCTTCCAACTCGGAAATGAGCTGTTCTTTCTTTTGGATAAGAGAATCAATCGCGGCGGTTTTTTCGTCGAGGTATGCGACGATTTCGGATTGCTCACAAAGGTTTGAAAGAGGTATTTTCACTTTATACAATGCTTCAATTCCTACATTTCCTTGCGTATTGGAGTTAATATACTGTCTAACATCCTCCATAAACGCAGATGATTGCAAATAATAGAATAGATAATAGCCATTTAATAAATCTTTAGTAACTATTCAGAACGATAAAAATTTGTATACCTGCACAAAAGAAATTTTGAAGTATCGAATAGCGGGCTTACGAATGAAAAAAGTATAAATTTGTCAT
>CADASG010000145.1 GCA_902790475.1 uncultured Ruminococcus sp. | reverse complement strand
TTGTCACCGTGACAGTCGACCGACCGATGGGGAGCGTTCACCCAAAGCATAGGGATATTTTCTATCCGATCAACTACGGTTATGTCGAGGGCGTCAAGGCTTCCGACGGCGAGTGGCAGGACGCGTACATCCTTGGAGTGGACAAGCCGTTAAATAGATTTACAGGCAAGGTAATCGCGGTCATTCATCGCCTTGACGATGTTGAGGATAAGTGGGTAGTATGCCCTGAGAATATGTCTTTCAGCAAGAAAGAGATCGCCGAAAAAACGGATTTTCAGGAGAGGTTTTTCAAGACGGAAATCTTGGTTTAATATGAGGTGCTATATGGGGATTCAATTCAAAAAAGCTGCCGCCGGAAATGCTTATGATATAGCGGCATTGGCGGCAAAGATGTGGACAAGCCATACGGTTGAGGAGCTTGCGGAGGGATTTGCCGCGGCGATCAACGATCCTGACGGTGCGGTGTTCCTGATGACGGACAGCGACAAGGCAGTCGGATTTGCGCAGTGCGGATTGCGGCGCGATTACGTGGAGGGAACTCACGGAAGTCCCGTTGGCTATTTGGAGGGGATTTTTGTGGAAGAACCCTACCGCAAACAGGGCTGTGCAAAACAGCTCTTGGCTTGCTGTGAGCAGTGGGCAAAGGAAAAATCCTGCACGGAATTCGCAAGCGACTGCGAGCTTGAAAATGAGGTCAGCAGACAGTTTCACCTTGGCTCAGGCTTTCGGGAAGCAAACAGGATCATTTGCTTTGTGAAGAAGATTTGATTCCAGAATCTTTGGTTAGGAAAAATTTGCGAGGTGAATATGATTATTACATTTAGAAAACTAAACGAAAATGACCTTGATGTGTTTATAAAAATGCGTATCAATCAGTTGTGTGAGGAAGGCGCAAAAGAGGATATCGACCTCGAGCCTGCTCTGAGAGATTATTATTTGCGTCATTTGTCAGACGGAACGTTCGTATCGTGGCTTGCTTTGGATAACGACAGAATCATTGGCACAAGCGGAATGTCTATCGTAGAAAAGCCGCCTTATTTCGGCTGTCCAAGCGGAAAAATCGGATTGCTGTCAAGTATGTTTACCGATCCGAGCTATCGAAGAAAAGGTATCGCAAAAACGTTGCTTTCCAAGGTGATTGATGAAGCAAAAACGCAAGGCTGCGGTACTGTTCAAATTACCGCTTCCAATATGGGGGTTCTTTTATATTCTGATTATGGCTTTGAAAAGAACGAGAACTTTATGCAATTCAAATTGTAATAAAGAGGTGAGGGGCGATGGTTATGGAATTATGGGATTTATACGATAAAGACGGCAAGCGGACAGGCGAGGTCTGGGAGCGCCGTCACGGCAATTATTTGGATATCCCCGACGGGCGATATCATTTGGTGAGCGATATTCTGGTGCAGCACAGCGACGGCTCTTATCTTTTGACAAAAAGGCACCCCGGCAAGGATATTTATCCGGGCTACTGGGAGGCGAGCGCGGGCGGATCGGCACAGCTCGGCGAAGGTCCCGAGGAGTGCGCCAAACGCGAACTGTTTGAAGAAACGGGTATTTTGTGCGACCGCTTTGAGCTTGTCAAAATCGCCTTCAGCACACGCAGCCCCAGCCTGATCTATTCCTATCTCGCGAGGGTCGACTGCGATAAGGAAGCGATCACATTGCAGGAGGGCGAGACGACCGAATACAAATGGGTCGACGTTGCCGGATTGCTCGAATACGCGGAATCGGAGCTTGCCATAAAATCAAGCGTTGAGCGGTACAGAGATTATTACAACAAACTGCGGAAGCAGATAAAGAAACAAGATGAAAACGATGATCAAAGAAATTGACAAAAACAATATCCCGGAATGCGTCACCGTGATTAAAGAGAGCTTCAAGACGGTTGCCGATGCGTTTGGCTTCACTCCGGAAAACGCGCCCGGCTTTACGGCATTTGCGACAGATGAAGCAAGGCTGCTTCAATGGATGGACGAACAGCACCGCCCTATGTACAGTTACTTTGAAGGTGATAAGCTTGTGGGGTATTACAATCTTCTCATTTTGGATAATGGGGAATGTGAACTGGGCAGTCTGTGCGTCCTTCCGGAATACAGACATTCCGGCATAGGAGAAATTCTTTTGAATGATGCACTTGAAAAAGCAAAAACGCTCGGCTGCCGGGTGATGAAGCTCAGTATCGTGGAAGAAAACACTGTTTTGCGAAAGTGGTATGAGGCGCACGGATTCATCCATATCTGCACCCAAAAGTATGATTCCTTTCCCTTCACATGCGGCTATCTGGAAAAGAAGTTGTTGTTATATGTTGATTTTGCAAAATGAAAATGGTAACGGGATTTTGATTTAGGAGAATCGATAAATATGCCACAGATATTCTTTATAGCCGACACGCATTTCGGGCACGCGAATGTGCTCAAACACGACAAACGGCCGTTTGCGGATATCGAAGCACATGACAAATCGCTGATTGAAAACTGGAACCGCGTACTGAATGATGATGACGAGTGTTATATCCTCGGCGACGTGAGCTGGCTCAAGCCCGAGCAGACGGTTGAAATACTGAAACAGCTTCGCGGTAAAAAGCA
>CADASG010000144.1 GCA_902790475.1 uncultured Ruminococcus sp. | reverse complement strand
GCCAAGAGCGAAAAGACCTTTGATGGCGACAGCTTCAATGCACAAATCAATGTCACTGCTTTCATCGGCTTCTCCGCGGGCGTAAGAACCGAAGATATATATTCTGTCTACTCCGTAACGAGCGGCGATAGGAGCTATGATAGCGGCGATTTCTTCAAGCGTGTAGACTCTGTTGCTCATAAAAATCCTCCCCGATGATATGGTTCTATGCTTTTATTGTAACCAATCCACGTTGATTAGTCAAGCAAAAAAATGAAAGACCCTTTGTGTTTCATCTCTCATGTTTGCAAAAGAAGATGAGAGATGAATTGATTTTTGAGAGATGAAGTGATATACTGATAGCGGAGGGATGGCTATGCAAAAATATCCGTTTCAAATCAATACGAAAATACTGCGGTTGACGGCTGAAATATCCGAGCTGGTCGGCTCTATGTCAACGCTGACGGAAGCCGCGCGGTCTCCGCAGTTGAGAAGAAGTAATCGCATAAAAACCATATATTCTTCGCTTGCAATCGAGCAGAACACGCTGAGCTTGGAGCAGGTCACGGCAGTCGTGTCGGGCAAGCGCGTATTGGCGCCGCCAAAGGACATCGCGGAGGTGCAGAACGCCTTTGAAATCTATGACAGGCTGGACGAGCTGAATCCGTATTCGATTGATGATTTGCTTGCCGCCCATTCCGTCATGGTAAGAGGCTTGCGCGATGACGCGGGAGATTTTCGCTCACGTCCTGTCGGCGTGGTGGATTCGCAGGGCAACATTCTGCATTTCGGCACCTTGCCCGCGTATGTTCCGCAGTTGGTTGAAGAATTGCTTGACTGGACAGAGCATAACGAGAATCCGCTGCTGATCAAGAGCTGCGTGTTTCACTATGAGTTCGAGTTGATACATCCCTTCTCCGATGGCAACGGACGTGTCGGCAGGCTGTGGCACACGCTGCTGCTGTCAAAATGGAATTCGCTGTTCGCGTGGGTGCCGGTGGAATCGATCATCCACGACCGTCAGAGCGAGTATTATCAGGCGATCAATAATGCCAATAACGCCGCCGACTCCACCTGCTTTATTGATTTTATGCTGTCGGCAATCAAGGACGCGCTATTGGATGTTTCCTCTCAACCGTCAGAAGTGAAACCGAAAGCGGAAAGCAGAGAGCAGGCGATTCTCGATTACCTCTCCGAGCACGGCGATATATCAAACATTGATGTTAGAGAATTGTTATCCGTTTCTCCGGCAACTGCCAACCGCGTGCTGAACGAGATGGTAAACAAAGAATTGATTTTCCGATTCCGAAAGGGAAAAACATGGGTGTATCGGGAGAGATAAACAAACAATTACAGGAAAAGCGTATTATGAATAATTGTATCCAAAACAAGCAGATCACATACCGAACAACTGACAATCAAAGCGATTATGTTATTAGAAATCTTCGCGAGAGTGAGATCAGATTGCTTGATGATTTTTTATACGAGGCGATTTTTATTCCGAAAGGAACAGAAGCGCCTCATAGAGATATTATTAACAAGCCGGAGCTGCGCGTTTATATTGAAGACTTTGGAACTCGAAAGGGTGACAATTGCCTTGTAGCCGATTTTGGCGGCAAAGTGGAAGGCGCGGTATGGACGCGCATCATGAACGATTACGGTCATGTGGATGATAACACTCCGTCTTTTGCCATATCTCTGCTTAAACCATATCGAGGAAAAGGCATCGGCACACATCTTATGGCAGAAATGCTTGAATTGCTGAAGTGGCAGGGATATCGACAAGCGTCTTTGGCTGTACAGAAGGCAAACTACGCCGTGAAGATGTATTATAATGTTGGATTCAAAACGGTAAAAGAGACTGATGAAGAATACATCATGGTTTGCGAGTTGTGATTAAGATAATAACACCGGTTAAAAAGGAAGTGAGCGGATGATACTCTATTTCAGCGGAACGGGCAACTGCAAATATGTTGCCGAACAAATCGCAGTGGCTGTCGGTGATAAGGCGGTCTCCGTCGAGAACAGCGACGGCAAAATCACATTGAAAAAGGGCGAGGTGCTCGGCATGGTTTTTCCCACGCATTTTTGGGAGCTACCCACCATTATGCGGGAGTTTTTAGAGAAAGCGAGCATTACGGCAGGAGGAGAAACCTATGCCTTTGCCATTGCGACCTACGGCACCACACCGGGCTACAGCGGAACGGACGCGAAGAAGCTATTGCGGAAGAGGGGCATTGATCTCAGCGCGGCGTTCAGCCTGAAAATGCCCGACAATTGGACGCCCATGTTCGACGTCAGCGACGCCGAAAAGGTTTGCCGCCAAAATGAAGAAGCCGACAAAAACCTCGCGGTGCTGATCGGCAACATCAAAGCAAGGGTGAAAGGCAACCACGCTACACCCAAAGCGCCGTATGTTGTCCGCACGATGTCCGATATGATGTATCGGACAGCGCGCAGGACGAGCAATTTCTATGTTGAGGACACCTGCGTCGGCTGCGGCCTGTGCGCAAAGCAATGCCCTGTAAAGGCGATCGAAATCCAAAACGGCAAGCCCGTATGGATAAAGGAGCACTGCACGCTATGTCTGCGCTGCCTGCACCTGTGCCCGAAATTTTCCATTCAGTACGGCGAC
>CADASG010000143.1 GCA_902790475.1 uncultured Ruminococcus sp. | reverse complement strand
CATGACAAACCAGCCATGTATTTCACGCACTTGTTACATAAGCTATAATGGAAGCAGTGATTGGACTAACGCTGTTCACCTTGGGAAATCACGCCCGTCTTGGAGACAGTTATCCATGCTTTCGTTATAGCGTTCGATTTTGCAGGTAGAGCTTTACAACATACGCTCGCATCACTCAGTAGGAAGAATAGGTAACGAGTAAAGTGTGGATTTATCGATCACAAATTCTATTATCAGGAGAGATGTTTATGAACGCAGTTGGTATCGACATATCCAAAGGAAAAAGCACAGTCGCAGTGATGCAGCCCCTTGGAGTAGTTGTAGCTGAACCCTTTGATGTGTTTCACACAGACAGCGACCTCAATAATCTGACAGCCTTTATCAAGTCACTGCCCGGTGAAACTAAAGTCGTCATGGAATGCACCGGAACATATTATGAACCCGTTGCCAATGCACTTCACAACGCGGGTATATTTGTCTCGGCAGTCAACCCATTGCTAATTGATGACTACGATACAAATCGAGTTAGAAAGGTCAAGACCGATAGACTCGACGCTATTAAAATTGCGTCTTACGCTCTTGACAAATGGTCAAAGCTCCGTGAGTATAGACCCGCCGAAGCACTTCGCAAAACATTGAAGATCATGAACAGGCAGTATATCGAGTTTGGAAAAATGCTCGTAATGCAGAAAAACTCTCTCAGTGCGCTTATGGATTCTCTTTTTCCGGGTGCTAACACGTTGTTTTGCTCTCCGACAAGAAAGTCGGACGGTCACGAAAAATGGGTCGATTTCGTGCTGAAATTTCCGCATGTAGATTCTGTTGCCAAGCTCACTTTATCAGCATTCAAAGCCAAATATCAGAGCTGGTGCAAAAAGAACCACTACAATTACAGCGACGACAAAGCTGCTCAGATCCATGCGTATTCACGTAATCAAGTAAGTACATTGCCCTTGACTGACGCTGTTGCTAAGATCGTCACCGAAGCTGTAAAAATGCTCAATACAACTCTTGAGACACGCAGCACACTGCGAATTGAGATGGACAAATTGTCTTCTCAGCTTCCTGAATACGATACCGTCATGAGCCTGTATGGTGTCGGAAAAGTATACTGTTCTCAGCTTATATCCGAGATCGGCGATATTGATAGGCTTAAAAGCGCAAAATCTATCGTTGCATTGGCCGGTATTGATCCGCCGCCGAATCAATCCGGAAAAGCTGATCCGAAGTCGAGAAAAATATCGAAGCGAGGCTCTCCGACTCTGCGAAAAATACTTTTTCAGATTATGATAGTTTATTTGGAGAACAGTCCTGCCGATGAATCTGTCTATCAATTTATCGACAAGAAACGAGCCGAAGGCAAACCATACAAAGTATACATGATCGCAGCAGCTCGCAAATTTTTACGCATTTACTACGCACGAGTTAAAGAGGCTTTAGCCTTACAAGATACATAATGTCTATTCATAGATTCCGAACCGGAGGCGATACGCAGGCACGGCGCAGCCGCTTGACCTTGACGGGTTATCATAAAAATGCTACAATGGACAGCCCGACGGTCAACGCTTTGTCTATTCATGAGTTCCTCACCGTCGGCACTTTTCCGAGAGCATTTTTATGATGTTCTGTCAAGGTTGCCGGATGGTTTTTACAAGCTATCGTTTTTTTCAGACTGCCACGGCAGTCTTATTGCCATGCTTATTTTTTGTTCGAATAATGTGAATAATTTTCACGTTATTTTTTTATTTTCCTACTTGACTTTTATTTGCAGGTCTCCTTGTCGGGCAGCCTCCAAAGAGACCGCCCTCTGTATTTTTAATTAGGTCAAGAAATCGTCATCGTCGTAGTCATCGTCCGCAAAATCCTGCTCTGCTGACGTTCTGCCGCCAAGCGGCTCGCCGTCTGCAAACTTCTGCAAGTGGTTCAGGCTGCAAGCAATACCGCGATTTCCATTGCTGTTGAAAGCGTAGAAGCTGATCGACGCTCTGCCGTAGCAGCCACTGTAAACCTCATTCTGATCAAGGATCGGCTGTCTGTCGGCATCGACAATTCCCGGTGCGTTCTTGCTGTTTGCATTAAGAAAATACGCATTCGCATATGCCTCATCATCGGGTCTGTCGATATCGCCGTCACGAAGCGGCGTCTTTATCGCCTTAAGCGGCGGTACGCTCTTACCATTGCCCTTGAGCTTCGACTCACCCTCTGTATATGCTGCCTGAATAGCGGCTCTGATCTTCTTGACGGTCTTCTGATCGTCCTTCGGAATGATGAGCGAAACGCTGTACTTCGGGTCGCCGCCGTTAATGCTCTTAGCTTCCCAGACATTTGCGTAGCTCCATCGTGTCTGCGGTCCTGTTATTACCTTTGTTGGGTTTGTTACTTTCTGTGTCATAGTATTAGTCCTCCTTAAAATCTGCGGCGGCGGTTGTTATCGCCGGTCTTTTGTCTGTGGTGTGTACAAGGGTCGGCTTGCCCGGAGGCTTTGTTATAAAGGCTTCAAGCAGCTCGTTGAACTTGTCTCTGCCGAGCCTCTTGGTCATCTCCGTGATGCCGACAACCTTTTTCTCGTATGGATCGTAGCCTGCATTTTCTACAACGTCGGCTACGATATCCGTGTCCGAAAACTTGC
>CADASG010000142.1 GCA_902790475.1 uncultured Ruminococcus sp. | reverse complement strand
TATCGCAGTACTTGCGAACGCTGTAGTATTCTGCCTCTGTTTTGCCGTTCAGAGAAGCGGTCACCTTGACGTCGCAGGTCATTTCTGCCGCGCAGACATTGCAGGTCACCTTTACAAGGTCTCCGACCCTTGAATAATTGAAGCTGTTTACTTCAACGCTTGTGCTCTGGGATTCGACGTCAACGAGCGGATCGTCATTCGCCCACTTAAAATCAACTTTGAGAGTTCCGCTGTCGCCGGGGTTCATGCCTGCTACGGAGGGATCGATAAAGAAGTTGATTCCGATATCGCCATCGAGTGTCAGGGCGCCCGTTACCGCAGGAAGAGCCGCGTCGGGAGCGTAGGTGGTTGTGCCGTTTTTCCAGCCTCCGAAGGTATAGGGGTTTCCGTTAGCGTCATTCTTGGTGGGAGCGTCGTGGGTGGGAGTTTCGCCGTCAACGACTGTGGTTGTGTCTATTGTGTTGCCTTGGTCGTCTTTCCATGTAATTGTACGGGGAACGCCGAGGATAAGCTGACCGTCCGCGTTTTTGCCGACAATGTAATCACTTTTATCGCTGAAGAACTTTGTCTGGTCATTAAAGCTTATGTCGGAGCTTGCGGTGAACGTGCCGGGAGTCTGCATGGTCACGCCGATCGTCGCATCCGAATCAAGTTCGCCTACATTAATTGCTGCTGTGGTACCACCGACGTTATTAAAATACAAATTCCTTACTGTTCCGTTCCCCAATTTATTGTTATATATCTTTGCGCTTCCCGATATATTTATGTTGACGTCGGTTTTTTCAAAGTAGGTCACACCGGCAACGGTAGACAAACCTGTAATTTCACCGCCGGTCATGTTGAAGGTACCGCCGGAGCCGGTGAAGCGGACTCCGCAGGCATCGTATCTGTTGACAGATGTACCGGTGAGGGTGCCGCCGTTCATTGTAAAGGTAGCGTTAGCAGCAATATCGACAATACCTGCCGTGCTGACATTGCCGTTGATCGTGCCGCCGTTGAGCACAAACTTACCGCCTTTGATCCAGAACATGGAGCCGACTCGATAGCTGGCGTCGATTGAGCCGCCGCCCTCTTCGTCATAAACCTCAAGTACAGTGCCGCTGTCCATTAAAAGATGTGCAGAGGTCTTTATTTTATGACCATTCAGACAAATTCTTGTTGTTCCTGCCGGAGCTCTCCATTCACCGGGTACTCTTACATCTTGGGTAAGATAATAGTCACCCGCAGTCGAGGGCAGCCCGTATTCGGAATACCACGGCTGGAAGGTGATGCCGTCGTGGGTGTGGGGCTTGGGAACAGCGTCAAAGATCGCAGTGAAGGTAATATCGCCTGTTACCCTGGGAAGTGCGTTGGACCGATAGAAATTTGTGCCGTCGCTCCAGCCTGCGAAGGTGTAGGAGTTCTGCTCGTCGTCAGCCTTGGTGGGATCGTCGTGGGTCGGGGCGTCACCGTATACAACCTTTGTTGTGTCAATGACAGTATCTTCGTCAAGCTTCCATGTTACATCCCCATAGGGAACGAACTCAAAGGTGTACGGGTTATCTTGTGTACCGTCACCGGAAACGCATTTCCACGCAACTTTTTCGCCCAAAGATTCATCATATTTCGCGTAATAGTATGATACACTACTACCGCTGTCGGAAGCAAGTGCTACCTTATATTCATTGTTTGAAGCATTGTTCAGACGCAGTTCAGAAATAATGTTCATTTCGGAACGTCTGTACACACCGGAAGCGGAACTAACTTTAGCATAAGAATTATTAAAATCTATGCCGTCTTGGTGAAAATACACAACGCCGGGTTTAAGATATTTTACCTTAATAATCTTTCCGTGATAAATTTTTTGACTGCTGTTACTGTAGTAGCTTACATAGCTCAATCTGTTATGCGAATACGGCATGGTGCTAATACTACCGTCGCTGTTTTCAGTAAACCATTTTGTTACATAGTAATAGTCTTCGGGAGACTCGCTTTCCTTGGAATAGGTGCCGTTAAAGGTTGGACGGGAACCATGAGGTACGTTTTCATCCGTCTCAAGGATATTGCCGTCCTCGTCCTTCCAAATAACGGTACCTACCCGAACAACTCGGAAACTGTAGGGGTAGTTGCTTGCACCGCTTCCGCTTGTAATCTGAACAGCAAAATTATCATATTGAACACTGCCGCTTGCGGTTAATTCGATAGTATCATCGCCGGATTGCAATACTAAATCATAGCAAGATTTTTCACTGTTGTAGACAGCGGAAACAACGGTAGCGCTGCCGCTTACTTCATAAGTCGGATCGCTCCATTTAGTACCCCGAACATATTCCGAGCTTTTGAAGTTGATGCTGTCGCCTACAGAGTAGAAAATGGGATATTGCACAACTTGCGCGGTATAGTACGCATTACTTGTAGCAGGAACAATTTTGGGAGTCCAGCCGTCGAAGACATAGTTTACTTTAACGTCGCTTTCCAATACCGGGTCGGCGTGAGTCGGCATTTCACCCTCTTCAACCTGAGTTTGTTCACTGTGGGAGTTGATATCCCTCCAAGACCAATTGATAGTGTATGTTGTCGCCGCACTCGCCGTGAACGGCACGATTGTGAACAAACTGAAAACCATGATAACAGCCAACAGTATGCTCACTGATTTTTTGATTGTTTTCATATAATTTCCTCCTTTTTATTTTGTTTTGTTTTTGTTTTTATTTTATAACATTGCTTATTTGGGTCTGACCGCTGACCTCACATTTCATTTTTCCTTTGCAGAAATATCGGACATTGGCTGAAAAGCCAAGCAAATAAGCAAACAGTTACCAAAGTAAAATTGCCGCGTCGAAATCGGTCTGTGCGATTGTATCTCATCACAGCCGCTTCGAGACTATTCTACTGTTACATTATAATTTTATCATTTTCCTCAAAAAAGCGCAAGTAGTATAATCCGTTTTTGGGCTATTAAA
>CADASG010000141.1 GCA_902790475.1 uncultured Ruminococcus sp. | reverse complement strand
CCAAAAGCCCCGCTCTCGATTCTTTTCTAAGCTCCCGGCTTGTCATATCTTGTCCCTCCGTCTGCCTTCTCTGCATATACATCCACAAGGAAGAATCGTCCCTTACACAAATCAATTGTCGCAATTTTGTAATATTTAATTCTTAATATACAATATAATACTAATTTTTACCGTCTATGTCTACCAATATCTTGTCGTTGTCATATGTAATTATTGCTATTTTGTCACTTTTTATATTAACGATAACATTTTCGTAACAAAGTCGCAATATTATCTTAATATTCTGCGCCGGAATATCCAAGGATATCCAACAGAATATTTTGCGCTGTGCAGGATGGATGACTCTGCGAAACAAGAGGAATTCCAACGTTATCCGAAATCACATGCGGAATAAAAGTTTGGTGATTTCAGGGTTCGAAATCATTACGCTCATCACTATAACCAAAAGACTAGTACGCAGGGGATATTATGACATATGTGATTTGCATATTTATTCTGTTTGTTGTAAATTTCTCAAATAAAAAGGCAGAAGAAAAAACGAGATTCTTCGTTCTTCTTCTGCCTGTTTTACTTTATAGGAAATTGCTGTGTTACGTCCACGCCGTTGAATAAGATTTCCTTTATGCCCTAAGTTTCAATAGTTCAGCGCATACTTGGCAGAACGCCCGAACGAGCGCATCATCCTCAAACGACTGCACAACCGACAGGGTGAGCACATCGCCGACAGCGTTGACGCCAAACACGACGGGTGCAGTGAGCGCCGGGATATACAGCTCCATATCTTTGATCCACGGCTTCATGCTTTCGGTGACGCCCAGCGGACCCACGTTGGTGATGATGCTGCCCATGCTTTGACGCACCGCTTTCTTTTCCATCATGCAATCCGGCTTGTCGGCAAAAATCTCGTCAAGCGGCATCTCACGCTGTTCAAGCCCCTTTGCCGAGCGTTCGGTGATTACTTTCAAGGCGTTTTGCTCGGTATTGTTCCGATCGATCATGCCCTTCATCACGGCGGCGGTCTGCGCAAGCGGAAGCGCCTGCATTTCCGGCGTGTAGAAGGTCAAAAACCAGCCCGAGAAATTGTGCATCGAATCACTTGGCAGCAATCGTCTGAAATTGGAAGTCAGGCTGTTGATGAGCAGCTTGCCCTCGAGGTCGTAGGCTGTCTGAAAGGCTTTGCAGATGACCGCGTTGATAATTCCCGTCGCAGAGGAACTGCATTCGCGGGCAAAGCCGGTGACCTGTTTTGCCGACATCGACAGCTTGAAACGCTTGAATTCATATCTGCCCGTCTCGTCCCAATATTCAACGGGAAGCGCGAAAAGCTTTACAGCGCCCAACTGCGGCTGCTCCTGCTTGATGCTTTTATCGTAGTATTTCAGATACGACATTTCGTCCTCGGCTGTTTCGTCATACGGCACTTCAAGCAGCCTGATTTCTCCGTCAGCCGTAACGGGCTTGCCGCACTCCTTCAGATAATAATACAACAGCTAATAATACAACAGCGTTTTGACGAACTCGGTTGTTCCGTTTCCGTCCGTTATGCTGTGATGAACGCTGAGCTTGAGCATATTGCCCTCGCAGGAAACACAGTAAGGAAAACTGTGAAGCTCACTTGACCCAAGCTTCCTTTTTTGATCGCCGGTCTGCAAAACCGGCTTTTCTTCCGAAAACTCATACACAAGACCCTTTCCGGTGCTTGCGAGTACCGAGTGAAAATTCGGATACCGCAGCGCGGCTTTTTCCAGCGCCGTCTGCATATACGCAGTATTGATCTCCTCCGCCAGCGCGACCCTGACAATGATCGTCAGCGTTTCATCTCCGTTTGAATGGACAAAGTGGCCGATGCCTTCCATATCAATTTGTCTCATAATAAAATCAACCTCTGTTTGTTTAAGGCAACACCGCACAATTCACGGCGCACGGCTTGCTTGAATATTGTTCCGTCAGCCTTACCTCAATTTGTTTGTGCACCCTGACGAAAAATCTTACTTCGCAATCCGCACACCTGAATTATGCGGTATTGCCTTAAACACTTTTCGATTATATTATACCCCTGATTATCAAAAAAGAAAAAGAACAAGTTTTTCACGTCGATTAATTCATTATAATGAATAAAATAATTGAAAATATAGACCTTCCTCTTTCAGTAACAGGAGAGCATATTAAAAGCGTTACCTATTCCGTAGATAAGGACGCGATTGCCGTCCACTGCCGCAAGGATAATAATCCCGTTATTGACGGCGATGTAGTAAGTGAAAGCATTGACACCTTGCTTGATGTCAAATATATCGAGAACGACCAAAAAGCGCTTGACGCGGCAATGAAAAATGACCGTCAAAGTGGTTTTGAAAAACACGCGGCAGAGGAAATATTGAATCGTTATGAAGGCAAAAAGTATTCCTCCATTACGCTTGCTTACAACAACCAGAATCCCGACGGCTGTGCAATCGGAATTGTCGGCAAGAGCACAAATGAACCTGTGTCGGATGATGAAAGCCTTGAAGCTAAGTCAAAGCAGTTGGATTCAATGATAGGAAATACTCTTTACTGCATCGTAACATTTGATGATGGAACGGTACAAAAGCAATCTATCCATATCGGCACAACTGTTACCAATTTCGGCACGGCACACGCCGAATCCTTTAATCAGCT
>CADASG010000140.1 GCA_902790475.1 uncultured Ruminococcus sp. | reverse complement strand
TCAGGCTGTCCGCCTTTCGTCATGCGTTTTTTCTTCTGCTTGGTTGATTTCGCTCGGCAGAGCGAATGTTCCGATGTAGCGGAAGTAGATATCGATTTGCTGCGGAGAGGTTTGGCTGTGTTTTTTCTCACGCTCGTGAACGACGATTTTGCTGATGAAGGTTCTCAGTACCTCGGGCGTCAGCTCCTGCACACATACATATTTCCTGACAATGTCAAGGAACTTCTGTACATTGGTACACTCGTTTTTGAGTGTACCGATTTCTTTTTGAAGCTCGGGAATTGATGCTTCAAGCTCCTTCTGCTCATCGTTGTAGTCAACTGACAGCATTCTGTACTGCTCATCGCTGATACGTCCGAGAACGTTATCCTCATACAAGCGCTTGAACAGAGATTTTAACTCAACGATTCGCTTTTCCGCTTTCGACAGTTCAGCAGTTTTTGAATTCAGTTCTTTCCTATACTGCGAGGAAGTCTTTTTACTGATATAACCGGTAAACTCCTTTGTGTTGTTCCTCGCGTAGTAGAGCGCCTTGTTGATTTCTTCGAGTACGATTTCATCAAGAACCACCTCTCGGATTGAGTGGGGAGTGCACTTCTCCTCGCCTAAATGCTTGCGGTAGTTTCCGCAAATGAAATTATAATTCTCACGCTTCACTGTTTTACCCCGGACGAAATAATGCTTTTTGCCGCAGTCGGCACAATAGATAAGTCCGCTGTATTTATTGATTTCACCCATACGGGTTTGGCGTATTCTGCCTTCGCGCACCTTGCGGACAATATCCCATGTTTCTTGGTCGATAATCGGTTCATGGGTATTCTCGAAGCGGAGCTGTTCTTCCTTCGGAACCTTGATTGTGCGTTTGTCCTTGAACGAAGCGATCCTTGTACGGCAGTTGATTGTGTGCCCGAGATAAATTTCGTTATCAAGCATATCAGCAATCGTGCGTGATGTCCATGAGTACGGGTTTTCTGTATCCGTTCTCGTGCCATACTTACCTTCCTTTTGGAAGCGATAGAATGTGGGCTTTAGAATCTTATTTTCTTGCAGTACTTTCGCAATATTACACGGTCCGATTCCCTCGGCACACATTGCGAATATCATTTTTACCACAGGCGCGGTTTCTTCGTTAATGAGGAGACGACACTCTTTTCCGCTGTTGGGATCGCGGCGGTAACCATAAGGGATTGTAGTTCCCAGGCGTTCACCGCGCTCGGCTTTTGCCTTGAACACAGCGCGGATTTTCTTGCTTGTATCGCGGGCGTACCACTCGTTGAACAGATTTTTGAACGGCGCAAGCTCATTGTTGTCGCTGAACATCGAGTCATAGTTATCGTTGATAGCGATATACCTGACGCCGTATCTCGGAAAGATGAACTCGGTATAGTTGCCGACCTCGATATAGTTTCTGCCGAGTCTGGACAGATCTTTGGGTAGCCGTCATCAACAAACACGCGGATATTTGGGAAGCAATTATCCTCAGCGTACTTTTCGAGGATTGCTCTTTGGTGCACAATGCTGTCGCTGTCACCGACGTTGAGATCGTCTTTTGAAAGGCGGCAGTACAGCGCGGTTATTTTATCTTGGTTTGACATATTTTTATACTCCTTCCTGCTGTCAAACCGATTGGGAGTCTGCGAGTTTTCGCAACACTACAATACTCCCAATCGGCTGAAATGTCCAGACCTATTTAGGCCGCACTGTCAAAATTATTATCGATAAGCCTTTTTACGCCGTCGATAACCGTGTGCTTGCTGTCCAGATCAAAAACGGAATTTACAACATAATCCTTCTTACCGATAGTATACTGGTGCTGAGTAATCAGCTGACCGTTTTCTATCTTGAATTTAGTTCTCCGATTAATAGCCACCGCCACAGAAGGCTGATAGTCCGGTTGAGTTATAATTCTGATTTCATCCATTCAAAAATCCTTTCTCTACATACCGCCCAGAGTGTTTTTATGCTCATGGCGCGGC
Organism: uncultured Ruminococcus sp.; assembly: GCA_902790475.1. GTDB lineage: Bacteria > Bacillota > Clostridia > Oscillospirales > Acutalibacteraceae > Ruminococcoides. Next base: position 2,133 of record CADASG010000140.1, on the reverse strand, counting down.
TTTTTGTTTGTGGTGCAATCTTCGGTGTGAGTGTCGTTGTCGATAATATTCATTAATTCAGCAGCCAGATATGCCGAATCAATTCCCAGATGATCAACAGGATAGTCGGGATAAGCGAAACCCAAATCATCCGCTTCAAGCTGCTCTTGGTCTTCTCCTCTGCCGAGTAGAGCTTCTTTGAGAATTCCTCGCTCGAATTCCCAGCCTGTGACTGGAAACTCTCCAGCGAGGTTGAGGTCATTGTCTGAATCTGTTCCGCTTGTTTCTGAAGTGTGTCCTGAAATTCTGTCAGCGTTTGCTTGGTTTCCTCTGCGTGAGAAGTCAGCTTGTCCAACTGCTCTTGCTGCATATCCGAAAGGTCGCTCCACGTTGCCAGCGTTTCTATTGTATTCATCATCGTACTCATCATATCTATCTGCGTCTGCTGGGATTGAATCAGCGCGCGCCAGTTCTTCTCCGTTATCGAAACGTAGGTTTCGGTCTGAGCTGCCTGCGCTAAATTCATCTTCGCTTGAGCTTTCAACTCGCCAGGCGATTTTCTGCCTGATTCTGAACTCATCGGTCATTGCCTCCTTCAAATATTTTTCCTCGTGAAGTTTGTTATCCCTGCACTTCATTCCGTTAGGACAAGTGTAGGTGATATATTTTCGGGCGTCGCTCCAATTCACTTGGTAACCTTCCAGCTCCATCAGTTCAATAAAATGTTCTTTGCTGACGGCGTATCGCATCGCTTCGTCTATCGCCATCGCCAAATTCAACTTCCAGCTCTGTCCCTTGTCGGCTGACCTATACTCTCTCGCGGACATACCTTTTGTTTTGGACGGAGCGGATTCGATTATAGACAAGCCGTATTCCAAACACAGCTTGTCCGAAGAATCACGGAGCCTTTGGATTTCTTTGTTGTCAGAATGATACTTGTAACCGTTCTCAGCGTTCACAGAATTGATAACCATGTGTGAATGAATATGATTACGGTCTACGTGCGTAGCTACAAGCACCTCATAGCCGGAAAAGTTTTCTTCGGCGAACCGCAAAGCAATTTCGTGTGCTGTTTCGGGTGTGAGGTTTTCTTCCGGGTGAAACGATTGGAGCAGGTGATAATACATTCGTCCGTCAGCTTTCTTGTATCGTAGCTTGGTATTCATCATTTCATTGTAGGCTGACCGAGCTACACAATTTACTCCTGTGACAAGTTTTCTCCCATCGTGAATCGTTTTTGCGTTCTTGGCACAGTAGTTGAGCAGAGCACTTAGCCCCTGCCTCGTCTGTGTTTTCTGCCGTGAGATAAAATTGATAACAGCTATGCTGCCCACCTCTTTCGGTCGAGCAGCTCGGTCAGGGTTTGGTTGAGCTTAACGTATTCGTCTGTCAGCTGTTGAAGATTAACGCAATCGACCTTGTCCATATTACAGAGCGTGGTGAGCTGATTGAGATTTCTGCCGATAGCTTTTTGCTGACGGATGACCTCTTCCAAGTCGTCGATAACAAAAATCTGTTTGCCTAAACCGCACTTGGTTATATATTCTGTGAGAGACAGATTGGCTATTGCAGCCTTGTGATGAAGAGTTTGTAAATCCTTTTCGCTTATTCTTATACTTAGTTTTCTATTCTTCATTTTGTCCTTTCCGCCGTAACAAAGGGGCGCGGGTACTCCCGCCAAGCTGCATCGGCAGGGAGCATCGCGACCAGACGAATGCGATGCTTGCCACAGACTGAAGTCTGTGACCTGCGTAACCCAACCCCCGATTGTTACGGCTGTTTAATTATTCCTGCGTTTTTAACTGCCGTTAAATAAAGCGGTGTTACACACTCGGTTTAACCAAAACTAACACGCGCGGTCAGGGACGACAGGGACGATATTGACGACATTTTCGGGGGCGGTATTTTTATCGTCCTTAACGTCACTATCGTCACTTTTGGGTGTGTAATTGATACTGAGAATTCTTTTACCGTTACTGCGGTTTGATTGAAACTTTACTCCGTTTTCTTCAAGCTCTCTGCGGAATCTGTTCATCCTGCGCTTCAACGACTTTGCGCTGATTTCTTTACCGCAGAAGGAAATAAACTCATTTGTGAAGTCTGTGTTTGAACCAATAAAGCTTTTCCTCTGCTTCATAAACTCAATCAGCTGAT
>CADASG010000139.1 GCA_902790475.1 uncultured Ruminococcus sp. | reverse complement strand
AATCAACCGCGATAAAAGTATCATATACAGGAACAAATGAATCAATGAATTCATCGGCAACCGGATAATCAAGAAAGAAGGCATAGTACTCCGGCGCGATCCGCTTTATAAACTCATACGCTAATCTGCTTTTTCCGGAGCCGCCCTGACCTGTCAACGCCCACCATAATATTTGTTTATCATCATCGCAAAACGCTCTTAATCCTTCGAGTTCTTGCTCTCTTCCGCAAAACGGTATATATTCCCGCGTGAAATGATATTCAGACAAGCCATATGCGTCGGAATCCTTGTCAGAACAGGCGGAACGCAATACCAATGGATTGCGCTACCAATGGATTGCGCTCGTATCTCGCGATCATACATTCGCGCGCAACATCCGATAGGAACTGAGGCAAGTCGCTGTAATCGGTACCGTAATGTATTATTTCAAAAGCATCCGGCAAATTCTCAATTCTTTGACCTTCCTTGGCAATAAAATAATACTTCCTATCCAGTCTCAGCTTTTCATTCGCAAAGGTTACAAAGCGCGAGATATTAATATCATCTGTTGTTTGACCGCAGCCGACCAAAACCAGCGTGCGCGTACTTAACAAATTCTGGATAAACTGTGCTGCATCATCATTTACAATGGACTGATACTGCTCTTCGTCCGCGATGATATCATCTTTTTTGTTTTTATAATCATAAACACCGTGGATATGGACAACAGAATGGTTTTGATTGCGTTTAAGCATCTCAAAAACCGCGTCAGGCTCAGAATAGGATAAAGTTTTTAAGTCGGCTGCTTTTTCCAATAACAAATCATAGTTAGTCGTCAGAAAAACCGCCTTTGCCGCAACTAATATCTTTAATGTATCTGCCAAAAGCTTGTCCTCGATCACACTGCTTTCCATTGAGTCGCGCATCCAGTCATCATATGTACCATCGTTTTTTGTTGCGGTTATGACTTCTCCGACCGCTCTTATCAGATTGTCGGCGCTCATATCATGATGAACGCTTTGCCTGATCTCATCTGCCAATAAGGTATCTTTGATGTATGCGGTCCCGTCAAGGATCCATTTGACCCAACCTCCTGCCCGATGCGTCAGTGCAGCGGAAATACCGCTGCCGAAAAGAAATACCAGTTCTTCGTGTTCGAGCGTCTTTGTAAAACTATTATATTTTGATAAATCACACTTCATAGTATTACCTGTCAATTCTATCAAAAAGTATACTTTTTATTCTGACCTCTGCCCTGCACTACAATCAGACCGCTATCGCGCATTTCTTTGAGGATCACATACGCTCTTGTACGCTTGACGCCGAGCAGATTTTGCGCGGTCTCCTCGGTGATTGCGCCGTTTCTTTCGATATATTGAAGGATCGTTCTCTGTTGATCGTTCAATGCTTTCTCTTCGGATTTATCTGTAGAATAATAGTTTCGGTTCGGGAGAATGAGCTTAAAGGTATTTGGGGTAACGATGATCTCCGGTTTCTTTTCGCAATCCCTATACAGCGTGAAAATACGCCGTATTCCGGTTCCGTAGGATTCAATCAAACGGAGTCTGTGAAAGACTTCCGCGAGCTTGGGATTACGCGGCTGCGATATCCCGTTTTGAATATCCTCGGCAGAAAGTCCTGGGAGCAATCCACCGAGTGAAATAAACTCGATCTGAGATTCATTGATGTTGATGATAATGCTTCCGCTGAAGGCGTAGTCACGATGTACCAGCGCATTTAACAAAGCCTCTCTGAGCGCCTCCTGCGGATAAGAATAGTGCTCTACCCTTTCAAGCCCCTTGAATTCGGCGTTATTTCGGTTATTCAGCATCAAATAGGAATACGCATCATCAAGCTGCCTTAATATAGAGCCGGTGAATTCCTTACTGTCCAAAAAGCTCGTGTTATCTTCGTCCGCAAAAACAGCCGCCTTTATGCTGTGTTTGCATTGATCGGATAACAGCAACCCCAAGTTTGTGTACAGATCATTTGAATCGGTCGTGATACCCAAAACCCTGTATTTATTCTCGGAGAATTCAACACCATATTTCTCAAAGGCTTGTTTTGCCGACACAAAGGTCAACTCCTGATTTAATGACCGAATACCCTCAAAGGAATCTCCGTCCGACATTTTGATCATCAACCGTATCTGATCCTCCGAAGCGGGTACACTTGAAGCGCCTTGACGCACATATACACCGCTGGGCTTGATTCCCTTTGACTTCAAATAATAGGGCTTTCTCGCTCCCTCGGATATTTCAATTTTTATCACATTGTTTTCATTCAGTGAGTATTTGCAGAACACCGTAACATCCGGTGAGATCGCGTCACGTATCCCGTTCGTGAGCCTTGTATACGTCTCGTCAACATCTGCAACACCTATCTCGTTTCCGTTATCATCGACTCCGATATAGATGACACCGCCGCCGTTGTTGGCAAACGCAATGACTTCTTTGTAAATATCTCCGGTTAATGCCGACTTGAATTCCGTATTTTCGTTTTCATACAGCATTTTTCGTTCACCTCGCATTCAGTATAGTCACATTATAAACTGAACATTCACTTTTGTCAATGAATACGAATGAATTAATTCAGTGCCTTCGGTATTCCTCCTCCGCTTCTTCTAATGTGAAGTTGGAAAACATGGCATTGATGGTATTGATAAAAGTATTTATTTCTTTATCAGAATAATCAAGCGCCTTGCAGGTCTTGATGGCGTAGCCGATGCAGGCGGCGTTTGACCATTGGTTTGCAGATAACAGAATTAAAAAATCGTCCCGATTCATACGATCACCTCTGAAAATGATTGTACGCTGATCGGGACGATTTATTTGTTGTTTTATGTCAGCATGGCTTCCTGTTCCAGACGAACTTTATTATTGAGCATATAGTCGATACAGTCAAGGCAATCTGACAGACGTTCCTGCTCTTTCAGCTTTTTCAGTTTTTCCGCGTAATCCTTTGAGAATGGTTGGGTATATGCCTGATAGGTCTGCAATTCCGCAACACTCATGCGGTAGGGCTGTACCGTCGGCAGGATTTCAGTCCGCA
>CADASG010000138.1 GCA_902790475.1 uncultured Ruminococcus sp. | reverse complement strand
TAAATATCACCTCTATTGGTTCTTTGCCGGTAACAACAATAAGCTGTACGGTATCCGTTACTCAAAAAAAGAGTGGGTGGACCTACGGCTGTACAAAAATCCGGTTATGCCGTTTTTTTTGGAAAATTAAGCATAATGTTGTCTGTACGACAAGCAGGCTTTTATGCGGATTTGTTGGGAATACAAGGGGAGAGAGTCATTTATACATATGAGTTGGTTGTTTAGCCGATAATAAAGCCAAAACAAATGCTGTTTACTAACTTCGGAGCGGGATAAAACCCGCTCCATTTTTTCGTATGATTGACAATTCTAAATATATAATATATAATAGTGTAAAGAATGATAATTGACACAAAATTAGGTGATAATATGAAAGACTATCGCAAGCTGTGTATCGAATTGTTTGGAACAGATGATGAAAATGAGCTGCGAAAAATTGCCGGTCGTCTGCGCGGCGGACGGAAAAAGGCATTGACCGAAAAAGATATCGCCTTTGCTCTTGAACTGCAAACAAAAGGTGTAGGGACAAAGGAGATCGCGGATTATTTCGGCGTCAGCAGGCAGACAATCTCAAAGTATCTCAACAAACCCTTGACCGACTCTTATGTGATGCGGTTGGATTTTATGTTCAAGCAGAAGGTCTGCACCGAGATCTATGTTGATTTTGAGCACAAACAAATCAAAATCATAAACCGCACAAACGACATCATGAAAAGAGCCTTCGGAGTGAACGAAAAACCGACATGGGAGGATTTTGAGAGCTTTTTAGAGGAGCGCTGTTTTCCGAATTCACGCGCCTTAAAAAAGACGATTTTACAGCGAATCGGCATGGATAGCTATGACCCTTTGCAGATTCTGGAAATGAACAAGGGCAGAACCGCCGAGGATAACCAGTATATCAATTTCACGAGAAAAAGGAGGCTGGCGTTTTGAAAACGATTGATTTAAATACTGCTTCATTGATTGATACCAAAGCCACCTCATCAAAGGGCAATCAGCTGAAATGGTTGGTGAGAAACAACTGGTACAAGGCAGACCACATGGGCTATGAGGGCTTGTGCGAGGTGATTGTTTCCAAGTTGCTCGGAAAATCCAATATCGGCAATTTCGTCAACTATGAGCCCATTCGCATTTTATTTGACGGCAGAGAGATGAACGGTTGCTATTCCAAAAACTTCCGGCAGAAAAACGAGAGCCTTGTCACGCTCGAACACCTGTCCAAGCAATGGCTGGCAAATTCCTTTGCGAAGGAACTGACACGTTATCCGGATGTGAAAGATAAAATCCAACATACCGTTGATTTCGTTGAGAAAGTCACCAAACTGGAAAACGTCGGCGCCTATCTTACAACCATGCTGGAACTTGACGTGTTCTTCCTCAACGAGGACAGGCACACTAATAATATCGCTTTTATTCTCAATGATGACACCGGAGAATACCGTTTTTGCCCGTATTTTGATTTCGGATTGTCACTGCTCGCCGATACGACCGAAGATTATCCAATGGGCGAGGACATCTATCAACTGATAAACAAAATCCAGGCAAAGCCTTTTGAACGTGATTTCGACGTACAGCTCGATGCGGCGCAGGATTTATACGGCAATCATTTAGAACTGCATTTTACGAATCAGGACATTGAGCAGGCTTTTGATGAAATCGGCGAACACTATTCCGACGAAATCATCGCCAGAGCGAAAGAATTGCTTTATCATCAAAAGCATAAGTATCAGTATATGTTTGTTAAATAAATTATAGACCGGTCGAGCATAATAGAATAGCCATGCCTTGCAATACAGGCGCAATGATTGTTTCAGGAAAGGAAGCTCTACAATGGCAATGCACAGTAACTGGAATCCATGGCACGGATGTATCAAATGCAGTGAAGGCTGTCAGAATTGCTATGTATACTATTCGGACAGGCTCCGGGGAAAGAACGCTGCGGAGGTTTATAAAACAAAGACGGGATTTAAATATCCGTTGTCGAAGGACAGAAAAAAACAGTATAAAATACAAAGCGGCGAAATGCTCAGTGTCTGCATGACCTCTGATTTTTTTCTGGAGGAAGCGGATGAATGGCGGGATGAAGCGTGGAATATCATGCGCGAGAGAAGTGACGTCGTTTTTCTTCTTTTGACCAAAAGACCGGAGAGGATCAAAAAATGCTTGCCGGAGGATTGGGGAGACGGCTGGGAAAATATCTTTCTGAATGTAACGTGCGAAACGCAACGCAGGGCGGATGAAAGGATCCCGCTGCTTTTGGAGCTGCCGTTCAAGCATAAGGGTGTGTACTGCGCTCCGTTGTTGGAAGCTGTCACAATCGGCGAATACCTTGACAGCGGACAGATCGAGCAGGTTGCATGCGGAGGAGAAAACTACGGCGGCGCACGTCCATGTGATTTTGATTGGGTAAAGGCGTTGAGAGAAGAATGCGCGTCGCGGGATATTACGTTTTGTTTTATGGAAACAGGAACGACCTTTATCAAGGACGGCAGGGAGTACAAAATCGAAAGCAAACGCCTGCAAAATCTGCAGGCATTTCGTTCGGGCTTAAGCTATCAGGGCAGAAAACTGCACTTTGCACTCAAGGACAGTTCCGGAAGTCTGATCCCGGAGGAAGATTTATATACACCGCATTGGGCGAAAAAATGCGGCACCTGTTCCTTTCAAATCCTTTGCAACGGCTGCTTTAATTGCGGCGCATGCAGCGGATAGTCTAGCACTCAATAAATA
>CADASG010000137.1 GCA_902790475.1 uncultured Ruminococcus sp. | reverse complement strand
TACCGTTGAGGGCTTGGGCGAAATATCCGACGTGTGTATCAAAAGGAAACTGCGCAACCGTCTGCAGGATTTTGGCGAGCGCGTGTTCGTCCAGTCCGATGACAGAAAGGACGACGGTTGCAAGAGCCTGAAGGAGAGGGTTGACAGCGACGAAGAACTGAAAAAGATGTCCAAGGGCAAAAACACCGACGTTGACGAGTTTGCGCGCAAGGTGTGCGAAAAGTGGATCGACGTGCGCGTGTTCGGTCAGGTGTTCGCGTTTAAGGGCGACGCGGTTTCCATCGGCGTCCGCGGTCCCGTGTCGCTGCATCCCGCGTTCAGCATCGACCCGATCGAAATCGAGAGCATCCAGATTACTAAGAGCGTCAACAGCGTCAATTTATAAGCTCAAGGGCAGCATCAACTGCCAGCTTGCCGAAAAGACAGGCTTCAGCGATGAGGACGCGGAAAAAATCAGGGAAGCGCTTGCCACGCTGTTTGAAAACGACAGCTCAGCCGCGAGACCCGACGGCAGTATGTGCATGGAAAAGCTGTTCTGGTTCCGTCACAACTGCAAATCGGGACAGTATTCCACCGCAAAGGTTCACCGCAGCGTCAAGGCGGAAAAGCTCTGCGAGAATCCCAAGTCCGCGGAGGATTACCGCTTCTATTATGATGAGAGCCTCGAAGGTCTCGTACCGGAGGTCATTGTCTGATGACAGATGATGATAAGCTGCTTAGTATCTCGGGAATACAGCATTTTGTTTATTGCCGACGGCAATGGGCGCTGATTCACATTGAACAGCAATGGGAGGAAAATGTCCTGACCGTCAGCGGGGAACTGATGCACCAAAACGCTCATGACAGCAGGAGCACCGAGAAACGGGGGAATCTCCTCGTTTCTCGGGGAATGGCGGTCACATCAAGAGCTCTCGGTTTGACAGGAGTATGCGATGTGGTAGAATTTCATAAAAGCGACGAAGGCGCTTTGCTTCATGGACAGGAGGGCTATTATCGGATCGTTCCGGTGGAGTATAAGCACGGTAAGCCCAAGGATGATAATTGCGACATTCTTCAGGCGGCAGCGCAGGCAATGTGCCTTGAGGAAATGTTTTGTACCACGGTTGATGAAATTCACATTTTTTACGGGAAAACACGTCACAGGCTTAAACTTCCGGTAAGCAGTGATATACGGATTCAGGTGAAAAATATCAGCAGCGAAATGCATGATTATATGCAGCGTCAGTACACACCAAAAGTAAAGTGCAGTCGTCGCTGCAATGCGTGCTCATTAAAGGAAATATGTTTGCCCAAAATGAGTAAAACTTCTTCTGTCAAACGGTATATTGCAAATGTGTTGGGAGATGATGCGGAATGAAAAAACTGTTGAATACGCTTTATATCACATCGCCCGAAAAATATTTGTCCCTGGACGGTGAGAATGTTCTGATTAAAGAGGATGGCGTTGAAAGCGGAAGAGTGCCATTACATAATATTGAAAGCATTGTCACAATGGGAAATGCCGGTATCAGTCCTGCGCTGCTTGGAAAGTGTGCCGAAAAGAATATTTCAGTATCTTTTTTGAGCAGAAGCGGAAAATACTTGGCGTCCTCCATCGGTCCGAATAACGGCAATGTTGTTCTGAGAAAAACGCAGTACCGGTTTGCGGACGATGAATCAAAATGTACAGAAATTGCCAAAAATATGATAACGGGAAAGCTGTATAATTCCCGATGGGTCATCGAGCGCGCTGCTCGCGACTATGCGGATTCTTTGGATACCGAAAAGCTGAAGACGGTGTCGTTACAGATAAAGAACGCCATAGCCGACGCGCAGAATTGTTTGGATACACAGCAGCTCAGAGGCGTTGAGGGAGAGGCGGCGGCACGCTATTTCTCGGTATTTGACAATTTGATTTTGCAGCAAAAATTTGACTTTGCATTTATCAGGCGTGTAAAACGGCCTCCGACAGATTATGTAAACGCAATGTTGTCCTTTGCATATACGCTTCTTTGTTCCATGATGACCTCTGCTTTATATAGCGTCGGATTAGATCCATTTGTAGGGTTTATGCACAAAGTACGTCCCGGCAGAGCGTCGCTGTCTCTGGATTTGATGGAAGAGTTTCGTTCGGTGTACGCGGATAGGTTTGTCATATCATTGATCAACAAGCGGATCATCAATAAGGATGATTTCTTTATAAAGGAAAACGAAGCGGTATATTTCACCGATGAAGGAAAAAAGAAATTTATTCAGCAGTGGCAGACAAAGAAGCAGGGCGTGATGATGCATCCGTTTTTGAAAGAAAAGGTGCAGTGGGGTGTTGTGCCATACGTTCAGGCGCTTCTTTTGTCGCGCTACCTCCGAGGTGATCTTGACGGTTATCCGCCGCTTTTATGGAAGTAGGAGATGCGATATGTTGGTATTGATAACGTATGATGTCAATACGGAAACATCCCAAGGGAAAAAACGTTTGAGAAAAGTTGCCAAGGAATGCGTCAATTACGGTCACAGAGTTCAAAACTCGGTGTTTGAATGCGTAATGGATGCGGCTAAATGTGTTGAAGTAAAAGAAAAATTAAAGACAATCATCGACCCCAAAGTTGACAGCATACGATTTTATTATTTAGGAAATCGGTATAAAACAAAGGTTGAACACTTTGGCGTAAATAATTCGATCGATATGGAAGGAGTGTTAATGTTTTAGTGCGAAGTTCATGCTGACATCAAATCCTGCAGGCTTTCGCACCGGAAACGCATCATGTTTTTTGAAAAAATGCGCAAAAAAGTATTTGATAATGGGTATGAAATGAGTTGGTTTACGTGATAATTTGTAAATCATAAAAAAACCGTAAATAAAATTTGTGCATTTTTGCTGTCGCCCTCCCCGCGGAGGGCGTGGATTGAAATAGGACATTTACGTCGAGGGAAAGGGACGGCTCAGGTCGCCCTCCCCGCGGAGGGCGTGGATTGAAATAAGATATATCAGCAAGGAACTCAACAAGACGGTGGTCGCCCTCCCCGCGGAGGGCGTGGATTGAAATCAACTTGATAATATTCTCCGAAAGAGGGGCTGTCGGTCGCCCTCCCCGCGGAGGGCGTGGATTGAAATCTCTCAAAGGGAAACACCGGGACGGCGACTGGCGTCGCCCTCCCCGCGAAGGGCGTGGATTGAAATCTTTGAAACGGCCCCCGCAATATGGGCAGATATTGGTCG
>CADASG010000136.1 GCA_902790475.1 uncultured Ruminococcus sp. | reverse complement strand
CCTATCCTCCGTGTTGGTAAAGCACAAGCATTATACCATACTTGTATTAATTTTTTACACTCAATTTCAAACTTGTACTTGACATTGGGTACACTCTAGTTCCGGATTACGCAGACAGATTTGCACGTTTCCTCCATATGTCATTTCGGTTTTTTAACACGTTTCCTCTATATGTCATTTCGAGCGGTCGGCGTAAGCCGAATTCGCGTTAGCGAATAGTCGAGAAATCTCCCTGAAAGGAAACATTGCTGCGTCGTTGAAGGAGATTTCTCCACGCGTTCCGCTACGCTCCACTTGGTCGAAATGACATCTAATTTAGAATATAAACAAGCGTTTAATAAATTGCAACTGCTCGAAATTCACCAAACTTCGGCGTAGGGGCGCGCATTGCGCGTCCGCAGGTCGGGTGCCTCGGCTGTCAGATCGCGGATTATAGAACGGATCGACAGGTATTGTCGCCGTTACGCGAGAAACAGTCACCGTTTCCTCAACTGCGTAGTGTCGCACCCATGTGTGCGACCGGGGGTGCTGAACTAAACGTTTTGCTCCTATCAACAATCGGACAGGGAAACAACGTCGGCACAACGGGCTTGCAATGCAAGCCCCTACAGGTTGGAACGATAATCTGCTGCTGTTTTGGGCGGTTGGCACGTTTCCTGTATTTGTCATTTCGAGCTTTTAACAACGTTTCCTCTATATGTCATTTCGAGCGGTCGGCGTAAGCCGAATTCGCGTCAGCGAATAGCCGAGAAATCTCCTTGACAGGAAACAACGGTTCACCTCCAAGGAGATTTCTCCACGCGTTCCGCTTCGCTCCACTTGGTCGAAATGACATCGGGAGGTAAGCTTTGAGGGCAATTAGAACAACGTTTACATAGTCAACGTTATTTCCATTGCCCTCACAGCTTCCTGTTGATTAATTTTTCCCGCGAAACACAAACATTAAGAAAAAAATAAAACACAAAGAACGCGAGCCAAAAAATATGGATGGAATTTTTTTAAGACATATTGCATTTGAAATTGAAAAAGAGGCGCTTGGGGCGCGGATCAATCAGGTTTACCAGCCAAACCGTGACGAGCTGGTGCTTGTACTGCGCACCTTTGGCGGCAGCAAAAAGCTGCTGCTGAGCGCCAGAGCCAACTCCGCAAGGGTAAACTTCTGCGAAAAAACGCCCGAGAACCCTGCGCAGCCGCCGATGTTTTGTATGCTGCTGCGCAAGCGGCTGGGCGGCGGAAAGCTTACGGGAGTGCGCCAGCAGGGCTGCGACCGTATCCTCTTTCTGGACTTTGAGTGCGTCAATGAGCTGGGAGATTTGGTTCAGCTAAGCGTGGCGTGCGAGATCATGGGCATGTACAGCAATATCGTGGTGGTGAACCGCGAAACGGGAATAGTGGTGGACGCGCTCAAACGCGCCGACCTTTCCGCTTCGAGCCGCCGTCCGCTGCTGCCCAATATCCCATATGAGCTTCCTCCGGCGCAGGATAAATTTGACATCACAAAGACCATGCCCGGGGAAATCGCCGAACATATCGTGTCGCTGCCTGCGGAAATGCCGCTGAGCAAGGCGGTCTTAGCGACGGTTCAGGGCGTTTCGCCGCTGATCTGCCGTGAGATCGAATACCGCGTCGGCGAGGGCGTTACCAACCGCCTGACGGGTATGAGCTTTGAGCGCCTTACTGCGGAGCTGGCAGGCTTGAAGCAGCTTACCGAAGCCTGCGCAGGAACTCCGTATACCGTCTACCGCGAGGACGGCAGACCGATGGACGTCGCTTTTATGCGCATCGACCAGTACGGCGGTTTTCTCAGGGTTGAGCAGGGCGAAAGCTTCAACAGCGTGATGGACGGATTTTATGAGGAGCGCGACAGCAAGGAGCGAATGCGCGTCAAGGCTCACTCGCTGCGCAAGCTGCTGACAAACCTGTGCGACCGAACCGCACGCAAGCTGCAAAAGCAGCACACGGAGCTGCGGCAGTGCGCCGACCGTGAGCAGCTGCGAATCTGCGGAGACCTTTTGCAGGCGAATCTTTACCGCATAGAACGCGGCGCGTCCTTTGCCGAGGTGGAGAATTACTACGACGCGGAGGGCAAAACAATCCGCATAAAGCTCAACCCTGCGATATCTCCTGCAGCCAATGCGCAGAAGTATTACAAGGACTACCAAAAGGCTAAAACCGCAGAAACCGTGCTTGCCGAGCAGATAGAAAAGGGCGAAGCGGAGCTTGCCTATCTTGAATCCGTGCTTGACTTCATCGACCGCGCCGAGACCGAGCGCGAGCTCAGTCAGATCCGCGAGGAGCTGTGCGAACAGGGATATCTGCGGAAGCCCAAGGGCAAGCAGCAAAAGCAGCAGAAGCTTTCGCCGCGCGAGTTCAAATCGAGCGATGGCTTCACTATCTTCGTGGGCAGGAACAACAGCCAAAACGACCGCCTTACGCTGAAAACAGCCGCGAAAACCGATGTGTGGCTGCACACCAAGGATATACACGGTTCTCATGTGATAATCTCCGCAAGGGGAGGCGAGGTCAGCGAGACAGCCATTGCCGAGGCGGCAGGACTGGCGGCGTTCTACAGCAAGGCTCGTGAGAGCGCCAATGTTCCGGTGGACTATACGCTTGTAAAGTACGTCAGCAAGCCTTCCGGCGCAAAGCCCGGAATGGTGATCTATACCCACCAAAAAACCATTTATGCCGACCCGACCCCCGAAACGCCGAAAAATGGAAATTGATCGTATTTTGTTGACTTTTTGGCTGATGTGTGATATTGTAAATCCATATATAGATAATTTACGTTACAATTAACATGAAGTCATATTTAAGGCAATACCGCATAATTCAGGTGTGCGGATTGCGCAGTAAGATTTTTCGTCAGGTTGTACAAATAAATTGAAATTGAGGTAAGGCTGTCGCCTTGCCGAGATTTTTTGGGCAAGCTGACGGAATAAGAAAAGGCAAGCCGGGCGCCTTGAATTGTGCGGTGTTGCCTATACTTTGGTGACAGGTCAAACGGTGCTCTACGGTGATTTGAGCGATTCTTTCAGGGAAGCCGACGAAAACTCTCCCACCAGTTATACGTTCGAGGGCTGGTTTACCGAGGAAACGGGCGGCGAGAAGATAACGTCCGCATGATATTTCGTATGTTGAGCATGATAATGAGAATTCTCCCGTCTGGAACACCGTTACCGAAAAGTATACCGCCAAACGCCGCGACTATGTTTTGACCGACGGCGTAAAGGGCGACGCGGTCATTTCCACGGTTTACGGAAACAGCAGCTACAACTGGAGCCATTCCTCCGAAAAACCGCTCAATGACAGCGACTACTATTTTGACGCGCTCAGCATCAAGCTTACGGAATACGATTCGGTTTGTCTCGGCGATATCTGGTCAGACCCGTATGAGCACACCGCTTATTCCGATTACGGGGACATTGAGGTTTGGATCAGAACAGAGGGAAGCAGCAGCTTTACTCTCTTTAAAACGCTTTCCGAGGTTTCCGAGGCAGACGTGAATCTTCCCGAAAACACCGTCGGTTATATGATAAAGCACAGCTCCGAGTTCTATGCTTCTTCAATAAACGTCAGCACGAACCTGCACTTGAGATCCTCAAACAGAGTCCTCTCTCTCGTCAGGGACGACATCAGCGCAGGCTTGGCAACGCTTGTCAAAAACAAGGCGGAGATCCGCAGAACAGTGGATTCGGAAACAAGCACGCTAAAATCCGACACTCCGACCAACGGCTGGATCAGCGCCTATGAGCTTAATATCGGTTCAAGCACCCTCTACGCGGCAAAGGACTGCTCCAACACCGACGGCAGTGTTGAGATCAACGCTTCGACCTCCTCAGAGACCGTTCCGGCTGTAATTTCAGGCTGGGGCTATAACAGCTCGGGCAACCTAAAGCTGCTGAATTCGGGCGTGTTCTATGATTTGCTTCCTGCCGAGTTCTCGGTTGACAGGAGCACGGTGTTTGTAAGACCGAGAACGGACAACAGAACAACCAGAAATACCGACGCGGACAATTATAATTCGCAGTATAAAAAGACGGATAAATTCTCATCTGGCTACTATTCCGTTGAATTCACGGACAACTGGCAGAATACCGGCAGGACTCTGATGACCGTCAGGGTGACCGTTCCCGACAATGTAAGGGCAACGGGCGTAGACGTATACTACAAGATGAGCACCTCGTATGTAAACCTCTGCACAAACGGCCTTAACCAAACCAACTATGTAGCGTTTGAGGATACGACAGAGGGACAGGGCGTTCCGAACAGCAGAAACGGCTTGCTCAGTCTGATCGACAAAAAGTACCGCTCGGCGTTCGAGACTGTGGACAGTCCGTTTACTGCTTACGCTCAGGCTGTGACAAACTGTATCCTTCCGCTCACATATGAGCACGGCGTTCGTTCCGTGGTAAAAACCGAGGGCGTGTACAAAACAAATAACGAAACCGTATAAAACTCAGGTCGTAACAGATAATATAACCTCGACGACGGATGTGATGACCTTTGATATCCAGCCGGGAGATTATTATCTTCACGAGGTCAGCGCGCCGTCAGAGTTATACAAGAAGGCTGCGGATATCGCGTTCACGATAGACGTAGAGGGCATCTGCCATGTAGACGGCAAAACCGTCAATTACGTTGAAATGACAGACCAGCCGGCGTACAAGATCATCTTCCACGAGAATAAACCCAACGGCACCACAGAGGAAAAGCAAAAGGTGTTCAGGATATACGAGCCGTTCACTATCATGTCAGCGACCCGACAAACTATCCGCTTCAGTACAAGGGCGAAAACGTGAACGGCAAGAATACCACGGGAGCTGAGAGAGAGGTCGATAAGGATTTCCGCTTTATCACCAATGTTGACTGCACCTCAAAGCAGGGACAGGGAACAAAGAACAACAACCCGGGCGTAGTGCTGTATGACCACAGAAACTTTGAGGAGTACAGGCTTTACACTCTTGTTGTGACATACGAAGGAAAATCGGCTTCCAATAAGGGCGATAAGATCGCCGCGAGAGCCTATATCCGTTACTACGACGCCAACGGAAAGCTCAGGGTGTTCTACAACACCTACAAAAAGTCGATGTACAGCGCATGTATGTGCAGCTTCAACCAGGCATACGCGGCGACGCACGGATAAACGCTTAGATTCAGAAAAAAGAGCGGAAACGGAACTGATACTAAACTCAAATAAAAAATAGACAATCTTTGCGGCGTCCTTGCAAGGCGACAGCCTTGCGGCGTCCTCCGCCTCGTCTTGCGAAAAATATCCTCGCAAATCTTTGTCCACTTTTTATCTGAGATTAGTATTAGATTCAGAAAAAAGAGCGGAAACGGAACTGAAAAAACCGTTTCTGCTCTTTTGTATTGTGATTGATCACAGGTATATTTTTATCGAAAAAACGGATACTAAATCATATCAAAAAGATGGAGTGATATGATGATTCAACGAGCAGGAAGGGCAACGTGGCTGTTCCAGCAGCAGCCGTCCGTGATCGGTTACGCGTCGGTGGTGGGAAAAAAGGAAACAGAGGGACCTCTTGGCGAGGGTTTTGACCGTGTCATACCCGACAGCTACAACGGCTGCGATACCTACGAGGAAGCCGAGGCGAGGATGCAGCGCAGCGCCCTGCGGCTCGCGGCGGCAAAATGCAACCTTGAGGCAAAGGACATAGACTGCGTTTTCGCGGGCGATCTTCTCAACCAGTGCATCGGCTCGTCGTTCGGTCTGAAAAACCTCGGTATCCCGTATTTGGGGCAGTACGCAGCGTGCGCTACCATGGCTCAGAGCCTGATGACGGCGGCGATGATGGTCGAATCCGGCGCGGTAAAAACAGCCGCCTGCGTCACCTCCTCGCACTTCTGCGCAGCGGAGAGGCAGTATCGTTTTCCGTTGGAATACGGCAGCGTGCGCACCCCCACAGCCCAGTGGACGGTAACGGGAGCAGGCGGCTGCGTGCTTCAAAGAGCCTCCGAGCCCCTGCGCGTAGCCGCCGCCACAGTCGGCAAGATCACCGACCTCGAAATGACCGACCCCAACAACATGGGCGCCGCCATGGCACCTGCTGCGGCGGAGACTATTTTGCGGTTTTTTTCAGATACGGGGTCGGCTCCTGATGAATACGACCGTGTGTTTCGCCGGCGGTTCTGGCTGCGGCTGCTGCGCTTCGGTGCTCTGTTCCGAAATCTTCAACAGCCTGCGCGCCGGAAAGTTCAGAAATATCCTCTTTGTCGCCACGGGAGCGCTGCTCAGCATGACCTCAGCCCAGCAGAGCAAAACGATCCCGGCGATAGCCCATCTCGTAAACTTCCGCGCGGAGTGAGAGCTTCGGCGACGCCTGCGTTATGTTTTTTGCAACGGATCCTGCAATTATTTGCAAGCTGTCATTTCGAGCTCGCCGCAGGCGAATTTGCGACAGCAAATAGTCGAGAGCTCCCCTTCGGACACTGCTCGGAATGACATCAAAATAATAACGTCTGCTCAAATCCCGTTAAGGCAACACCGCACAATTCAAGCCGTGCGCCTTGAATTGTGCGGTGTTGCCTTGATGTAACAGCCTGCCGCTTCTACATATTAATATTGAAACGGAGGCTAATAATGAACGAAAAGTATCTTGATTACGCAGGGCAGCCTCAAAAGGTAATTTCACCTTGGAGGACTGCCCTTTATATCCGCCTGTCAAAGGAGGATTTGGAAAAGAAAAACGAGAGCGTGTCCGTCACCAACCAGCGTGAAATCCTGCTCGAATACCTGCGTCAGCACCCCGATATGGAGCTGCACAATATCTATATTGACGACGGATTTACGGGCACAGACTTTGACCGACCTGTGTGGACAAGACTTAAAGCCGATATCGAAAGCGGTTTTGTCAACTGCGTTGTTGTTAAGGATTTGAATCGCTTTGGCAGAAATTTCACAGTCGGCGGCGATTTGATTGACAATTATTTTTCTCGCAAAAACGTCCGCTTTATAGTTCTCAACAACGGCGTAGATACTGCTAACGACAATATGAACGCCGCTACGCGCTGTATTTCAATCGGCGTGACGAATGTCATCAACGAAAGCGACTCGGCTATGACAAGCGTTTCAATCCGCGGAACGCTCAACAACAACCACCGTCAGGGAAAGTTTATCGGCGTGTTTGTCTGCTACGGATATCGAAAAGCCCCCGAGGACAATCACAAGCTGATAATTGATGAGGAAGCCGCCGAAGTCGTAAGGAGCATTTACAAAGAATTCATCAGCGGAAAAAGTCTGATTGGAATTACAAAGGAGCTGAACAGTCTCGGAATACCAAATCCGACTCTCTACAAACAGCAAAAGGGCTTCAATTTCCATTCAAGAGACGGCAAAAACGATGGGCTCTGGTGTGACAGAACCGTGCGGAGAATTTTACAGAATGAAATGTACGTCGGCAATATGGTTCAGGGCAAAAACCGCACGGTAAGCGATAAGATCCACGAATGTAAAGCGGTTCCCAAGAACAGTTGGATCGTCGTGAAGAATACGCACGAGCCTATAATTGATAAAGAAACATTTTATAAGGCGCAGTCGTTGTTCAATAAAAATATGAGGCTTCACTAGAAAGTGTGGGTAGATAAAACCCGCGTTTATGCCGCGAAAGCTATTGACAATGAGTATGCATATGGTAGGCTAAATGCCGGGCAGCA
>CADASG010000135.1 GCA_902790475.1 uncultured Ruminococcus sp. | reverse complement strand
AACGCGATCGCCACAGCGACAGCAAGCTCGAAGGAGTTCGAGGCGCCAATCATTCCAGCGGGCGACGCAATATCATGTGGCAGCCTCAATATCTTGCATCCGCAATATCGGTAATGCCCTTGCGCGAGGTTTCTTCCTTCAGATACTCGTCCTGGATTCTCAGAAAATCCTCGCTGATTTCTTTCGGCATACGGATATTGAACAGTGAGCGCAAAAGGCGCTTCTGACTGTACTCATCCTTCGGAACAGCCGCAGTTTCTCCTCTTTCGTAGAGCAGATAATTAATTAGAAAAATTCTTTTTTGTGCCTGCGTCATGACATCACCTTTTTATATTTCTACTACTATTTTACCATTTGCCTTTCCGCTGTCAAGGACAATAAATAATTTATTAGTAACAGCTTAAAAAAATAAACGAGCAGGGCATCAAATTAAACCGTCCTGCTCATTTTTTATCTCAGATATTTCTCGTACTTTTATGAAATTGCCTTGCCCATCTCAAAAGCTTCTTTCAGTTTCGTACTGCCCTCTATCTCCTTCGGAACAGTAAAGCCTCCCAAAGCAGTCGATCCAGCCCTGTACGCCTTTCAAAGCGCCTTCATCAACATACGCTTCATCCTCTGCAGCCGTTGTGAGAAGATAAACGTCGCGGAAACGGTAATCGAGCGTAAATAGAGGATTGGCGCGGTCGATCATTGTTTTCATCTGACCGCTCATTTCATAGTAATAAATCGGCGTCGCCCAGACGATCACATCGGCGTTAAGCATCTTTTCTGTAATCGCGTTCGCGTCATCCTTGATGACGCAGTGACCGAGCTTCTGGCAGGCAAAACAACCCTTACAAAAATCGATTGTTTTATTCTTCAGCGAAATCAGCTCTACTTCGTTTCCGGAAGTCCTCGCACCGTCGGCAAATGCGTTGGCGAGAATTTCGGAATTGCTGTTCGGGCGAATACTCGTGCTGATAATCAATACTTTTTTAGCCATAGCTCTCTCCTTACAAATATTCTCTGAAAAATGCTTCCAGCTTATCAAACGGGATCGCGTTCTTTCCGCCGCCGTCGTAAAGGTCGGTATGCACCGCGTCGGGAATAATGAGCAGTTCTTTGTTTTCCGTGTATTTGCTGTCCTTTGTCATACTTTCATAAGCGTCCTTACTGAAATAGCAGGAGTGCGCCTTTTCGCCGTGAATGATCAGAACCGCGCTTCTGATTTCGTTTGAGTACTGCAAAATCGGCTGATTGATAAACGACTGACAGCCGACCATATTCCAGCCGTCGTTGGAATTGAGCGAGCGCGGATGATAGCCGCGGTCTGTCTTGTAGTAGTCGTGGTAATCTTTTACAAAGAACGGCGCGTCGTCGGGCAAAGGATCAATCACACCGCCCGCGCGTTTGTAGCTGCCGTTTTTATAGTCCTCCAAGCGCTGCGCGTTGATTGCGGCTTTAAGCTTGTAACGCGCTTCTTCGTTATTCTCGCTGTCAAAATACCCCTTCGCGTTGACGCGGCTCATGTCGTACATAGTGGAGGCAACCGTCGCCTTGATTCTCGTGTCAAGCGCGGCTGTGTTGATCGCCATACCGCCCCAGCCGCAGATACCGATAATGCCGATTCTGTCGGGGTCGACCTTATCATGTAATGAAAGGAAATCCACCGCCGCCATAAAGTCCTCGGTGTTGATGTCGGGGGACGCCATATATCTTGGCTGACCGCCGCTCTCACCCGTAAAGGACGGGTCAAAGGCAATCGTCAGAAAACCCCGCTCAGCCATTGTCTGCGCATACAATCCCGAGCACTGCTCCTTGACCGCACCGAAGGGTCCAGAAACAGCGATAGCGGGCAGCCTGCCCTCCGCGTTTTTCGGCACATACATATCCGCCGCGAGAGTGATGCCGTAGCGGTTGATGAATGTCACCTTGCTGTGGTCTACCCTGTCGCTCTTAGGGAAGGTCTTGTCCCAATCCTGCGTTAATACCAACTCTGCTGTTTTCATCATTGCCTGTTCCTCCTGTTATTTGAAAATTTTCCTCAGATAATTATAGAAGCACTGTCTCCAGAATTTATAATCATGTCCATATTCGTCAGCCAGATCTGTCTGATTCTTAACGCCCATTTCATCGAGAACCTGATGATAATACTGTGTACAGTCGATATTCCACGGATCTTCGCTGCCAACCGCCATATACAAATAATACGGCGTGTTTTGTTCTGTCGGCTGAGGAAATTCCTCAAACACGGGCGTATTCCAGAAAGTGCCTTTATAGTATTCGGTTAGAATCACGCCGGTATCGGGCGCGAATCCCGCAATATAGCCGAATTTATCGAGCCATTTGAAGCCTGTGCAGAGTGATTTCGCACCGCCTTCACTCATACCTGCAACGGCTGTGTATTCTCTACCTGTTCTGACGGGATAGTTTTTCTCTATATACGGCATTAAGTCCACCGCGACGTCATCGATCGCTTTGTCGTATATGTAACGAAGTTGTTCCTCGGTCTTGTTTTCCTTATCGGACTGCTTGTCGGTGTACATATCCACGTTGACAAGAATCATCGGCACAGTCAATCCGTCGTTCAACATATTGCCGTAGAGCAGGGTCACATATGAATCTGTATCGATCTGATCGCTGTGGCTGCCGCCAAAGCCGTGGAAAATATACATCACCGGGTAGGTTTGGTTCTCATCATAGCCCGCAGGCAGAAGAATATTGCACTGCTTGTTATCCCCCGCCGTTGTCGAATAATAAGTCACGTCCGTTTGTACGGTTCCGTAATCCACGCCGCTTTTCTTTTCAAAATAGCTGTCTGGAATGTCATAGCGGTTCTCAACGGAATATGGGTCGTAATTTGTATCATCAGCGTCTGTTTTTGATGTGCTGCTGTCTGAGGTTGTTCCTTTTGCGTCATTATTCTGTGCGTTGGTACAAGCGGAAAAAACAAACGTACTGATCAGCAATAGTGCAACAATGATTTTTTTCATAAAGCCCTCCGATTAATGACTGAGTGTAATTGTTACGTTGCCGTTTGAAAGCAGCTCCGTCAACTCTGCCTGTGTTTTGTCTGTGATATGTCCTAGGCGTGTATATGCCCATGTGTTGGAGCCGTAGAACACGACCATTTGGTTACCTGAATACAAAACGATGTCGCCTGACGAGGTGGTTGTACTGACATCATTTTGCGGTAAGTCCGTGCCGATACTTCCAACCTGCTCAAAACCGCCGTACATGGACATCTGAATAATCAGCGGTTGATTGCTGCATAATTTTTTTAACGCTTGTAACGACTCGTTATCCTCCCAATCCACTGAAACGGGTGTATTGCCGATCGTCATTTGCAAGGCTGCGGTTGATTGTGTCCCGTCAGGCAGATAAAACCGGAATCATAATGCGTTTGCTTCAGCGCTCGGCAGATAAGATGAACATCGTCGCAACCTACAACCTTATTTTCAACGGCGCTCTGATGGTGCATGACGGATTGGGTTACGC
>CADASG010000134.1 GCA_902790475.1 uncultured Ruminococcus sp. | reverse complement strand
GAAAATCAACAGAAATTTTGACAATCTTGTACCGAACTATCTTTTTGCTGATGTTGCGAGAAAAACCGCGGAGTATGCGGCGGCGAATCCCGACAAGAAGATCATACGCCTCGGTATCGGCGACGTTACCCTGCCTTTGGCTCCCGTTGTTGTGGAGGCTATGAAGCAGGGCGCCGAGGAGCTTGCTCACAAGGAAACCTTCAAGGGTTATCCCGAGTATGAGGGCTATGACTTCCTCAGAGAGGCGATTTCGGGTTACTACAAGAGCTTCGGCGTAAGCGTATCGCCCGACGAGATATTTGTGTCGGACGGCGCAAAGTCCGACTGCGGCAACATCGGCGATATCTTCTCACAGGACAACACAGTCCTCGTCACCGATCCCGTTTATCCCGTTTACGTCGATTCGAATATCATGGCGGGACGAAAAATCATCTACACCGCCTGCAACGAACAAAACGGTTTTTCCGCGATGCCCGACGAGAGCGTAAAGGCAGACATCATCTTCCTCTGCTCTCCTAACAACCCCACGGGCGCGGCATTCACCTTCGGCCAGCTCAAGGCATGGGTCGATTACGCCAACAAAAACGACGCGGTCATTCTCTACGACGCGGCGTATGAGGCGTTTATAACAGAGGATCTGCCCCGTTCAATCTACGCGATCGAGGGTGCGAGAACCTGCGCCATAGAGCTTTGCTCGCTCTCAAAGACCGCCGGTTTTACGGGCACTCGCTGCGGCTACACGGTTATCCCGAAGGAGCTTGAGCGCGACGGTCACAATCTGTATGCCACATGGTACCGCCGTCAGGCAACAAAGTTCAACGGCGTTTCATATCCCGTTCAGTGCGCTGCGGCAGCAGTGTTCAGCGAGGAGGGACAGCGCCAGATCCGCGAGAATATCGCCTACTATCAGGAGAACGCGCGCATTATCGCGTCTGCTCTCGATGAGCTCGGTATCTACTATACGGGCGGCAAGAACTCACCCTACATCTGGCTGAAATGCCCGAACGGCATGGGAAGCTGGGAATTCTTCGACCTGCTATTAAAGGAAGCCAATGTAGTCGGTACACCGGGCGAGGGCTTCGGTGAAAACGGCGCGGGCTACTTCCGCCTGACCTCATTCGGCGACAGGGAAAGCACCGTTGAGGCTGTTGAAAGAATCAAAAAATTATTATCATAAAAGTCAGCTCCGAGGAAACTCGGAGCTGATTTTTGTTAAGCGGCGGTGAAATAATCTTCGCCGGTGATTATTTTATATTCTTCCGCGGTAATCCAGTTTTTAACAACAGCGTTGTGGACTCTCTCGATGCTCCACAAGCCGCTGTCATAATAGCCTTTTACTTTTTTGAAGTGCTTACTCATTCAAGCTCCACCTCCGTCATCATGGCGATATACTCCAAGTCTGCCTGAGCCTTTTGATTTGCTTCGTCCATCAGTCTGATGTACTCATCCTTGCTGTATTGCACCATGTGATATATCCAGCCTCCGTTTGCTTCCGTGATGTCTGTGTTGACCCACAAGGAAAACTCGTCAACGACCTTTTCTTCGGGTCTGACCGCACTTTTTACAATACCGTAATCTGTCATAGTAATACCCCCTCAGACTGTTGAAGTCGGCACATACAGCAGGCGACCGCCTACGCTTTGATGCTGCGTATTTGGAACAGAATCACAAGATAAAGAGAATCCGCCGGCATTAGCACCATAATTCCAAAAACCGCCCAATCGGACAACGCGGTATCCATTCAGATTTGATGTGCAATAGTAGTTGTCGCCTACGGGAAGAGAACTGTTGCCTGCTGTTTCTGACGGCAAGAAAAGCCAGTCATAATCTTTATCGCCATAGCCAAATGCGGAAATATAACCACCTGCATTTGCAAGGGTCAAGCCCGTTGATTTGTAATTGCCGGAATGACTGCTTTCGTTGAAGGAGAAATCATCTGCAATATACACCTGACCGCTGCCCATTGTGCCGTCACCCCAAAGGTTGATTCCGTTGATGTGCTTCCAGCTATTACCCCACAGATTTTCAATTCCGCGATAGCTGACAGATACCTTGCCGTCAGAGCTGAAAGTCGTTTCCGTTCCGGCAACATCATAAATTGTTTCGCTTGCCATACCCGTTGAGTTGCCTAGAGCGGAGGTTGAGCCCGTCAGTGACGAGCAGTTATTTGAATTGACACTTGAGTTTAAAACAACACCCATGCCGATAGCGTTCTGAGTATTAAATGTTCCGAACTCGATAGCCATGAGCAGCTGATTTGCTGAAACAGACTGGATCGTGTCGAGGTGCCAGTTTGGTGATTTTCTCAGAGCGCAGTTCTCCATATTGAGCTTGTTCATTGTCTTGTATTGACCTGAGATCGGCTTGACGCCCGGCAAAGATTTCAGAACCGCGCTGGTGTCAATCGTTGTGTCTGTGTCAACTCCGTCATGGAAAATCTCATATGTTCCTGCTGTTGGTGATATTGCGCGCCAATACATAAAAGACGCCTCGTACGCCGAGAAAAGTACATAGTCAATTTCGTTGCCGTTCTCGTCATAGAAGAGCGGGTGAAGCTTAAAGCCGGCATGCGGCGTCGAGCTGATGTAGTAATTCGCCTTGCGGATATGATATCCCAAGCCGCCGGACTGCTTCTCGAGCTTGAGCGGTACGACCTTGTAGTAGAACTTCGGCTGATAGACCATGACGTCAACATTAGTATCGGATTCTTCAACATTTTCCGGAGAATAGCTGTCGTCTATCACGCCGTTCGAATCGACAACAACGCGCCTGCGCTGACCGTACATCGGGTACGCGTTGAAATCGTTGCCCGCGCTCAGACCGACAGCAGCACCGAGCCTTGTAAATACCTTGTTCTCAAAATCTGCATGCAAGCCAAGGATATCGCCCGAGGTGTAGCCGATATACGCCTTGAGGTCGGATAGGTTCGAATTGGTTTCCGTAATATCTTCATTAACGTCGTCAATAATCTGCACGCCGAAATCAAA
>CADASG010000133.1 GCA_902790475.1 uncultured Ruminococcus sp. | reverse complement strand
GTATCTTACATGATCGGTTTTTCCGGTTCGATCAAGCATTAATAATACTCTTGCTCGTGTGATCACATGAGAATTGTGTACGCCTTTGCGCACGATCTCCTTCAATTGTATTTGCTCTTCTTCTGTTAAGTAGATTTCTTTTTTCATCATTGCGGTATACTCCTTTGCCTTTTTCTTTCAGTATACCACGTAATGGAGAAAAAGTAAATATTTAGTTGTTACGATATACTACAGGTTAAAACGCTAATGTTCTGCTGTTTCGCACGTTTGGCGCATTTCCTCCATATGTCATTTCGAGCGGTCGGCGTAAGCCGAATTCGCGCAGCGAATACTTGAGAAATCTCCCTGACAGGAAACCCTAACGCCGTTGCTCAATCGTATTTCAGCTCTATTGTCAAAACATTTTTATTTTTATATGTGTAAGCCTTGGTGTCGGTTCCTATTTGGTGGGTGCCGTCGCAGTACCGGTTGGCGGCGTTTATCCAGTCGTTCAGGTAGTTTTCGTGTATCAGCTTGTTGCAGGTTTCCTTATACGGAAGCGTTTTCGCGATCACGAGGTTGCAGCTTTTATCCTTGTTACGCGCGGCGGCGATCAGCGCGGCGATCATATCGTCATCCTTATGAAGATCGGAGACTGTCGCGAAGCAGATATCGAGATAGCGCAGACGTTCGGTTTCGCACTTAGGAATAAAGATATTAAAGGGTTCGCCGCTTTGGTGTTTTTCCGGGGAATAAACGGGATTAATGCGGTGATCCTGTTTGATCTCCTTGTCGTCAACATTTAAAAAGAAGTAGCGCTCGCAAAAGAATTTCGCCTTGTCGATGTCGTTCCATGTTACGTCGGCGTGATACCAGTCTCCGTCGAGCTGCACAAGGTTCCACATATGCCCCACATTTTTGTCGTCGTTAAAGTCCGAGGTGCCTTCTATAACGGCGCAGGAAATGCCTGCGTTACGGCACAAAAGCTGAAACGCGCGTGAGTAGCCGTCGCAGACAGCCTCTCCGTTCACCAGCGCTCCGTAGGAGGTGTGGCACAGCTCGGCGCCTGTTTTGTATTCGCAGTGATTCACAAGGTAATCGTTGATGAAAACCTCGAGTTCCAAATCGTCGGGGTTATCGGGTGCGTAGGCAAAGGCTTTTTCGGCGGCTTTGTTCAGTTCGTTTTTAGCACCTTCAAGCTCTTCGCCGTTGAGCACGTAGTTGAACTCGATCTCCAGCTCGCCGTCCATTTCGTAGTAGCTGTAAGGAGTTTCGGAGGATATCCAAAAGACCTCGGGGTGGTCGTCGGAATACGCCTTCCACGCGCAGGCGAAGTCAGCCTTTGAGGCGTTTGAAAGCCAAAAGCTGCCGCCGACGGAGTTTTCAAGCTGACCGTCGATCTCGTCGTAGATCAGCGCGAGATTATCGGAAAGCCGATCTCGGCACAGCGTGGGGCGGATCGGCTTACGGTCTTTGAGGGCTGTTTTTTTCAGCGAAAGCTCCTGCTTGCTGCGGACCGGTTCCGCGCGAAAGCGGTAGGGGTCGCTGAACAAAAGCAGCAGCACTGCGGACAAAATCAGTGCCGCCGCTGTGGCTAATGCCATGGTTTTGCGAAAAGAGGAAGAGTCCACACAATCAATCCTTGTAGTTTTGTCTTGTAAATATCCACACATATAATACTTGATTTTATGAGCACAGTCAATTGTATTTTGCAAAAAATTGTGTTATTATAGAAATAACACCGAAAACAAATAATTACGAAAAGACAGGGGAGATGTCGCGTGTCACGCGAAAAGGTGATAGTAAGAACCGGGATAATCGGAATTTTGGCGAATTTGTTTTTGTCCGCATTCAAGGCGGTGATCGGGATTATTTCCGGCTCGATAGCCATTACGCTGGACGCCGTCAACAATCTCAGCGACGCGCTGTCGTCGGTGATCACAATAATCGGAGCAAAGTTAGCCAACAAAAAGCCCGACAAAGAGCACCCATACGGTCACGGCCGCGTCGAATACATCAGCGCTATGGTAATAGCGGTCATCGTCTTGTACGCAGGTATCACCTCGCTGGTTGAATCCGTCAAAAAAATCATCAACCCCGAAGCTCCCGATTATTCGGCAGTGGGGCTGATCATAATTGCCGCAGCGGTCGCGGTCAAGATCGTTCTGGGACTGTATGTCAAAAAGACAGGCGAACAGGTAAAGTCCGACTCGCTGGTTGCTTCCGGCAAGGACGCACTGCTCGACGCGGTGATCTCAACGTCAACCTTGGCGGCGGCAGGTATATTCATGCTGTGGCATGTCAGCCTTGAAGCGTGGCTCGGCGCGATCATCTCGCTGGTCATCATCAAGGCAGGCGTCGATATGCTGCGCGAGGCTTATTCCTCCGTTTTGGGCGAACGCGCTGACAAGGAGCTGGCTGAGGATATCAAAAAAACCATACTCGGCTTTGAGGACGTTACGGGTGTTTACGATTTGATGCTGCACAACTACGGACCCGACAATTATATAGGCTCTGTCCACATCGAGCTCCCGGATACATATACTATGACCGAGCTTGACAGACTGGAGCGGAAAATAGCCGAAAAGGTCTATTATGAGAACGGCGTTATCCTCGGCGGTATCGGCGTTTACGCCGGCAGCAGCGACAGCCGCGCACAGGAGGTGCTCAGGGATATCCGAAAGATCGTGAGCGCGTACCGCTATGTGCTGCAGCTCCACGGCTTTGCCCTCCACGAGGAGGAAAAGGAGCTCCGCTTTGATTTGGTGATAGACTTTGCCGCAGGCGACCGCGCGGAGTATTTCGCAAAGGTGGTCGGCGAAGTGCAGCGGCATTACCCCGATTATAAGCTCAACGTAACGCTTGACAGTGATTTCAGCGGTTGATACCGATAGATTAACGCACGCAAAAAATCAGTGTTTCCTAAATAAAATTACCCCCGGCGGTTTGACGTGACCCCCGAAAGTTGGACTTAATACTAACAAGCGTAGTAGTTTAGCGACTACTGCGCTTTTGTTATGCAGCCAAAAGGTTGAGCCTATAGT
>CADASG010000132.1 GCA_902790475.1 uncultured Ruminococcus sp. | reverse complement strand
CTTTCTTTTTCCGAGATTATCAGATTATCTCTTGTTGATTTTTGTTCTGATATGCTCCAAGCGGTTGAGCGCTTCATTAAGCGTTTCGGTTTTCTTGGCGAAATGGAGGCGGATCAGGTGGTTGACGTCCTCGCGGAAGAAACTGGAACCCGGAACAGCGCCGACGCCGACGTCTCTCGCCAGCACCTCACAAAATTCGAGGTCGCTTTTGTAACCAAATTCAGAAACATCGAGCAGGATATAATAAGCACCTTGCGGCACGGTATGCGCGATGCCGATATCGTCCAAGCCATTCAAAAACAGGTCACGCTTTTCGGTGTATTTGTCCCTTAGCTGTCTGTAATAATCGTCGCCGAAGCGCAGCCCGGTCACCGCCGCCTCCTGCAAGGGAGCTGCTGCACCGACAGTCAAAAAGTCGTGAACCTTT
Organism: uncultured Ruminococcus sp.; assembly: GCA_902790475.1. Classification (GTDB taxonomy): domain Bacteria; phylum Bacillota; class Clostridia; order Oscillospirales; family Acutalibacteraceae; genus Ruminococcoides. The sequence goes on along the minus strand of CADASG010000132.1, from coordinate 2,637 downwards.
TTTGCAACGTCGATAATTTGCGGCGGAGCGATGATATATCCCAAACGCCATCCTGTGATAGAATAGGTTTTCGAAAGCGAGGAACAGGAGATCGTCCTCTCCCACATATTAGGCAATGAAGCGAAATAGGTGTGTTTGTGCGGAGCATAGACAATGTGCTCATAAACCTCGTCGGTGATTACAAAAGCGTCGTATTTTTCGGCAAGGTCGGCAATGATTTTCAGCTCATCGTAAGTGAACACCTTGCCACAGGGATTTGACGGATTGCAGAGAATCAACGCCTTGGGCTTCTGCCTGAACGCCGCCTCCAGTTCGTCGGGGTCAAAGTTAAATTCAGGCGGATAGAGCGGAACATAAATCGGTTCTGCTCCCGAGAGAATCGTATCTGCGCCGTAGTTTTCATAAAACGGCGAAAACACGATCACCTTGTCACCCGGATTGGTAACGGTCATCATCGCTGCCATCATTGCCTCGGTGCTGCCGCAGGTGACGACGATTTCCGCATTCGGGTCGATTCTTCTGCCCATCAGCCGCGATTGCTTTTCAGCCAGCGCCTCACGGAAATTCTGCGCGCCCCATGTGATGGAATACTGGTGAAAATCCTCGTTTGACACCTCGGCGAGCCTGTTCAGCAGCTCACGCGGCGGTTCAAAATCGGGAAAGCCCTGCGAGAGATTCACTGCTCCGTATTGATTGGAAATGCGCGTCATACGCCGGATAACCGAATCGGTGAAGGTTTCTGTTCGTTTTGAAAGTTCGGGCATAGCTGTGCCTCCGTTGTTTTTTTGACTCAATTATACACCGATCAAATACTATAATCAAGTGTACGTTCGTCGATAACACGTCTGGATTTGTGCTCCGAGCGGGTATCAAGACCGCCGTCGGGATGCACGACCACTCTCGCCGGCTTAACACCGATACGCGCCTTCAAAGCTGCGGTCACCTCCGCCGCTACTTCGTCATCAGACTTTGGATTATCGGCATTCTTTTCAATTTCGACGGCGTATTTATTGGTGAAATCTCTCTCGAAAATCCTGATAAGATATTCGCCGGTAATGCCGTCCTGTTCGCGAATGACAGCCTCAATGTCGCTCGGGAACACGTTTACTGCGGAAACGATGAACATGTCGTCTTTTCTGCCAAGAATATGGATCCTGCCGTGAGTTCTGCCGCAGGAGCATTTTGTGTTGTCAATACGTCCGATGTCACCTGTGCGGAAACGGATGAGCGGACGCGCGTGCTTTCTGAGAGTTGTGAATACCAGCTCGCCGACCTGACCGGGCTCCAAAATCTCACCGGTGTGGATGTCGATGGTTTCAACCAGAATATGGTTCTCGGCGATGTGAAGTCCGTCCTTCGCCTCGCACATTGCGGCGCAGGCACCGAAAATGTCTGACAATCCGTAGAAATCGTAAACCTCCGCTCCCCAAATATCTTCGATAGCCTTTCTGGTGGCGTCGATTGAGCCGCCGAGCTCGCCGGCAACGATGATTTTCTTGATGTTCAAATCCTTTTTGGGATCAATGCCGCTCTTGAGTGCTTTTTCGCCGAGCTGCCACGCGTAAGACGGAGAGGTCCAGATCACGGTTGGCTGATAGGTTTTCAGGACGAACAGGAGACGTTCGCTGGGCAGCGTGCCGCCCCATATGCAAAGCGCTCCGAGATTCTGCGCGCCGATAACGTCGGGACCGCCGACGTACAGCGAGAAGTTGAGCGCATGAACATAGCGGTCGTTTGGGCGCATACCGATTTGCCAGAACCAGCGGCTTTCGGTGTCCTGAAATTCGTCAAAGTCCTTCTTGGTAAACGGGCTCATGGTGGGAACTCCGGTTGAACCGGACGAGGTGGAAATGAACACCACGTCCTCCTCGGGAACAGCCGCAAGCTCGCCTAAAAATGAGCCCACGCCCTGAGTGTCGCGCTGGGTTTTCTTGTTGATAAAGGGAAATTTTTGAATATCCTTGAGGGTTTTGATGTCCTCGGGCTTTACGCCTGCCTCGTCAAAGCTGCGTTTGTAGTACGGCGCGTTTTCGTAGGCGAATTTTACGATCTCCTGCAAATCCGCAAGCTGTCTTTTTTCAAGCTCCTCGCGGGGCAGGGTCTCAAGCTCTTCGTCCCAAAATTTATTATTGATATCTCTGCTCATTGCTGATTACTCCTTATTTAAAATTGTTATTAATGAACTCCCATTTTTCATCGCGGGATCTTGTGATGATTTCTATGTCTGCGTCTGTCAGGTGCTTAAAGCGGCTCTGACGTTTGAGATAAGCCGAAACGTCCGAAAACTCCTTAGGGCGTTGGTTCAGCGCAAATTCGCCGTTCTCGTATTCGGCGAGGTACCAAAGACCGCAGTCAACGACCTCTTTTGCAATTTCAACGGTTTCGTCTGTTTTAACTCCCCAGCCTGTGGGACAGGGCGCAAGAACATGAATGTACTTTGTGCCCCTGATACTCTTTGCCTTTTCCACCTTGCGCATAAAATCGTTGAGATATCCCACGCTTGCGGTAGCGGCGTAGGGTATTCCGTGGGCGGCGACTATCTCAAAAAGATTCTTCTTGGGTCTGAGGTTGCCGCGGATGTTTTTGCCTGCGGGAGTGGTGGTCGTCCTTGCGCCAAAAGGCGTCAGCGAGCTTTTT
>CADASG010000131.1 GCA_902790475.1 uncultured Ruminococcus sp. | reverse complement strand
CCGCCCTCTCACACCACCGTACGTGCCGTTCGGCATACGGCGGTTCAATTTAATTTCAAAGTATGTTGATTAAGATAGTAATCCAAAGGACTGACTAAGCCTCGCTTGGTCAGTTTTTCTTTTGAGATTGCTTTCGTAATCTGTGGTAAGCGTACCGCTTTCATATATCCTTTGATATATGATGTTTCGTGCGCAATCCACGGTTTAACTCCGAGTTTCTTTAATCCCCACTCTCGTTTCTTTGGCACTTTCCACTGTTTCCAAATGATGATTCTCATTTGTAATCTAAGGTGCTCGTCTATGCTTTGGAGTTTTGTTTTCATATCGCCGAGCGCAAAGTAGTTAATCCATCCTCTTGTTACTGCATTGATTTTCTCAATTCGGTATGTGAGGTTGACACTCCAACTTCTTTTACACAACTTTTTGATTGCTCTTTTGAATTTGGCTACCGAATCCTCGTGTGGTCTTGCTCTCCATCCCTCTTTGGATTTCCAGAATCCAAAACCCAAGTATTTTAGCTTTGTCGGCTTCGTAATATGCGTTTTAGTTGCGTTTACCTTTAAGCCGAGTTTTCTTTCTATCCAACTTGTTACAGAGTACATTACTCTCTTTGCTGCGGCTTCGCTCTTTACCACTATTACACAATCATCTGCGTATCTCGTGAAGCGTAACTCTCGCCTTTCAAGCTCTTTGTCAAGCTCGTTTAGCATAATGTTACTCAGTAGCGGTGACAGATTTCCGCCTTGTGGTGTGCCGACTTTTGTCGATTCGTATTTGCCCTTTACCATTACTCCCGCTTTCAGATACTTCCTGATTAACGATTCCGTATCTCCGTCGTGAATAACTCGTCCGACATAACTCATTAACTTGTCCTGCGGTACGTTATCGAAGAACTTTTCAAGGTCAATATCCACTATCCAAGTATAGTCCTCATTGAAATATTCGAGCAATTTTCGGATTGCCTGCTCACAGCTCCTGTTCGGTCTGAATCCATAACTGTGGTCGCTGAATAATGGCTCAAATATCGGGCTTAACACCTGTGTTATTCCCTGCTCAATTGTTCTGTCGACAACTGTGGGGATTCCGAGCTTCCGTACTCCGCCGTTTGGTTTGGGTATTTCCACCCTCAGCACCGGCTGCGGTCTGTATCGTCTCTCTCGGATTTGCTGCTTGATACCCTCCCAATTCTGAGCCATATATTCATCAAGCTCCCGGACTGTCACTCCGTCAACACCGCTTGCCCCTTTGTTTGCATATACACGCTTTTTGGCAAACCTGATGTTTTCGTCGCTGAGTATCTTTTCCAGCATTTCTGACATACTTCCGTCTCTCTCCTTTCCGCTTCTCCGTATATCTTCTATGTTGCACGGGTTACCCTCATATACGTTTCGGGATTACCGCTTGTCAAAGTAAGTGCGGAGAACATACATTTTGATTGACTTCTTAAATTGTTCAGTCCTTCCCGAAAAAATTTTTTTCGGTACTATGACCTCTGCTGACTTCTCACAGTTCGTTGTTACTATGCTGAGTTTCCGATATTGCTTACTCCTCGGCATCTGTGAGACCTCGCGGGATAAACCAATACTCTTTCCTCGTCTACCTGCCTGATTTACACATTAAGCTTACGGTTACCTTTTGGGCTTCGATGTCATTTGCCACCTTACCCGCTCAATGCGCCTTCGTATCAGGTTTCTTTTCGTCAGGCTACGATTTCGCTATCCCTTCTTCTCGCCTGAACCTCACGATTCAAACCTTGGGAGTTGCTACAGAGTTCGTCGGTAACTACGCCTCGGTGGACTTTCACCACAGAGCATTGATATGCCCGTCATACAAATCCCCGCCTGCTCACACTTTGGTGAACAGGCGGGTAAATTTTATGCCGTAATCGGAATACTCTCACTTTCCTCCATACCGAGGAAGAACTGGCGGATATTCATATTCAGCTCGATGTTCAGGTCATAGTTGCGGTAAACGTCAACGCGTTTGATCATCGAATTGACTATCATTTTCTTTGCTTCAATCGGAGCGCTGTCATAAAGGCTTGCACGCCTAAATCTGCGGTATATTTTTTGTTCATTACTTTATCAGCACAATTTACTAATGGTTGAAACAGCAGGATCGCACCCGGAGAAAATCGTAAGTTACTGCTGCATTTGATAACACAATTGAGTATATAAAAACAGTATTCAATAAGCCTCAGGACTTCACCAGAAATCATCAGGCTGTTCTTGTGTTTAAACCAAATTATCTATTATTTTTATTCTCTTCCCGTCAATAACCAGTAAGCCCTCATTCTGCATCCTTCCGAGTTCTCTGGATAGAGCGCTGCGATTTACACCGAGGTATTCGGCGAGGGCGGTTTGCGTGAACGGGATCTTTACATATTCATCCTTGTCCTTCGGAAGTGTGCGGAGATAAATAAATATCCGGTCACGCAGGCTTTTCTGGCTGAGTATCCTCACCTTTTGGTTTAGAATAAGGTTCTTATTCGCAAGGCTTTTTATCAGATTTCTCGCGAGAATGATTTGTATCGAGGTATTATCCGCAGCTGCGTAGATCATTTCCAAATCAATAAAAAGCACAACGCAATCTTCAACAGCTCTGACTTGAACAGGGCTGTTTTTTGCCCGATTGATAACCAAGCTTTCGCCAAACAGATAGCCGTTTGTGAAGGTGAGCATTGTGATTTGGTCAAAGTTCTCGTTCTGGAAGGAACTCTCGATTTTGCCCTTCAATAATAACCCTGCATATTGTCCGGTTCCGCCGAGTTGAATGATATAGTCATCTTTAACGACCTTTTTTATGCGTCCGTTCAACAGCTTGATCGCATCGGCAAGCTGTTCATCCTTTATTCCGTCAAACAGGTAACATTTGCGGATAGAGCAAATGTAATCTTGGTTTGTAAGCATCAAAATCACCTCATATTTAGAATATCATAAAAGTGTTGCTGTGGCAACAGCTTTTTGATGGTGAATAAATTATGATATATACAAGAGGTGAGAATAATGATTAGAAAGATAATCAAAATAGATGAAGAAAAATGCAACGGCTGCGGCGCTTGCGCCAACGCGTG
>CADASG010000130.1 GCA_902790475.1 uncultured Ruminococcus sp. | reverse complement strand
AGTCTTGGTGTAGCTGTGCTCGCCGAGGTCTGCCGCAACCACTCTGTCCATCAGATAATTGGTGAGCTGACGATAGCCGTTTTCATTGTTGTTGGAGGTACGCTGTCCTTTGAGGAAGCGGAGCATTTCGTCAAAATTCGCCTGCATGGAGCTGACATTGCACTTGGGGTCTGCCAAAATTTCTTTGTAAGCCTTGTAGGTGGTGTTGTTGATCTTGTTGTTGCCGTCGCAGGTGATGTTCGCCTTGTTCTCGTCAATGCGCTTTAACGCGTGTGCGTCATTGCCGTCGCAGGTAATGTTCGCCTTGTTCTCGTCAATGCGCTTTAACGCGTGTGCGAAATCTGCCGCTACGGTGTCAGCCTGTACTCTGAAATCTTTGGTGTCGATATTGCTGTTGATGGCTTTGAGCTGGTTCATCTGGAGAGTGTGATAGTTGGCTGTCTGAGTGGAGAGGTCTTTCACTTCGTCGAGAACCTTGTTGATCTCTGCCTTGATCTCTTCGGTACTCTTGTCGATCTTGTCGAGAATGTCTTGATTGGAGGGTCCGTCATCTTCGAGTCCGAGAACCTTGTTCAAAATAGGAGAAAGTCCCAACTTGGAGAGCTCGGGGCCGGCTAACTTCATGACCTCATCCTTCGCGTAGCCGAAGGTGGTGCTGAGTACGGTTTCAGCGATTCCGGGAATTGCGAAAGCGGAAGCGGAGCCGATAGCCATGGTGCCTACTGAAAATACTGTAATTGCGGAAAGAATGCCTGCGATCAATCTGGTCTTTTCACTCCTTTGTTGGTAGTTGTATTGGTGTTGTTAGTGTTGTTGGTTATATTGGTTGTTGTGATTTGATTGGTCTTTTTCATGGTGGTTACTCCTTTCAAGTAGGTTTTGTTTTACTGTGGCTTTATTATATCAGGGTGATCTTTGCAAGTTCTTTGCAAATCTTTGCGGTTTTCAAATAGTTTGAAAAAATATTTATTATATGATTTCTTAAAAAATCAATTTGATAACAAAAATGGTTCCGATAAATAAAATTAGGTTTCTGGCTAAGAAAGCTATAAGTTCAAGCGGATCTGTCGGAAGGTAATTTGCTAAGATTCCGTTGCGGATAGATTTAAGTGTGTTTTTCATTGTGATTTCTCCTTTCGGTGGTCGTTATCCGAGGGCTTTGCGCCTCGGCTTTTCCCTTGACTGTGACTACAGTATATCAGGATGATCTTTGCAACTTCTTTGCAGATTTTCAGGTTTTTGAAATTTTTTTCAAGAAGTTTTTTGTTTCCCTTGACTGTGACTAAAGTATAGCAAACCGACCTTTGCAAGTTCTTTGCAAATATCAGGCTTTTTAAAAATTTTTAAGAATTTTTTAACTTTTATTTCTCAAACCGATATGTTATAATAAAATAACACTATGACAAAGGTGATTATTATGAAAACAAGAATAAACAATATTCTCGGCGGCAAGGGTCTGACGGCAGTCATAGCAAGCTTTGTTGTTTTGTCGCTCGTTTTTATAGTGGTGCAGTGCATACCGTATATTGAGGCCGATTTTACCAACGACAAAATGAACGTCATACTCGACGGAGAGTATTCTCTTGATGACGGCGAGTGGAAGCCGATCGACTCAAAACAGAGCATCAACGAATATTTTCATAATATAAAGATACGCGGAAAGGTCAACGAGCTTATTCCCGCTTTTGAAAACCTCGTCTTTTCAACGAGGGACGTCTGGTACACGCTGCGCTCGAGTGACGGAACATTTGAATTGAGCAACCGCCGTACTCCGCCCGACATTCCCGAGGAGAACTACGGTCCGAGTGACAGAATGACTTCTACACCCGGTTATCAGGTCGATCAACTTGCGACTTCATCATTTCCCGAAACGGTCCTCAGCAGAGAACAGGATATGATCCTCGAGGTCGAGTACCCGTACAGTGTCGCGACGCTCAGCTTTTCCGAATGCTTCAGCGCAAACGTCACCTTCTTCGGGGGGATTTTTAACCATATGTTTTTCAAATCTCTTCCGAGCGCAATGCTCTTTGTGCTTGTCTGCTTTTTCGGATTGTTTTTCTTTCCCATTTCAAGCTTCATCCTCGGCAAAGTCAACTACAGATATCTCTGCTTCGGTATGATGTGCTTCTTTTGGGGACTTTATATGATAATGCAGACGCTCCGGGAATTTATGAATCTGTGGATCCTCGACCCTACGGTTTGCTTGCTGGCGGTGAAGCTGACGGGATATCTGTTTATCACCTCGATTTTCCTGTATCTGAAATCAAATATGATAAAACCGATCACAAGGTCGATCGCCAATGTTACGATCCTTGTGTTCTTTGCGGCGGTAGCTGCGGCTGCTTTGCTTCACCTTTCAAACACCGCCGATATGACGGCTACCTCGCCCCATATGTTCATCATATTAGCGGTATGTACCGCGGTGATGATAACGTTGCTGTCGATTGAAACGCACGGAAACCGCAAGGCGCTGATTTTCCTGTTGTCTTGGAGTCCGCTTGTTGTCTCGCTTGTGCTTGATATTATCGACCAGTACACTCATCTTGCGGGTTCTTTCTTCTTCAACTACGGCTTGGCTATAACGATGGCGTATCAGATCGTGCGGCTTATCGGCGATCTGCGGCTCCAGTATAAAGAAGCGATACGGCATCAACAGATGCAGAAGGAGCTTTATGAGGCAAAGGTCAGCGTAATGGTCAGTCAGATACGTCCGCACTTTATCTACAACGCGCTGACGTCGATAGCGATGATGTGCGAGATCGACCCGGGAACGGCACAGGAGGCGACCGTCACCTTTGCGGATTATCTGCGAGGGAATATGGACTCGCTCCGTCAGACAAATCCCGTTCCGTTTTCAACGGAGCTCGATCATTTAAAAAAGTATTTATATATTGAAAAAATGCGGTTCGCCGATTTGCTGAACATTGAATATGATATTCAAACCGTAGACTTTCAGCTGCCGCTGCTGAGCATCCAGCCCTTGGTGGAAAACGCCGTAAAACACGGCGTCGGGATGAAAGAGGACGGCGGGACCGTTACCATAGCGACCAAAGAAACCGATACCGCCTATGAAGTCATCGTTTCGGACGACGGCGTAGGCTTTGACCCCGACGCGCCGAAGCCGGACGACGGAAAGACTCATATCGGAATGGAAAACACTAAAAAACGCCTGCGCGATATGTGCGGAGCGCATGTCGAGATCACAAGCGCGGTCGGTGAAGGAACAACCGCAAGGGTGATCTTGCCCAAGGAGGGACAGCCATGAGAATAATGTGTGTTGACGACGAGCCTCTGGCTCTGCAAATGCTTGAATCATCCGTCAAAAAAGCCAAGCCCGACGCGGAGGTCTCCGCTTTCCGTAAGCCGCGCGAGCTGCTGGACGCGGCAAAGCAAAGCGGCTGTGACATAGCGTTTCTCGATATCCATATGCGCGGGATGAACGGCGTGGAGCTCGCCAAGGAGCTAAAGGCGGTCAACCCGAAAATGAATATCATTTTTGTGACCGGTTTTTCGGATTACACGGGCGACGCCATGAGCCTGCACGCTTCTGGGTATATTATGAAGCCCGTCAACAAGGAAAAGGTCGAACGGGAGCTTGCAGATCTGCGCTTTCCGATCACGCCGAAAAGCAACGCGCTTTTGCGTGTACAGTGCTTCGGCAACTTTGACGTGTTCACGCCCGACGGCGCTCACGTCCGCTTTGAGCGCAGCAAGGCTAAGGAGGTATTTGCCTACCTTGTCCACAAGCAGGGCAGCTCCTGCACTACGCGGGAAATATTCGCCGCGATCTTTGAGGACGAGCCATATGAAAAAAAGCTGCAAAATCTCCTTCAAACCTATATCTATGCTATGATAAAGAGCCTGAAGGCTGTCGGCGCAGAGGACGCGGTAGTACGCAGCTAT
>CADASG010000129.1 GCA_902790475.1 uncultured Ruminococcus sp. | reverse complement strand
ATGCGGTCGGATAGAGCAACTTTATATTATATTCGTCATTCTTTTCATTCGGTTTTTTGCCTGCGTTTTTTGTCTGTTTTTTCGGGGAGGGCACATTTTCAAACAATATCTTTTGGTTTTCGTTGAGTTGAGAGGTTAATTCTTCCTCACATTGAATGATGCTTTTTAGTTGAATATCCATATCGCTCCCCTTCTCTATTTCGATTTCATTAGGGGCAAGATTTCCAAAGTATATATCTTCTAATAACTTCACTCTCAGCACCGCCTTTCTAATCACAACAGTATATCACAAAGAAATCAAATAGCCAGACCAAAGTTATATCTTTTTCAAAGTATAAAGCAGACTGCTGTTCTCGCCGTTATAACGATACCGCTGCTCGGTTTCAATCAGCTTGGCTTTACGCAAATCCTTAACTGCTCTGCGTACTGTGGCCGCCGACAATTTTGTGTCGGCGGCTATTCTGTTTACAATGGGCCAGCATACTCCATCTTTGTTGGCGCGGTCTTTGAGATAGATATAAACTACAAATGCTCTGTGCGGCAAGTCCATTTTATAAATCGGTTCAAGTCTGCCTATTTTCGCTCACCACCGTTCCGATGAATTCGGGGCTGCATAGGTCTGGTGTGGGGCTTTTGTTGTCTCTGCTGCTCAATCACACGCTTATTACCGCTGCCGGATTTTGAATCATCCTTCTTATCGGATTTCTTGTTCTCGGCAGGCTTCTCCGGTTCTTTGTTCTCAGCAGGATGACTTGCCTGTTCAAAAGGCACATACTTATTCGTTCTCGCTGCTTTAACACCACCTGATTTGCTATCATCCTTCTCCTCTTTTGCAGCCAACAACAAATCCGGGCGATACTTTGCAATGATAGCGTCTGTGAGTTCCTTTTTCACTGCATAATGCACCTCACGGTTACTGTGTTCCTCAACTGAGTAAGGAGCCTCAAAGCTGATTCCCCACTTAAAGAACAGCTTCAGCTTGACCTTCATGGGGTGCTCCGCTGTTTTCATAACAACAAAAGTACCTTTAGGTTATTTCCGATAAGGATGTTTAGCTTTGAATGGTTTGGCTGTGCAGGACGGGTCGTATTCGGTTAACCGTCCTGCTTTTTTCTGCTGTTAAGCTACTTCCTCTTGTTTCGGTGCGGCAAGATTACCGATGTAGCGGAAGTAGATGTCAATCTGTTGCGGAGCGGTTTTGCTGTGCTTGACCGCGCGTTCGTGAACAACTATCTTGCTGATGAAGGTGCGCAGAATGTCCGGCGTCAATTCTGTTATGCAGACATACTTCTTCGCTAAATCCATGAATCGCTGAACATTGGTGCACTCGCTGTTGATGGCGGCGATTTCCTTGTTGAGTTCGGGCAGTTTGCTTTCCAACTCCCTCTGCTCGTCGTTGTAATCTGCCGACAGCATTCTGTACTGCTCATCGCTGATACGTCCGAGGACATTGTCCTCATACAGACGCTTGAACAGTGATTTCAGCTCCTTGATGCGCTTTTCTGCCTTTGCCAGCTCAGAGGTTTTGGCGTTAAGCTCCCTGTGGGTCTGTGACGAGGTTTTTCTGCTGATGTAATCAGCGAACTCCTTTGTGTTACTGCGGGCGTAATATAGCGCCTTATTGATTTCTTCCAACACGATCACGTCAAGTGCTTTCTCTCTGATTCTGTGGGGTGTGCAAACATCTTCACCCATATGCTTGTGGTAACGGCTGCAGACGAAGCAATAGTTGTTTGGTGCTAATTGGCGCCTGCTTTCAAAGTAATGCTTGTTACCGCACTCGGCACAATATACCAGTCCGCTGTATTTGCTGATTACACCTGTGGCAGTTTTACGCCGTTTACTACCGCGTACCTCTCTGACGATATCCCATGTTTCCTTGCTGATAATCGGCTCATGGGTGTTCTCAAAGCGGTATTGCTCCTCTTTAGGACGTGCGACCACGCGCTTATCCTTAAACGACACTACAGATGATTTCCACGTTACCGTGTGTCCGAGATACACCTCGTTATCAAGAATATTGCCAACGGTTTTCCCGTTCCAGCCATAAGGGTCGTTGATGTCGGTCTTACCGAGGAAGCCGTCGTGGAGATAACGGTACATAGAAGGCTTATAGATTTCCTTCTCTTTGAGAATAGCGGCGATTGCATTCGGACCGTTACCCTCGGCACAGAGATTGTAAATCAATCTCACAACGGAGGCGGTTTCCTCATTTACCAGCAGACTGTACTTCTTTCCACTCGCAGGGTCTGGACGATAGCCGTAAGGAATTTTATCGTTCAGCCGTTCTCCGCGCTCGGCTTTTGCCTTGAACACAGAGCGGATTTTCTTGCTTGTATCCCTCGCGTACCACTCGTTGAAGAGATTCTTGAACGGCGCAAGCTCATTGTTGTCGCTGAACAGCGAGTCATAGTTATCGTTGATAGCGATATACCTGACTCCGTATCTTGGAAATACGAACTCGGTAAAATTACCGACCTCAATATAGTTTCTGCCAAGTCGCGATAAGTCCTTTGTGATAACGATTCCAACCTTACCCGCTTCAATCAGCTTATACATCTCCTGAAAGCCGGGACGTTCAAAGCTAACGCCTGAGTAACCGTCATCAATGAACACGCGAACGTTTGGGAAGCAATTATCTTCAGCGTATTTTTCGAGGATTGCTCTTTGATGCACGATGCTGTCGCTGTCCCCAACATTGAGGTCATCTTTTTTGACATAATAATTTTCTCCTTCCTGTTGTCAAACCGATTGGGAGTCTGTGCGTTTTCGCAACAACACAATACCCCCAACCGGATGAAATGTCCAGCTATTTTTTAGGACGCTTTCCCAAATTCTGTATCAATCAGGTGCTTCACGCCGTCTGTGATACTTTGCTTGTTGTCCATATCAAAAATGGAATTGACGATATAATTCTTCCTGTCAATGGAGTATTGGTGCTGTGTAACCAGCTTTCCGTCCTTGATGCTAAACGAAGTTCTTCGGTTAATTGCCGCCGCCACAGACGGCTGATAGTCTTTTTCATTGCTAATTCTAATTTCATCAATCAATAAGAATCCCTGTTCCTTTCTATAGTGTCATAGAGAAGCCTTCGTCCTCATCTTCATCCTCACTGTCATCATAATCATCGTAGTCATAATCGTCAGCACCAAAAATTTCGTGAAGGATTTCTTCTCTGGTTTTGTGTTCTTCCTGCTCATAATCAGGCTCCTGCTCAAGCGTTTCATCTTGACTGTCGGCTGCTGCGTTGGTTATCATACCGATACCCAAACCGAGAACCGTACCGAGAGCGGAACCGTTTTCCTCGGCTTCGATACGCTTTCTGCGCTCGTCCGGGTCTTCGGAATCGTTGTCGACAATGCGCGAAACGGCTCCGGCAAGGCTTCCGACGCTGTCGATAACGCTCGGATAACTGTCGGAAACTCTCTGCGATTTTGCTTTTGCAAGGGCGCGTTCTCGCAGATGCTGTTCATATAGTTCGCGCGAATCCTCCCAGCCTGTCGGCTGTTTTTCATCTGCCCCGCTGTCGGGAAACTCCCTTTGCAGGAGCTCACGCTCGATATTATCCTTGAGATATTTGTCGTCGTGTAGCTTGATATCGCGGCAGCTTTTGCCGTTGGGACAGTGAAAGGTGAGATACTTTCTCTTATCCGTCCACGTCATATGGTAGCCAAGAATGGACATTGAGCGGATAAATTCATCCTTGCTGCCGCTGAACTCCATCGCCTTGCCGATATCATTTGCCAGCTTTTGTTTCCAGCTTTCGCCCTTTATCCTTGCGCGGTACTCTCTGGTGGACATCCTTTTGCCGCCGCCCTCGTATGGTTGGAGAACGGAAAGTCCATGTGCAAGGCAGATTTCGTCGCTGAGCTTGCGCAGTTTTTTCAGCGTTGACGGTGATTGTCGCAGCTTCATTCCCGACTCGAAGCCAACTGAATTGATCACGAAATGCGAATGTATATGGTTAGCGTCGCAGTGAGTTGTGACCAGAACCTCGTGACCATCCCACGCCTTTTCCGCAAATTCAAGAGCGATTTCGTGCGCCTGTTCGGGTGTAAGCTTTTCAGACGGCGAGAAGGATTGCGTGTAATGGTAAAAGAATATGCCGTTATCTTTGCCGTAAACCTTTTTTGTCGCCATGAATTCCTTGAAGGAATTGGCTCCGTCGCAGTTGACTCCGCTGACTAATCTGCGTTTGGATTTGCTATCAAAGGTTTTGTATTCCTGCTGACAATAGTTGATAACCGCTCGCATCGCGGAACGATTCTGCCGACCTTCCTTGATAAAAATGACCGTTGCCATCAGCTTTCATCTCCCATCAGGCTGAGGATCGCGTCATAGATTTTACGCTGACCTTCGATAACAGAATCGAATTTTCCAAAGAAGAACCTTTTTGAATTGATTTTTCGCGCGATCTGATTGAGGTTGTTGCCGATGCGTTTCAGTTCAACAAGCACCTCCGACAGGTCGGTTACATTGATTTCTGTGTTGCGTGAACACTCAATCAGGTAGTCGGTCAAGGTCAGTTGCGCCTGCTTTGCTTTGGAGACAATCTCCTTCTTTTCTTCTGTTGTAAGACGAATTGATATGGTTTGATTTCGTTTTCTATTTGCCAAATATTTACCTCCGTGGTTTGTATAAAAGTGGGTTCCGGGCTTCTGCCCGGCTTTTTGCGTGCGGCGGACAGCCGGACGCTCTGCTTGCCTCAGCAGAGCTGAGTAAAAACGTGAGATAAACTCACGCCGTTCTAAACCCGCATGAATGTGTATTTTGTTTCTTACAATAGGTGTACTGAATTTTTCTGCAACTTCTGCAACAGCACGGAAGAAGCCAGCGTATAAGCCAAATCCGAAACTTCCGTTTCTGCCACAGAGTGCGGCTCAACTGCAACAGTGCCACAGTTGTACAACAGAAAAAGAGAAAGGGTTTTCTCAGCGAACAAGCCGTTTTCAAGGCTCTGCCACAGTTGCCACAGAAAATATCAGGTACTGTTCACTATCTGCTCTGCCTTGAATTTGTCAAGCGCCATATATCGGCTGTTCTTTCCTGCGTAGCGAACGGAGACGGTATTGCTGCCCTGAGAGGTTTTGATCAGACCGTCCTCTGCAAGTGTTTTCAGCAGTGCCTTACTCGTCAGACTGAAATTTTCTCCCTGCTCATTGCAGAGCACCTTCACATGACGGTAAGCGATATCTTTGTTGAGGTAGAGATAATGCTCGTCCTCGAATCCAACAAAGTTCCTCGGGTACGGGTCTTCGCCGACCGACAAGTCCTTGTGCGTCACCGTGACTACTCCTGACTCAATCAGCGCGTAGAGCTTTTTAACAAAAACAACCGAGGGCTTGTCGCTCTTGATATTCTCGCTATGTCGCTGTGCCAAGCGATAAAGGATTTCTTTAAATTCGCTGTCAAGATTTTTTGTGTTGGATTCGGTGATAACCTTGTGCTCCTCTAAAAGCCACAGGAACATTTTCATGCCGATTCTCAGCTCCGCTATCATCTCCGGCACTCTACCGTGGCAGGAAATACCTGTCTGAATAAAATCATTTCGATAGACGGTAAAAGATTCTTTGAGCATTCTCACAAAGCCTTTTTCGATTTTCTCAACCTGAAGAAATTTTTTCCTGATCCATTCCGTGTAACCAAACATCGCTCTGCGAAAAACTCCATCCTCCGCATACTGTTGAAACGAGGACAGAATATCTAAGTTGACGTCGCCGTCCTTCAGCTCCAACAGGAAATACCGCGCTGTACCGCTCTCACCGATATCAGGCGGAAACTCAGAGGTGACGATCGCGTTACCGAGCGGCGGACGCGACTCCATCGGAGAGGAATCCTTCCGCAGTCTGCCGCGTCCTGTTCTGTCACCATAGGAACGGACAAGCGCCTGCATGGTACCTGTCAGCTTTCTTTCATCATCTCTGCCGCACGGGTAGAAATCATCAATACAGGTCAGCACATCTTTCAGAGCGAAGGCGTTCTGGATAATACTGTTCGCCGTATCCCGAAACGACATAGGCAGATTTCCGGCGTT
>CADASG010000128.1 GCA_902790475.1 uncultured Ruminococcus sp. | reverse complement strand
ATTTGTTCTGCTTCTTCGGTACCGAGCTTAGACATAAGAACCTCCTTTCACCTATAACACGTTTGAGAGGGGTGGATTTCGTGCAGAGAAAGTAAAAAAATAGCCTAAAATGATGAAATTATCCCCTGCTGCGTTTCGGCAACAGGGGTAATTTTCATTCTGTTAAGTAGTTTTTCATCAGCTTCCGTCCTTTGCTCAGGCGGCTTTTGACGGTGCCCTCGGGAATTTTCAGGATTTGCTTTATCTCCTTGACGGTGAATTGCTCGATGTAATAGAGCACGACAACCTGCCTGATTTTTACTGGCAGGCTCTCGATTGCCATACGGATTGACGAAATATCGGTATCGTGCAGCTCGGCTGTTTTTGCAGCGGACTTGAGCTGCTTGTTGCAGACATTTATCAGAATACGCACCAACCATGTTTTGAAATATTCCTCACGCCTTAACATGCCGAGCTTTTCAAAGGCTGTTAGGATTGCTGTTTGCACGGCGTCCTCACAGTCCTTTTCATTCCGAAGCATGGACATCGCCACGCGATACAGCGTCGGTTCGCTGTCAAGAATGAGGTTGCTGAAGGTTTCTCGCGTCATACTGCACCTCATTCTTTTATTTTAACACAGTCGTCGCGAAAATTGAGCGTTATATTCTCCGCGTCGTCGTCAATCGTCTGCTCATCCTGTGAGTTAAAACGCAGATAAGCGTTTCCTCGCTGTCGATGACATACTTGACGATGTTATCAAAATCCTTTGCGGGTTCAAGAGAAAAAACATAGTGCGGCGAGTTCGTCGCTCGCGTTGTGGGTCGGCGGCGTTGTTCTCGTAGCGGTTCTCAACGTTGACCTCACGGAACATGACCGTAAAAAGCTGGGTAAAGCAAATCCGGTGCAGCTTTTCTTCGGCAGATATTTGATATTCTTTGTTATTAGTCAGGTTCAGGGATTGATTATCGCGCTCGGCGATTTGTTCTTTCTGAAAACGCAGGCAGAAGATCCTGTCATGTTTATCATCTCCTGCTTGATTTCGAGCTTTGTTTATTCGCTGATAATCTATTCGCTGACAATTACCTTCAGCGTAATCGGAAAGGCGCTTGCGGTTATTATACTTATTATGCAGGTCGCAGGCTCGGGCGGCACCTTCCCGATAGAGGTGCTTCCGGGTCCGTTCAAGGCGATTGCGCCGTTTTTGCCGTTCAAATACGGTATCAACGCGCTGCGGGAAACCGTTGCCGGCATGGACCGGGGGAATTATTGGTATAATCTCGGTATGCTGCTGCTGTTCGTCGTACCGGCGCTGCTTCTCGGTCTCCTTCTCAGAAAGCCCTGCATTAAAATAATTGCCTTTTTCAATAAGAAGGTCGAGGAAAGTAATTTGGTAATATAACTGAATAAGCGCAAAAAGCGGCTGCCGCAGTACTGTAATACGCGGCAGCCGCTGATGATTTTATTATGTCAGGATCAGTCGCGGAGCTCCGCGAAGGGATATTCGCCGTAGCCGCACATACCGATCTGTCCGTCAGCCCACGCCTTTTCGCCGTTGACGTAGACAATGCACCACTGATGGGTCCAAAGACCCTCGTTTGCGTGCTTCCAGTCATAGCCGAGATAGTCGAGCAGCAGACCGAGCGCTCTGGTTGAGCCCGCGCAGGTATATTCGCCCTTTACAAATACACCGTAGGGAGTGGCGTAATCGGTGCCCTCTGAGGTGTAGGTGGCCTGCGAGCTGTAATGCGCTGCCGCGCTGGCGGCATACTGGATTTTTTCCTCATCGGTGGCGTCGGCGGGAATGTTGCTGATTATTTCCTTTGCCACTGCCGCCGCCTGCTTTTCCTTGTCTGTAAAGCCGGTTTCGGGGTTGATGTATTTAATCTTTTTGCCCGCTGTGATAAACGGACTTGTGTATTGTTTGCCGTCGGCTGAGATACAGCGAACGGTGTAGGTGTAGCTTCCGCCGTTTCTGACGTCCTTGTCGAGATAGGAGCAGTTTTCGGTATCTGCGAGCTTGACCCAGCTGCCGTTTTTGTTGAGGTAGAAAATACGGTATTTTTCTGCGCCGTCGATCTTATTCCAGCGGATGCTTACACCGCCGAGCTTGCTTTTTAGCGTGAAATCCGGCGCGGCGGTGTAGGTGACCGACTTGCCGTTTGCGTCGTAATCGCTGATGAAATTGCCGTTTCTGTCGATGCAGCGCACGGTGTAGGTGTAGCTCCTTCCGCTCTTTACGTCAGAGTCGGTGAAGGAGGTTGAGGTGACGTTCGCCAGTCCCGACCAGCTGCCCTTGCTGTTTTTGTAGAATACTCTGTAGCCATAGGCGCCCTTTGACGCGCTCCAGCTGATTTTAACGCCGTTTTCGGTGCTGCTGAGTCCCGTTATTTTGGGAACGGCTATGTATGTGCCCTTCACACCTGTTGTGTCGTAGCCCGAGGTGAAGCTGCCGTTCTTGTCGATACAGCGCACGGTGTAGGTGTAGGTGCTGCCGCTGTTTACCTCCTTGTCAACGTAGCTCGGAGAGGTGACGTTCGCCATGCCGCTCCAGCCGCCCTTGCCGTTTTTGTAAAAAACTCTGTAGCCGTAAGCGCCCTTTACGGGGTTCCAGCTGATTTTTACGCCGTCGCCGACGCTCCTTGCCGAGGTGATTTTCGGCGTGCCGAGGTAAACGGTTGTCCAGCCTGTTGTGTTGTACGGAGTGATAAAGTCGCCCGAGTCGCTGATGCCGCGGACGGTGTAGGTTTCGCTTCTGCCTGACTGAACCTTGGTGTCGGTAAAGCTCGTAGAGGTCGTGTTGCCGAGACCCGACCAGTTCCCAGCGGAGTTGCGGAAGAATACGCGGTATTTGCCGACGCCCTTGATGCGGTTCCAGCTCAGCTCAATTCCTTCGTTGGTATTGCGAAGGCTCCTCACGCTCGGGGCGAGAGGTTTGTAAACGACCGACCAGCCGCCCGGGTTGTAGTCGCTGTTGGGATTTCCATCGGCGTCGAGGGTGCGTATGGTGTAGGTTTCCGTCCTGCCTACAGCGACGCCGCCGTCGGTGTACGAGGTTTGAGCGGTATCCTTGAACCGGCGCCATTCGCCCGCCGAGTTTTTGTAGTACAGCCTGTAGCCCTTCGCTCCCGCCACAGGGTTCCATTTCATCAGAATGCCGTCCTCCGTGATCTGCAGGCCGGTGATCTGAGGAGTGCCAAGCGGTGCCGCGGCGTCAGCGGTGAGAGCGGCTGACGCTGAACAGACGATCAGACCCGACAGCAGCGCCGCGGTCAGCTTTGCCGCAAAGAATTTTTTCATAAATATACTTCCTTTCCTGAATTTAAAATAGTTTGTCCGGTTTTTATTATACTACTTCTTGCCCGGTTTGTCACTAATCCGAGCAAAGAAAATAAAAAAGTTTTCACTCGGCGGCAGCGTTTGGGCTTTATTGACAAACAGGGGCGAAGCAGATATAATATTGTTACAGAGTATGATATTGCTGCCCTGACGAGGGAGGTTTGATTATGAGAAAGCACGGTATTTTCGGTTCGGACAAGGCGCGCAAACGCCAAAGCGGACGGTTTGAGACCTCGCCCTTTGATCCGGAAACGCATTACGCGGTCATCCGTAGCTCGATCTGCACAGGGGAGAAGGTAGCGGGCTTCAGGGACAAAAGGGACGGACATTTTACAGAGGTTATGCTGATTCGCACGCCAAAGGACGAGCAGGAGTTCAGGGAAAGATACAACGTGGACACGCTCAAAACCGAGTATTGAAAAAATATGTAACCAAACGGAACCGCAGAGCATTTTGCGGTTCCGTTTTTGCGGTTCGCCCAGAATGGGCAGTAACTTGGTGGTGAAAGTCCACTACACGCTTGGCAGTAGGAAGTGTTAGCTGAGGGCAAGGGTGTCCGTTGTGAAGCGGAATCT
>CADASG010000127.1 GCA_902790475.1 uncultured Ruminococcus sp. | reverse complement strand
GAAAAAGAAGCTTTCTTTTGAAGGCTCGAATACAGATTTTACAAACGAATTTATTTCCTTCTGCGGTAAGGAATTCAGCGCCAAATCCTTGAAGCGCAGAATGAACAGATATCGCAGAGAACTTGAAGAAAACGGAGTTGAGTTTCAATCAAACCGCAGCAACGGAAAACGAGTTCTCACAATCAGCTACACAGACAAGAGTGACGATAGTGACGTTAAGGACGATAAAATTACCGCCCCCGAAAATGTCGTCAATATCGTCCCTGTCGTCCCTGAACGCGCGTGTTAGCCCCGAGTTAACCGAGTATGTAGCGCGTGTTTATTAACGGCAGCTTAAAATGCGGGTAGAATTAAATAGCCGTAACAAACGGGGGGTTGGGTTACGCAGGTCACAGACTTCAGTCTGTGGCAAGCATCGCATTCGTCTGGACGCTCAGCGACCGCCGATGCAGCTTGGCGGGAGTACCCGCGCCCCTTTGTTATGGCGGAAAGGACAAAATGAAGGATAGAAAACTAAGTATAAGGATCTCCGGTGAAGATTTACTAACGCTTCATCACAAGGCGGCGAGAGCCAATCTGTCTCTCACAGAATATATAACCAAGTGCTGTTTAGGCAAACAGATTTTTGTTATCGACGGCTTGGACGAAGTCATCCGTCAGCAAAAAACAATCGGTAGAAATCTTAATCAGCTCACTATGCTTTGCAATATGGGTAAAGTTGATTGCGTAAATCTGCAGCCGCTGACAGATGAATATGCCAAGCTAAATCAAACGATGACCGAGTTGCTCGACCGAAAGAGGTGGGCGGTGTTGCTCAGTCAGCCTACAACGAAATGATTAACACCAAGCTCCGGTACAAGAAAGCTGACGGACGGATGTATTATCATCTGCTCCAAGCCTTTCACCCCGATGAACAGATCACACCCGAAACAGCGCACGAAATCGCCTTGCGGTTCGCTGAGGAAAACTTTCCCGGCTACGAGGTACTGGTAGCTACTCACGTTGATCGAAGCCATATTCATTCACATCTGGTTATCAATTCCGTGAGTGCCGAGAACGGTTACAAATATCATTCCGACAACAAAGGAATCCAAAGGCTCCGTGATTCATCAGACAAGCTGTGTTTGGAATACGGATTGTCGGTAATAGAATCAGCTCCGTCCAAAACAAAAGGTATGTCAACGAAAGAATATAGGTCAGCCGACAAAGGGCAGAGCTGGAAACTTGATTTAGCTATGGCTATTGACGAAGCGATGTGCTACGCTGTCAGCCGCGAGCATTTCATTCAGCTAATGGAGTTGGAAGGTTACAAGGTTAACTGGAGCGACACCCGAAAATATATCACCTACACTTGCCCGAACGGTATGAAGTGCAGGGACAACAAACTACACGAAGAAAAATATTTGAAGGAGGCTATGACGAATGAGTTTAGAATCAGGCAGGAAATCACCAAGCGAATTGAAGGCTCAGGCGAAGATGAATTTAGCGCAGGCGGCTCAGACCGAGACCTATGTTTCGATTACGGAGAAGAACTGGCGCGCGCTGATTCAATCCCAACAGACGCAGATAGATATGCTAAGCACGATGATGAATACAATGGAAACGCTTGCAACGTGGAGCGACCTCTCGGATATGCAACAGGAACAGTTGGACAAGCTGACTTCTCACGCGGAGGAAACACAGCAAACGCTGACAGAGTTTCAGGATACACTTCAGGAACAGGCAAAACAGATTCAATCTCAGACCTCGACCTCAATGAAGGATTTCCAATCACAGGTTGGGAATATGAGCGAGGAATTCTCAAAGAAGCTCTATTCGGCAGAGGAACAGACCAAGAGCAGCCTGAAGAAGATTATAGTAGCTTCTCTTATCACGACTATCCTGCTGGTGATTTGGGAATTGATTCGGCATATCTGGCTGCTGACGTAATGAATATTCTTGATAACAGCAGTCATACCGAGGATTGTACTACAACGAAAAAACCGCGCCACGAGCATAAGAACACTCTGGGCGGTATGTAGAGAAAGGATTTTTGAATGGATGAAATCAGAATTATAAATCAACCGGACTATCAACCGTCTATGGCGACGGCTATTAATCGGAGAACTAACTTCAAGATAGAAAACAGTCAGCTGATCACTCAACACCTATACACTATCGGCAAAAAGGATTATGTTGTAAATTCCGTTTTTGATTTAGGCAGTAAGCACACTGTTATAGACGGCGTGAAGCGGCTTATAGATAATGATTTTGACAGCGCTGCCTAAATAGTTCTGGACATCTCAGCCAATTGGGAGTATTGTAGAGTTGCGAAAACTCGCAGACTCCCAATCGGTTTGACAACAGGAAGGAGCAAATAATTTATGTCAAACCAAGATAAAATAACCGCGCTATACTGCCGTCTTTCAAAAGACGACCTCAACGTCGGCGACAGCGACAGCATCGTGCACCAAAGAGCAATCCTCGAAAAGTACGCTGAGGATAATTGCTTCCCAAATATCCGCGTGTTTGTTGATGACGGCTACTCAGGCGTCAGCTTTGACCGCCCCGGGTTTCAGGAGATGTACAAGCTGATTGAGGCGGGCAAGGTCGGAATCGTTATTACGAAAGACTTATCCCGACTTGGCAGAAACTATATCGAGGTCGGCAACTACACCGAGTTTGTATTTCCGAGATACGGGGTCAGGTATATCGCTATCAACGATAACTATGACTCGATGTTCAGCGACAACAATGAGCTTGCGCCGTTCAAAAATCTGTTCAACGAATGGTACGCCCGCGACACGAGCAAGAAAATCCGCTCTGTATTCAAGGCGAAAGCCGAGCGTGGTGAACGTCTGGGTACTACAATCCCGTATGGTTACCGCCGCGACCCCAACAGCGGAAAAGAGTGTCGTCTGTTGATTAATGAGGAAACCGCGCCTGTGGTAAAAATGATATTCGCAATGTGTGCCGAGGGAATCGGACCGTGTAATATCGCGAAAGTACTGCAAGAAAAGAAGATTTTAAAGCCAACCTTTTATCGATTTCAAAAGTATGGAAAGTATG
Source organism: uncultured Ruminococcus sp. (assembly GCA_902790475.1). Taxonomy (GTDB): domain Bacteria; phylum Bacillota; class Clostridia; order Oscillospirales; family Acutalibacteraceae; genus Ruminococcoides. The sequence goes on along the minus strand of CADASG010000127.1, from coordinate 1,358 downwards.
GCACGAGAACCGATATGGAAAATCCATATGCTTGGACATCACGCACGATCGCCGATATGCTTGATAACGAGATTTATCTCGGACACACAATCAACTGCCGTACAAGGATTGCTTCATTCAAGGACAAACGCACCATTAAGGTTCCAAAGGAAGAACAGCTGCGATTTGAGAATACTCACGAGGCGATCATCGACCAAGAAACGTGGGACATTGTCCGCAAGGTGCGCGAAGGCAGAATACGCCAAACCCGTATGGGCGAAATCAATAAATACAGCGGACTCATCTATTGCGCCGACTGCGGAAAAAAACATTATTTCGTTCGGGGAAAAACAGTGAAGCGTGAGAATTATAATTTCATTTGCGGAAACTACCGCAAGCATGTAGGCGAGGAAAAATGCACGCCGCACTCGATCAGAGAGGTTGTGCTCGACGAGATAGTACTCGAGGAAATCAACAAGTCGCTCTACTACGCGAGGAACAACACGAAGGAGTTTACCGATTACATCAGTAAAAAGACTTCCTCACAGTACAGAAAAGAATTGAACGCAAAAACCGCGGAACTATCAAAAGCGGAAAAGCGTATTGTTGAATTGAAATCACTGTTCAAGCGACTGTATGAGGATAACGTCCTCGGACGTATCAGCGATGAGCAGTACAGAATGCTGTCAGTTGATTACAACGATGAACAAAAGGAGCTTGAAGCAACGATTCCTGAATTGCAAAAAGAAATTGATACACTCAAAAACGAGTGTACCAATGTGCAGAAGTTCCTTGATATCGTCAGAAAGTATGTATGTATTCAGGAGCTGACACCGGAGGTGCTGAGAACCTTCATCAGCAAGATTGTCGTTCACGAGCGCGAGAAAAAGCACAGCCAGACCTCTCCGCAGCAAATCGATATCTACTTCCGCTACATCGGAACATTCGCTCTGCCGAGCGAAATTAACCAAGCAGAAGAAAAACCTTATGACGAAAGGCGGACAGCCTGAACTGTCCGCCTACGCATAGAGCACCGCCTTAAACTGAAAACATCCTTTTCGGAATCAGCCTTACAGGTGCTTTCTTATTTTTGGAGCGGATGATGTGTTGTGTGTTAATACTAAACATTCTACACGTCTTAGGAGGTTCACTTTCTGTTGGAAAGGATTCATCAACGCGGTGGGCTAAAAACGCTCCGCCGGAGCGTTTTTTTAACGCCCACATACGATTCCCAATCCGCTTTGCCAAAAATAAAAAAGCACCTTACAGGTGCTTTCTTATTTTTGGTATGACGGGCATATCAATGCTCTGTGGTGAAAGTCCACCGAGGCGTAGTTACCGACGAACTCAAAAGCGACTCCCAAGGTTTGTATCGTGAG
>CADASG010000126.1 GCA_902790475.1 uncultured Ruminococcus sp. | reverse complement strand
GACTGCGTTTTCTTCTGCTGCTCATTATTAAAACCTCCAATACAGTGCTTCTATTCTACACCATATCGGAGGTTTACACAAATTTTGGGATGGTCTCTTCGCCCGATATCGTATATACTATGCTCAAGTTGTTTGGCATTCCTTTTCCTCATTATCTCATAAATCATACATTCTCTATTGCCGATGTCTTCTTTGACGTGCTTAACGGTTTTGTATCCCCTGTTTTCATAGAAGATACAGGCGGGCAGGGAAGCTTCCAGCTCGCAGTCATCAAAATCTGCAAATATTTCATTCTCAAGCTCGTCCATTATCACACAGCCGAAGCCCTGCCCCTGAAACTCGGGCAGGACATAAACCCTCATAATGTGGTTATCAACGCGGCTGCCCGTACCGATGATCTTGCCGTCCTTCACCAATACGCGAGTTCTGCCTTGATCTATATCGTTTTTGATGATATCAAAGGTGTAGTATCGGTCTATGTATTCAACCACAGCACGAGTGTAATAATCGGGATATATCGCATTTTTGGTGTGCCAAACGATATGCCAGACTTTTTGTGCGTCGTCGGGCGTAGCTTTTCTGAACTGTGTTTTCATTATTCCAACCCCTTAACTCGTATATCGTCCAGTTCCTCTGCGGTCAAACAGCCGGATCGATATAAACGCAGATATTCCTTTGACACATCGGAATCGAAGATCAGCACGTCGTCGGAGTTGATGGTCACATTAACACCTTTGCGGTAGAGTTCTGCAATAGGGTGTTTGGATATATCCGGAACGCGACCTAACAGCACATTGCTTGACGGCGTGATATTCAATCTAATATCGTTTTCGGCAAGAAAAGCGATCACGTCTTCATCTTGAACAGCGGCGATGCCGTGCTGTACTTCGTTGAGATGCAGCGCTTTGACAGCCGTGACTATATCCTGCGCCGACCCCCATTCGCCGACGTGCGCTTTCAAAACCAAGCCGTTTCCCGCGGCTTTTTCGTATATAGGGATAAAGTTTTCGATCGGCTGTGCCAGCTCGTCGCCGTACAGATCGATCGAATAAAACTCCTTATATCCCCAAAAGTGTTTCAGGCGATCCTTCAAATAATCGATTGGGCAGTGCCGTGATAAACCGATCTGCAAACGCAATTCGATTTCGGGAGCGATCCTGCTATTCGCGTCCTGAAAGGCGTAAATCAGCTCGGCGATATCGTTGTGGAAAAACTCGCCGAGTCCCCAAACATCCTCACCGATTTCCAATACAGTCACGCCGTCATATTTTGCTTGCGCAAAGGTCGCCTCGATCAACAGCTTGCGCCCTTCCGGACTGTTAAAGCGGTTCCCGATGTATTTGGCGCTCCAAGCGTCCATTTCGCTCATAGATTTTAAGGGTTTGGAAACAGGCTCGATTTCATATCCTGTTTTCTTGAATATATACTCCTTGTTGCCGCCGAGCACAAAATGATTATGTAAGTCCGCTTTCGGGAATTTTCTGATGTTTTCTATATTTTCGTTTTTCAGCGCATTTGTAAATGTCATCTTGTCGTCAATGTGAATTTTCATTTTATTTTCCTATAAGCATTTCTGTCGATTCCACCCGAAAGAATATGCTTTTTCATATTTCTTTGCAAAGAGGTGTTTTCGGGTAGAGTATCATCGTGACAGGGCGATGCTGTCACAGAATAGGTATAGTTTCCCCTTGTTAGAAAACTATTGACTTTTTTATAATAATTGTTTATACTAATTTTAGGAGATATTTCTCCTATTTCAAATTAATTATTGAAGGAGGCTATCCTATGAATGTAAATACAAAATCTCTCGTATCCATCACAGAAGCCAATCAAAACTTTTCTAAAGTAGCAAGACTTGTTGATGAAAACGGATCTGCTGTCATCTTAAAAAACAATGTTCCTCGTTATTTGATCGTTGAGTTCAGCAAAGCCGAAGAGGAACAACTCGCCTCTAACGAAGATGTGATGGCTATCTCTAAACGGTTGATTGCCAAAAACAGAGAAGCTTATGAGGTTCTTGCCAAATGATAGTTATCAGCAAAGAACAAATTATCGATCTCCATAAGCAGCTCATTGAAGAAACAGGCGGTTCACATGGACTACGTGACGAAGGATTGCTCGATTCCGCATACAATGCGCCGTTTCAGAAATTTGACAATCAAGAATTATTTCCCACAATTCAGCAGAAATCAGCACGGCTTGCTTTCGGATTGATAAACAATCACCCTTTTGTGGATGGTAACAAACGAATCGGAGCCCACGTCATGCTGGTTCTGCTTGCGCTGAATGGCATAGAACTCAACTACAAGCAAGAAGAATTGTTCACGATCATCCTCGATATCGCATCAGGGGCTGCCGAACTAAACGATTTAACAGAGTGGATATTAAATCACCAACTCTAATGAAGACTAAATTCCGGATGACTCGGCACAGATCATACCTTTTTCGTTTCACAAAACGAGTGTTTTGTCATCAAAACCATATTTTCGGAAGAAACAAATCCTCTTTTGCAGTAGTAGCCTTCCGTTTTATCGCCCTTGGAGGTTATCAGATAAATATTGGAAACTCCGATTTCTGACAACGCTCCCTCCAACGCTTTCAGCAGCGCGCTTCCGAAGCCCTTGTTTTGCTCCGGTGTTTTGACGCAGAACTCCTCTATATGAAAATGCATTCCGTTGTAATGCTGCTTTTTCTGTCCCCAGATGAGCCCTTTCAAGTCATTGCCGGCATAAAGAGCCTTTCCGATGAAAGTGTTTGTTTTCATCATGTTCTCAATTCTGATTTGAGCCGTTTCTTTTGTCCATTCATCATTCCACGGCTCCGCATTAAAAACGGAAACAAACAATTCAGTCCATATCTGTTATTTTGCCCGTCTTATTGCTGTCTTTATCGTACAAATCTATAAAAGCTTCTTTTTCCATTTTAACGCACCACATATTCTTTTATCAAAACAATTCATCCAGCAAGTAATAATACCTGTATTTTTCTTCATTCATTTCCACACCCAGAGCATCTAAAAACATCTGCGGTTTGAAATCAAAAATAGGTTTACCGCCAAAATATCTGCCGTCAAAATTATGATCCAGACTTCTGATGGCGATGGCTATATCCTGCCAGCGGTCGGCAGAACCCGCTTTGCCGAGGTCGATAAAACCGCTTATACGATCTCCTTTGGCAAAGATATTCGGCAGACAGTAATCGCCGTGCGTCAAAACGATATCCTCCGGCGGACGGTTGTTTTTCAGCCAATCGAGAAGTCCTTCCGGATTTTTAAAGCCGCCTTTTCCGAAGGTCTCCGGCTCTGTGTTTTCAATATCCACAAGACCGTGAGCAACATTGTATTCGGCTGCCTTCAGGCGGTTGGTAAGCCTGCTCACGCTGCACGGACAATCGCACACATCCATTTCCCACAGCATTTTCAGTCCCTGTGCCGCAAGATTGATCACAAGCTCCGGCGTTTGCAGTAAATCCATATCGCAAAGCATTTTGCCCTCGGCTTTGGTCATCAGCGTATATGCAAGTCCGTTATGGATTTCATACGCCGGTATGGAAGGAACCGGCAGACGACCGTTAATCCATCTTACAATTTGAACTTCATTATCTGTTTCCGGGCTATGGGGTTGTATCTTTAGTACATAATTGTCATATATCCTGACCTCGGATGTGGATTCCCCGATTTTATCTACCGTATATTTTTCTGTTCCGACAGCTTTTTGGATTACTTCGGGCAAAACAGAACCTTTCATTTTTTGATTCTCCAATCTGTTATACTTTTCAATCGTTAATCCTTTTCATAAAATACGATCGTCATTTTGTCATTGATTTGTTTGGTTTTGCCTGTTTGGTGATAGCCGAGCTTTTCATACAGATAGCAGTTGCCTTCTTCCTGCAAGATCGTGTCGAGCTTCCAGTGCTGCTTGCCATGAATGCGCTCCGCTTCCTTGATCGCCTGCTGAGCATAGCCTTTGTTACGGTATTCCGGCATTATGAAAATCGGCGATATTCTTTTTCGGGTAATGCCGTCTTTACAGTCTACAATACGGATCACGCCGACCTTCACATTGTCTGCCATTATGAAATAGTATGTCGTTTCGGGTTGATTGAACCGAAACAGGATTTTTTCGTAATTTTCCGTTGCAGGACTTGTTTCCGTATCCTGATATTTTCCGTATAACTCCGCAAACGCTTCTTTTTGCATTTGCAGGATGGTTTTTAAGTCTTCACATTTTGCTTTGATTAGCTTTATATCCATTTCATCCCTCATACCCATTGTATAAACGCTGTTTTATCCGCGCAATTGTAGCCTGCCTGTTTATAAAAATTCAGTGTGCTTTCGCTTTTCGAGCCCGTGAGCAGCATCATCTTATAGCAATCAGCCTTGACCGCTAAACCTTTTGCATAATTTAAACAGGCGGTCGCGTAGCCCTTTCCTCGGTAATCAGCATGAGTGACAACATTTTCTATAAAAGCATATGGACGGATATTTCTCGTTAGATTGGGGATGATCACGCACACACAGGATGAAACGAGCTTGCCGTCAACTTCGCAAACGATGATATGATGATTCTCGTCGCTGCAAATTGCCGCCCAAGTATTCTGTAAATGTTCGCCGTTATCAGGTACACCAAGCTCGTGCAGGTGGGTGTATAATTCAAGCAGCTCGTTCAGCTCATTATCTTTGATTTCTCTTACTTTCATTACCTTTCCTCATTACCTCATAAATCATATTCTTTCCACCGCCGATGTCATACTTGATATGTTTAACGGTTTTATATCCTCTGTTCTCATAAAAAATACAAGCAGGTAAGGAAGCGTCAAGTTCGCAGTAATCGTAGTCCCTGAAAATCTCCTTTTCTAACTCGTCCATAATCATACTGCCAAAACCCTGCCCTTGATACTTGGGCAAAACATAGACTCTCGTGATATGATTTTCGGTGTGACTGCCTGTGCCGATGATCTCGCTGTCCTTCACCAAAACGCCGATTCTGCCCTGCGCAATATCACTTTTGATATTGTCAAGGCTGTGAAGCCTGCCAAAAAAATCAACTACAGCCTGTGTGTAATAATCGGGATATATGACCGCTTTTGTATGTTGTACAACGTAACAAACCTTCTCCGCCTCGTCAGGATTAGCTTTTCTGTATTGCAAATTCATTTTTTCACCAAATTGTTATAGTAAATTCATTATCAATATTTGAACTTTTCCAACCGATAAATTTGTTCCTCATCGGGACGGTCACGTCACAACATCTTGCTCAGACAGAAAATCGGCAGCATCACAATTGCAATCATACGCCGACTGCTGCAACGCGACATCCAATATCTCTTTATTTGTCATTTGACTTTCCTCGTTATCTCATTGTGTTGTTCTCGGTGCTTTATGATTTTATTCTACCACGATTCAGACATAATAGCAACCGCATTTTACTGGTCTTAGCATTCCTATCTTCGGGAAATGCTAAGACCTGTTATGAGAAAACCATAATCAAGAAAGGAAGGTGACAGTTTATGATCAGATACTACGACGAACACGGTAATCGTCTAAATATACGAACAGAGTTAGATGATGCGCTTGATAAACTTTATGACGAGCTTGATAAACTAACTCCGGAAGAACGCAGAGCTTGGTACATCAAAGGCTTATTTGCGAAACCATGGCAAGCCGCCGAGCGTACCGTACCATTGGAGTGCTGACACGGTTGCTTCCATTCTTAGTAAACAAGAGTATTGCGGAGATACGGTCAACTTTCGCAGCCAGCGCAAATCCTTCAAAAACAAAAAGAAGGTCGAGCTTCCACCCGAAGAATGGCTGATATTTGAAAACACCCACCCGGCTATTATCGACAGAGAAACCTTTGAACTTGTAAAGGAGCTGCGCAAAAACAAACGAAAGCCGACACGGACGGGAATCATCAGTATGTTTTCGGGATTGCTACACGGAGGAAAAGCGCAAGGAGTTGGCTGCCAAACGCCGGGAGCTGAACAAAATCAAAAAGCGAATCGCTGAAATTGATGACCTCATCTTAAAAATATATGAAGATAATGTCTCACAAAAGATTTCAGACGAACGCTTTGAAATGTTCAGCAAACGGTATGAAACCGAGCAACAGGAGCTAAAGGCGAAGATGAAAACTTGCAGAAATTCATCGCCAAAGTAAAGAAGGTTACCAATCCAACTGAATTAACGCCTGAGCTTGTCAATGAATTTATCCAAAAGATAGTCGTATCATCGCCACGCTATCTCGACGGCAAACGATATCAGATGATCGAAATCCATTACAAAGGCGTCGGCATCATCAATATCCAAACGCCCGATGAATTTGAAAGGGACTTCCAAGCCCATATGAAACAGCGCAGACAAAAGTCTGCATAACACAAAGAAAACTACGGCATAGCATTAAGCCGTGCCGTAGTTATAATAACGTTAGATTTACAAGAGCCGCCCTTTAGGGTGTAACTTCCTTACGAAGTACACCCTAAGGGGTACCTTTTTGTTGGTGCCGGTGACCGGACTTGAACCGGTACGGTTGCGATAACCGAGGGATTTTAAGTCCCTTGTGTCTGCCTATTCCACCACACCGGCGGTTTGTAAAAGATTAGCCCCTCACTGTTGTAAGGGGCTTTGGTGACCCGGACAAAGGGCGGTGTCTTAACCGCTTGACCACCGGGCCGTATGGTAGCGGAAATAGGACTTGAACCTACGACACTTCGGGTATGAACCGAATGCTCTAGCCAGCTGAGCTATTCCGCCATCTATTGCGCTGAAAATCAGCATATATAATTATAGTATAACCAACGGAATTTGTCAAGGGATTTTATCAATTATTTTTCATTTTTGAAATAAAAACAATTATCAGAGCGCAGAATAGCCGTAGCTGTTTACCAGCGCCTCGATTTTTTCGCCGCGCTGACAATTTGGGCAGAGATGAGGCTTGTAGCTTCTGTAGTCGCCTAAATCGTTGGGGTTGAAAATCGAGTGTACCGGGTGACCGTCGCACTCCTCAACCGTGGCGAAAATCGCCGAAACTCCCACAACGATGCCGCCGTAGTAGGTGATGGCGTCGATCGCCGCCAGCGCGCTTTTGCCGGTGGTGACGGAAGCCGCGGTTACCAGCACGTGCTTGTTGGTAAGCATCGGAATGAGGTTGTCGCGGAAAATCATCTGACCGCCGCCGATAAACTCGGGCGAGATCACATAGATGGTCTGGTGCGCGTTGATGTTTAAGTAATCGTTTTTGGTCAGCTCGTTGGCAACGCAGGCTCCGATGACTTCGGTGCCGTCAAGACATAAAACAGTGTCGATTATTGTGTTGGCGCGGTAGTCGGACACAAGCTGCTTGGCGACAGCGCTTGCCTCGCTGAGACGCGTTTTTTGCGTGGTAACGTCAATGTAGTAGTTGGTGTGGCTGTGCATGGTGGCAAAATGTCCCTTGGCTACGCGCAAAAATACATCCTTGTTTCTGGTTCTGATTTTATACATATCCGCCATAATGCTACCTCCGTAATCTGTACTGATACCATTCTACATGATTTTAACCAAAAAATCAATAGTGCTGTGCAAATTAATGTGCAGAAAAAAGCAGGAACAGTTGAGCTGTTCCTGTTTTGTGTTTAAAAGCCTTCGGAGGTTCGTGATTATTTCTCCTGAACCTTGAAGTGATAGCCGGCTACGATAAAGCTGGTGTCGGATACACACCAAACGGTATCGGCTTTTTCTTTCTTTTCGGAGGGGTTCTTGTTGATGATGTCAACAGCGGTCTCCTTGAGGCGCTGCTCAAGATTGTGCTGGTTGATATCGGTGGAATAGAGGAATGTTACCTTTCTGTCGGTATCAACTACCTTGTCCTTTTCCAGACCCTTCTTCATGGTCAGCTCCAGCTCGGTCTTTTTGATTTCCCATTTGCCTGAGAGCTCTTTTTTGTCTTTGCTGTCAACCTTCTGGTAAACTTCCTTGTAGGTGCCGTCGTCCTTAAAGGTAAAGGTGAGAGTGTATTCCTTATCCTTCTCGGTTACCCATGTGTTTGCGGTGATAAGCTTGTCAAGATTGCTGTCGGCAAGCGCAGCGGGAACGGTGTCGGTAACGGTGCTGCCGGTGGGGTTGGTTCTGCTGCCGGAAGCGCTCTTGTTCTTGCAGCCGGACATTACGGCTACAGAGCCGAATACCATGATAACTGCCAGTACAGCGGAAATGTGTTTTGTAGTTTTGGACTTCATATTTTATTTCCTCCTTTAATGAAGCGTGTTTTTTATTTTACGGAGCGCCGTGTTTTGACAACGCAGCGCTCCGTTATAAACTTTGGTTACAGAATAGATTTGATCAAGCCGCCCTTTTGGATGATATCCTGGATAAACGCAGGGAAGGGCTCAGCCTGATAGGTTTTTCCGGTGGTTTCGTTGGTGATAACGCCGGTGTCGTAGTCTACGCTTACGATGTCGCCGTCCTTGATGTCAGCGGCGGCTTCCTCGCATTCCAGGATGGGCAAGCCGATGTTGATGGCGTTGCGGTAGAAGATCCGCGCGAAGGTGGAGGCGATGACGCAGGAAATGCCGCTTGCTTTTATTGCAATGGGAGCGTGCTCTCTGGAGGAGCCGCAGCCGAAGTTTTTCTCGGCTACCATGATATCGCCCGGCTCGACCTTGTTGACAAAATCCTTGTCGATGTCCTCCATGCAGTGAGCGGCAAGCTCCTTGTGAGAGGCGGTGTTGAGATATCTCGCCGGAATGATAACGTCGGTGTCAACGTTGTTGCCGAATTTATGTACTCTGCCTTTTGCGTTCATAACGTATCCTCCTTATCAAACCTTGGCGGGGTCGGTGATGTAGCCGGCGACTGCGCTTGCTGCCGCGACTGCGGGGCTTGCCAGATAAACCTCGCTGTCAACATGACCCATTCTGCCGACAAAATTGCGGTTGGTGGTGGAGATCGCCTTTTCGCCCGCAGCCAAAATACCCATGTGGCCGCCTAAGCAGGGACCGCAGGTGGGGGTCGATACGACCGCTCCGGCTTCGATAAAGATATCGAAAAGACCCTCGTGCATGGCTTGCAGCCAAATTTTCTGGGTGCCGGGGATAACGATGCAGCGAACGCCCTTGGCGATGTGTCTGCCCTTGAGGATCTCCGCAGCGGCGCGAAGATCGCTTATTCTGCCGTTGGTGCAGCTGCCGATAACGCACTGGTCGATTTTGACCTCGCCCTCGGCGATCTCGTCAACGGTTTTGGTGTTTTCGGGAAGGTGGGGGAAGGAAACGGTGGGGCGCAGAGCGCTCAGGTCGATGGTGTATTCCTCGTCGTAAACCGCGTCCTCGTCGGCGGTGTATTCCACGGGAGTTCCCTGATATCTGCCGTTGCAGTATTCACGTGTAATGTCGTCAACGGGGAAGATACCGTTTTTCGCGCCTGCCTCGATCGCCATATTTGCTATACAAAGACGGTCGTCGATGTTGAGATACTGCAAGCCCTCGCCTGCAAATTCCATGGATTTGTAAAGCGCGCCGTCAACGCCGATCTTGCCGATGATGTGCAAAATCACGTCCTTGCCGCTTACGTGCTCGGCAGGCTTTCCGACCAGATTGAATTTGATAGCCGAAGGAACCTTGAACCATGCGGTTCCGCTTATCATGCCTGCCGCCATGTCGGTGGAGCCTACGCCCGTGGAAAACGCTCCGAGCGCTCCGTAGGTGCAGGTGTGAGAGTCAGCGCCGATGCACAGGCAGCCGGGACCCACGAGTCCTTTTTCGGGCAGAAGGGCGTGCTCTATGCCCATCTCGCCGACGTCCATAAAGTTTTTGATGTCATACTTGCCGGCAAAGGTTCTGGTCTGCTTGACCAGAGTAGCCGCCTTGATGTCTTTGTTGGGGGTAAAATGGTCCATAATCATGGCGATCTTGGTGTTGTCAAACACCGCGTCAGCTCCGTTTTCCTCAAACACGTTGATCGCAACGGGAGAGGTGACGTCATTGCCGAGCACCATGTCGAGCTTGGCGTTTATAAGCTGACCCGCCTTAACCCCATCGAGCCCCGCGTGAGCCGCGAGAATCTTCTGAGACATGGTCATACCCATAATAATCACTCCTTGAAGTTACTTACCAGTCTATTATACAACGAAAATCGTCTGCCGTCAATCCGTCTGTGAATTTTGAGCGGAGAGAGGGGAGAGAAGTTGAGAGTTGAAAGTTGAGAGTTGAGAGTTGAAAGTAAACTATACCCTATAAAATGGACACATCAAATTGAGGGGAAGCAGAGGACGTCCCTAAAAAACGGACACCAAAAAATTGCGAAACCCCGAAAAAAGGA
>CADASG010000125.1 GCA_902790475.1 uncultured Ruminococcus sp. | reverse complement strand
CTGAGCTACAGAGGCAAATTTGGCGACCCGGAACGGGCTCGAACCGTCGACCTCTAGCGTGACAGGCTAGCGTTCTAACCAACTGAACTACCGGGCCATAATGGTGGGAACAATAGGGCTCGAACCTATGACCCTCTGCTTGTAAGGCAGATGCTCTCCCAGCTGAGCTATGCTCCCATTCGCCTATGTCGCTTCGTCGCTATCGCTTTTTTCGCTTTGCCGTATCTCTCAGCGACGTGTATTATGATACCACAACATCAGCGAAATGTCAACACCTTTTTTGAAATTTTTTTAAAAAAATTCAAAAAATTTTAAATCACCTTTATTTTGCGCTACAAGCCGCGCTTTATCCGTTCTTCTCGGCAATGAGTTTTTCTAAATCTTCCACGGAAAAAATGTATTTCTTATTGCAGAACTGGCACACTGCCTCCGCATGTCCGTTCTCGTTTGCCATGGAGCGGATATCGTCGTCGCTCATAGTCATAAAATAACGTTCCAGCTTTTCGCGCGAGCAGCCGCAGACGTAATTGACCGGGTTTTCGTCAAGGACTTCCACCTCAAAGCCTTCGAGCGCTGTTTTGCAGATATCCAAAATGCTCATTCCCTTTGCAAGCATTGTAGTGACTGGCTCGAGCTTTGATATGTTCTTTTCAAGCTGCTCTATGGTATCCTCAAACGCGCCCGGAAGCAGCTGGATCAGCAAGCCACCTGCCAGAAGCACTTCGCCGTCGTCCTTGTCAACCAGCACTCCCAAGGCGCACACGGTGGGGATCTGCTCGCTCACGGCAAAGTAGTTGGTGATATCCTCGGCTATCTCTCCGCTTACCAGCTCTACCTGACCGATATACGGGTCTCCTGCGCCGTAGTCGCGCATCACGCTGAGGGTGCCGTTTTTGCCGACCGCTTTTGCTACATTTATTTTACCGCTGTTGTAGTATTCTGTCGTAACCTGCGGATTTTCAACATAGCCGCGCACATTGCCGCTGCTGTCGCCTACAGCGACTACTGCGCCCATTTCTCCGTCGCCAAGCACGCGCAAATTGATGAACGCGTCCTTTTGCTTGAGCATATTTCCCATCATAGAGGTGGCGCAAAGGAGCCTGCCCAGTGCGGCGGTTGCGCTGCGACTGAGCTTGTGAAGCTTTTTGGCGGTAAAAACGATATCGGAAGCGTCGATGGCGGATGCCATCACCGCACCGTCGGAGGTTATGCAGCGTATTATCTTATCCATACTTTCTTCCTTCTTTTACGCGCGGTTGCGCGGATTTTTCATGCGGGCAACATATACAGACCGCTGTTCATCGGGAGCAGGCGGCTCAAAGGTCATATCGCCGTACACTGCCTCAACTGCAAAGCCTGCTTCTTCAAGCAGCATTGAAAGCTCCCCGTCGGTATAAGCGCGCTCGCAGAAGCTTTCGCTGTAACGGTTATAAACGCCGTTGTCCTCCTCAAAAAAGTCGAGGTCAATGGCTACTGTATTATTATCTGTCAGGGTGTTTTGCCACGCGCAGAACACTCTGTCGTTTTCCAAAATGAAGGCGTTGTTCCCCAAAACCTCTCGATGCTTGTAAACGGTGTTAACATCGAAAACAAACAGCCCGTCGGGATTCATAAACAGCCCTACGCGGTCGATAGCCCTTCGCAGAGCCTCGATATCCGTGATATGGTTGAGGCTGTCAAGGGTGCAGAAGCAGGTGTCTATCGTACCGTAAAGGTCAAGCTCCTCCATTCGCTGATTCAGAAAGAGGATCTGCAGCCCTTCCTCCATGCTTTTTTGCATAGCCTCACTGAGCATATCCACGCTGCCGTCAGCGCCGTACACATCGACTCCGCGTTTTGCGAGCTCGATCGTAAGGCTGCCTGTTCCGCAAGCTAAATCGAGCGTCAGCCCTGCAGGGTGACCGTGGCGCTCCAGCAGCTTTAGCAGGTAGCCGCATCTCTCGCTGTAGCGCGCGTCCTCCATTAATTCGTCATAAAACGCCGCGAAGGCTTGGTAGGACGGCATCACTGCTCCTCTTGCCCCGTGATGTTGTCGAGCACCAGCGTATAGCCGTAGGTATCGTTGTCAAAAAGAGCGCGCTTCACGCGGCTGATCGTGGCGGTAGACGCGCCGGTTTCCTTGACGATCTCAGTGTAAACCTTCTTTTCGGTCAGCATTTTTGCGACCAGCAGGCGCTGAGACATGGCTTTAAGCTCGGCGCTGGTACACAGATCCTCAAAAAATCGGTAGCATTCCTCCCTGTTTTTAAGTGACAAAATCGCGTCAAACAAAAAATCGGTGGCTTCATTTTTTAATTTTGAATTCAAAAGGATCCCTCCTCGGATATGGAGATAATTTCATACATTAAAATTTTATCACACAAAAGCGAAAAAGTAAAGTAAAAAATTCAAATCCTAAATAAATCCGAAAAACAAAGCCGCAAATAGCCCGCCGCCGTGAAGCACGGTACGAAAAACAAGGCGATACCGCAAGTTAGAAGTGCGGTGTTGCCTATATACTCTTTTTGATGGTATTTAACGCGCCCTTTTCTATGCGGCTGACCTGCGCCTGTGAAATGCCGATCTCGCTTGCCACCTCCATCTGTGTTTTGCCTCGGAAAAAGCGCAGGGTCAAAATGCGCTTTTCACGGTCGGAAAGACTTTTGATAGCGTCCCTCAGCGCCAGCTCCTGCAGCCATGTCGCGTCGTCGCGGTCGTCGCCGATTTGATCCATCACATATACGGTGTCGCTGCCGTCGGAAAAAACAGGCTCATACAGCGATACAGGTTCGACTATCGCCTCCAGCGCAAGCACAACGTTTTCCTTAGGGAGCTTCATCTGCTCGGCGATCTCCTCCACCGAGGGCTCGCGGTTATTCTTTACTGTGAGCTGTTCCTTGATCTGCATGGCATGATATGCGGTGTCGCGCAGTGAACGCGAAACGCGCACTGCGTTATTGTCGCGCAAATAACGTCGAATTTCGCCGATTATCATCGGCACGCCGTAGGTGCTGAACCGCACGTCGAGCGTGGGGTCGAAATTGTCAATAGCTTTGATAAGCCCTATAACTCCGACCTGAAACAGATCGTCGGGACTTTCGCCTCTGCCTAAAAAACGCTGGACGACCGACAGAACCAAACGCATATTGCCCCTGATCATCAGGTCGCGCGCCTGCTGTCTTTGCTCGGGAGTGCCGTTTTTGATTTGCTGCATAAGACGCTTTTTTTCGTCCTCTTTAAGCACCTTTAGCTTTGCCGTATTGATTCCGCAGATCTCTACTTTTCCGTATTGCAAGCCGATACCTCCAAAATAATGCTATTGAAAGTATTGGCACTGCCCGGGAATTTTATACTGATTCCCGGCAAAAAGCGGAATTGTATTTGCTGTGATAATAAAACAAGGTCGGCTCTTTCGAGCCGACCTCTTAATTTAGGTTATGTTTTTATCGGATGTTCTCCAATCAACCCCAAGGAATGGGATCGTAGGTAGTGGCACCAAACTCATTTATTGAGGTTCTGGAACCGTCTACCCAGTAACCGCCGCCTGCGGGGGAGAAATTGGTAATGTTGCTGGTCTGCTTACCGTTGCCGTTGATAACGATACCTGTAGCTCCTGCCGGAACACTAATAGAGTATACAGCCTGACCGTAGTCGTTGGTTTCGACCCAAGTAGCTTCGGTTCCGGGCCATGCTGCACCGATATCACCGCTGTCGTTGTAAGCATATACATGGATGTTGCCCCAACCGAGAGAGTCGGAGAATTTGAAGGTGCCGGGTACGGGATCGGGATTCGGGTTAGTATTGGGGTTAGGATTAGGATCGGTGTTATCCCAAGGAATTGCAACATATACGGTTGCACCGAACTCGTTTACAGTGGTATTGCCTGCCGATACATAGTAACCGCCGCCGCCGGGAGCGAAGTTGGTGATGTTTTCGGTCTGTCCGTTGTTGCCGTTGATAACAACGCCTGTTGCACCTGCGGGAACGC
>CADASG010000124.1 GCA_902790475.1 uncultured Ruminococcus sp. | reverse complement strand
TCGATATAGCCTAACGTTGGAATCCGGTAGGAAAAAGCGGACGTTCGGGAAAAGGGCGGCGCAGCGGGCTTGCAATGCAAGCCCCTACAGGTTGAAACGCTAACGTACTGTTGTGTCGCATGGTTATTGCATTTCCAAAACATGTCATTTCGGAATTTTAATACGTTCCCTCCATATGTCATTTCGAGCGGTGCCCGAAGGGCAAAATCACGAAGTGATTTAGTCGAGAAATCTCCCTGAGAGGGAACAATGCTGCGTCGCAGAAGGAGATTTCTCCGCGCGTTCCGCTTCGCTCCACTTGGTCGAAATGACATCGGGAGGTAAGCTATCGACATTGTAAATATGGTTTCGATTCTATCGCTATTGCCCGAAAAATATCCATTCCCGGCGTAGGGGCGCGCATTGCGCGTCCGCTTGAGGTTGCTGTACTAAACGTTCTGCTCCTATCAACGCTCGGACACGAAAATAACCTTTGTCGCCGCACCAAAGCCTTCTCTTGGGAGAAGGTGGCGCGGCACCTTGTGCACGAGGTTAGAATCAAATGATGTTTTCAAAACAAAGCACACATTAAATAACCATGAACTTTTGAGGTGACGTGACGGAAGAGGGTCGGCGTGCTGCCGCAGTCAGTCCGCGTACTTTACGTTGAAAATATGCTGACTTCGGTGTTTCGCGAGAAATGATTGCATTTGTAAAAAACAGCGTTCTTACGCTAAATTATCCTGTCAAACCTTTTTGCAAACGGAAACCGTCGTTCAAGACCCTCTTCCGTCACACCGCCCCCAAATAACATCAAAAACAAAACTATTAATTATATAACGAACTTCCGCAATATCCGCACCACTATCTAAGGCGGTGCGCCACCTTCTCCCGGGAGAAGGCTTTATGTTCATCGCCAGATGTAAAGATATTTTCTATATACAAGCGGACGGAAACAAAGGTCGGTTCACGGGAGGCCGCAAGAGCCTCCCCTACACGGATAACACCTGAATATGTTGCATTAAATCAAAAAATAGCCGGCATTGTTTCCTTAACTGTGTAGGGTCGCACCCATGTATGCGACCGAGGGCGGCGTGACATAGAATCCATCATCGGGAAGCTGTGAGGGTGTTGTGGAGGAAGGCTGCGGCGAAGTACAGCGGTACGGCGCTCAGGAGGGTGAGCGCCATTCGCGGCAGGTAGCGCGATACGAACATTCCGCCCGTTCCCTCGCCGGACGCGATGCGGAAGATCACGAAATACAGTCCGAGCACCGCCGCGACTGCCGCCGCAGAGGTGACGATGAACGTAAAAAACGTGTTGTTCAAATAGGTTCGCGTTATGTAGTGTACCGCCGCGCAGCTCAGCGTAAGAGTCACCGCGAAGTAACCCACGCAGCCGCCGGCGTTCAGGTCGGCGAACACTCCGCACAGTGACGCGAACACGACCGAGGGGATGAACTCCTCCCTCGCGTTTACCGCCAGAGCCAGCGCCAGCAGCAAAAACGGCTTGCTCCCCATCGGCTCAGGAAGGAGCTTTGGGGTCGCCTGTAGCACGGTCATAAGCACCAGCAGCAGGGCAAAGCCGAAATATTTGAAAAACGAACGGCTATTTCTTCTCATCTGCAGCCACCCTTCCTTTAGTGTCAAAGTCGGTGATGACCGCCGCGGTGCTCACATAGCGGATGTCCTCGTACGGTCTGACGACCGCGCTGCGCGACGCGTCGTAGCTGTTGAATTCCACGCGCACCACCTCGCCTATCAGCAATCCGCCCGGATACACGCCGCCCGTGCCTGAGGTGACGATCATGTCGCCCTTCTTCACCTTGTGATTTTCCGCAAGCTTTGTCAATGCGGTCAGGTTTTGGTCACAGAGCGAGGCGCTGCCGTTGATTATGCCGTTGTCGCCGCTCTGCTTGTCCTGTGCGCCTGTTTTAGTGTCGGGAGAGAGCACTGTTTTTACCTTGCAGGTCGCCGCGTCAGCCTGACACACCCAGCCAAGCAGCCCGTTTTCACTGATTACGGGGTTGTTCACTCCCACGCCGCGCGATGTGCCGATGTCCAGCGTAAAGGAGTAAAAATCGTCGTTCGCGTCGCGCTTGATGACGTTGGCAGGCTCAAAATGATAGGAGGGGTTATCCTTCTTGATCTCCATAAATTTTTGCAGTCGCGCGTTTTCATTTTTAACGTCTATGTAGTCGGCAAGCTGCTGACGAAGCTTCGCGTTTTCGCTTTTCAGCCTGTCCACCTGCTCTCTGAGCTCCTGAGGAGTAGCTGAATCCGCGCTTGCCGTTGCGGAAGCGGCGACCTGAAACAATCCGCGCGTGGCGGTGTTCAGGGCGCCCGATATCAGGGAATTTTCCTCGGGAGACAAAACGCTCATCACGGAAAGTATGATGAGCGTGATTATCAGTGCTTTAAGGTTTTTATCTCGGTTTTTTCTCATGGTGTTACTCTCAGCGGCGGTTGTGTTTATACTGGATGCCCATAGCCTTGCTCAGCCTTTTTCCTGCGCCGTCAACTACGCAGTCGAGCGGCCGCTTGGCGATATGAACGGGCATTCCCGTTTGCTGCATCACGAGCAGGTCGATTCCGCGCAGCAGTGCGCCGCCGCCTGTGAGCATGATGCCGCGGTCGATGATGTCGGCTGAAAGCTCGGGGGGAGTTTTTTCAAGAGTGGTCTTTATCGCCTCGACAATGGTCTGCAGCGGATCGCTGAGCGCCTCGCGCACCTCGGCTGCGGTTATGCTGATGTCGTTGGGCAGTCCGTCAACCAGATTCCTGCCCTTGACGGTCATGCTCTCCTCGTTGTCATAGGGGTAGGCTGAGCCGATCTTGATCTTGATATCCTCGGCGGTGCGTTCGCCGATAAGCAGATTGTAGTTGCGCTTGATATAGGTGGAGATCGCCTCGTCAAAGCGGTCGCCGGCAACGCGCACCGAGCAGGCGGTCACTATGTCTCCCAGCGAGATGACAGCCACCTCGCTGGTGCCGCCGCCGATGTCCACGACCATGCTGCCCGTGGGCTCGTCTACGGGCAGTCCTGCGCCGATAGCCGCCGCCATCGGCTCCTCGATAAGAACAACGGGAGGCTTGGCTCCTGCCTGATATGCCGCGTCCTCGACCGCCTTGCGCTCCACCTCGGTTACGCCCGTGGGCATACAGATGATGACGCGCGGTTTGCTGAAGATCCCGGGCTTCACCGACTTTTTGATGAAATGCTGCAGCATTTTCGCGGTGATCTTGAAGTCAGCTATCACGCCGTCCTTCAGCGGCCTGACCGCGACGATAGAGCCGGGTGTCCTGCCGATCATATCCTTTGCCTGAGAGCCGACGGCGAGCACCGTGTCGGTGCGGATATCGACCGCCACAACAGACGGCTCGCGCAGGATTATTCCTTTGCCTTTCAGACATACCAGGGTGTTTGCGGTCCCCAGGTCAATGCCGATATCCTTTGAAAAAGAAAACATAGCACAGCTCCTTTTTGTTTTGTCATATATTCTATCATACTACATTCGGGCGTTTTTATGTGTCGAATCGCGCCGTTGGCGTTCGTCAGGGTGCAGATAGCGACGACGTTTTTGACGGTAAACGGCCGTGTCTGCGTGTATATAGAAAGCATCCTTACGTTTGGCGGTGAACAAAGAGCCTTCTCCCGGGAGAAGGTGGCGCACCGCCTGAGATGTTGGTTAGATGATGATAAAGGTTCGTTATACAATTATGGTTTGGCATTTGATGTTTTTGGGGGGCGGTGTGACGGAAGAGGGTCGGCGTGCCACCGCGGTCAGTCCGCGTACTTTACGTTGAAAAATATGCTGACCTCGGTGTTGCCTTAAATTATCCTGTCAGACCTTTTTGCAAACGGAATCCATCGTTCAAAACCCTCTTCCGTCACGTCACCTCAAAGGTTCGCGGTTGTTTGATGTTTGGTATATTATGAAAACAATATTTGTTTTTAACCTTTCACTAAAGGTGCCGTGCCACCTTCTCCCAAGAGCAATGTCAACAACTTAAGCTCTATCGTTTTGATGGTATTTAACAGAATGATGTTTTTTAGTGCGTGGGAAAGAGCGGTTGG
>CADASG010000123.1 GCA_902790475.1 uncultured Ruminococcus sp. | reverse complement strand
CAACCGCTCTTTCCCACGCACTAAAAAACATCATTCTGTTAAATACCATCAAAACGATAGAGCTTAAGTTGTTGACATTGCTCCCGGGAGAAGGCTTTTTGTTCATCGCCAAACGTAAGGATGCTTTTTATTAACAAACGGACAGGGAAACAACGTCCTACAGGTTAAAGACTAATGCGCTGCTGTTTCGCACGGTCGGTGCGTTTGCTATATCTGTCATTCTAAGCGTCGCATAGCCTTTATATGTCATTTCGAGCATTTATCGCATTTCCTCCATATGTCATTTCGAGCGGTCGGCGTGAGCCGAATTCGCGCAGCGAATAGTCGAGAAATCTCCCTGACAGGAAACAAAAAGCGGGCGGTTCAAAATCCGATCGGGTTTGAGCCGCCCACTTCGTTTATCAACTGACGTTTGCCTCCACTTAAAAACCTTCTCTCCAAAACGTTCTAAATGTCAGATAAAATAATACATTTTTTATTTGCGGCACGGTTGCAATATCGCGGGTATGTGTGTTACAATAACGACAGAAAGACCCGATCAAACAAACAATTCCGACAGGGGGAGATCACATGAAAAAAATCTTTAAAAAATTTGCCGTCACTGCTTTGGCGGCGGTCACGCTGACATCGGCGTGCATTACCTCGACCGGCGCGGCGCAGGTTCAGACTCAGAGCGCAGGAGCTAACAAATACGGTCTGACATCATCTATCCGCGACGGCGCGATCCTGCACGCGTGGAGCTGGTCGTTCAATACCATCAAGGACAACCTAAAGCTTATCGCCGAATCCGGCTACACCTCGGTGCAGACCTCTCCGATAAACAAGATCATAGAGGGCGAGGGCGGCGGAATGCAGCTCTACGGCAAGGGCAAGTGGTACTATCAGTATCAGCCGACCATGTACACCATAGGCAACTACCAGCTCGGCACGCTCGAGGAATTCAAGGCTATGTGCGCCGAGGCGGACAAGTACGGGATCAAAATCATCGTTGACGCGGTGGTGAATCACTGCACATCCCAAAGGAGCGCGATTTCCGACGAGATCATCAATCTTCCCGGCGACGGACTTCATCCGCTTTTGGAAATCGAGAAATGGGGCAGCCGCTATCAGGTGACCCAGGGCAAGCTGTCGGGCTTATGGGATCTTAACACTCAGAACCCGGCTGTGCAGCAGATGATCTTAGGCTACCTCAAGGACTGTGTGGCGGCAGGCGCGGACGGCTTCCGCTACGACGCGGCAAAGCATATCGAGCTGCCCGACGACGCTCCGGAGGACGGTCACGACTTTGCAGGCAACTTCTGGAACGTTATTCTGGACAACGGCTCCGAATTCCAGTACGGCGAGATTTTGCAGGGCGAGAGCGACCGTATCGCGGACTATGCCAAGCTGATGAGCGTTACCGCTTCCGCTTTCGGTGAGACTCTGCGCAAGGAGCTCAACGAGGGCACTCTGCGCTCCAGCATTCTCAACAAGGTCAGCGCCAAAAACGTTGACAGATCACAAATGGTGAGCTGGGTCGAGTCCCATGACAACTACTGCGGCGGCAAAACCTATCTGATCGACAATCAAACAGTACGCTACGGCTGGGCTGTAGTCGGCGCAGGTGAAAGCACTCCGCTGTTTTTCAGCCGTCCTGACGGCAGCAGCACAACGAACCAGTGGGGCAATAACCGGATCGGTCCGCGCGGCGACAGCAACTTTTTCCATCCCGAGGTGGTCGCGGTCAATCATTTCAGGAATGCAACCGTGGGCGAAAGCGTGAAGCGCACCAACCTTAAAGACGCGAACGGCAAGACAGACAGCCGCCTGCTTATGATTCAGCGCGGCGACAAGGGCGCGGTGATCATCAACATGACCGACAGCGATTACAAGGTCAACGCCTCCTGCAACACCGCCGACGGCGAATACACTGACGAAGTAAGCGGAGCTAAGTTCACGGTAAGCGACGGCAAGATCACAGGCACTGTCAAGGCAGGGGCTGTTGCGGTAGTCTACAACCGTCCTGAGCCGCAGGCAACGCTGATCGGCGACGTAAACGACGACGGCAAGGTAAACGGCGCCGACGCGGGACTCCTCAGCCGACTCACCTCCGGCTGGGACGGCTACGAGGAGAAAATCAAGAACATGGACGCCGCTGACATCAACGGCGACGGCAAGGTGAACGGCGCTGATTCCGGTATCCTGAGCCGCTACACCTCCGGCTGGGACAACTACGACAAGTATTTTAATTAATTATCAATAATACATAATTTATAGGGCGGTCAGGTTTGCTTCCTGACCGCCCTTTTTTGAAAACGGAAAGTTGAAAATTGAAAATTTTCAACTAATAACTGTATTTATCCAATTCATTCAGATCATACGGCGTTGCCTGATAGACAAAGTAGTTCAGCCAATTGGTGTACAGCAGTGTGGCATTGCTTCGCCAGACCATTGGAGGCACGCGCGTGGGGTCGTCGTTGGGAAAATAGTTATACGGCACATTGGGGCTGATACCGCGGTTGATGTCGCGGAAATACTCGCTTGCCAGCGTGTCACGGTCGTACTCGGCGTGACCCGTGACAAAAACCTGTCTGCCGGATTTTCCGCAGATGATCGACACTCCTGCTTTTTCGCTGATCGCCAGCACCTCAAGATCCTTGCACTTGCGCACGTCATCAAGGCGGATGCCCGTGTAGCGCGAGTGAGGGATCTGGAACGTATCGTCAAAGCCTCGCATCAGGCAGTGATGCGGGTCAAGCACGTTATGGCTGTAGATTCCGCTGAGCTTTTCGGGCAGTTGGTGTTTAGGGACCCCGTAGTGATAATACAAGCCTGCCTGCGCACCCCAACAGATGTGAAAGGTGGAAAACACGTTGGTTTTCGACCACTTCATGATATCACAAAGCTCGTCCCAGTAATCGACATCTTCAAAATCAAGCTGTTCAACGGGTGCGCCCGTGATGATCATTCCGTCAAAGGTATTGTCGCGAACCTCGTCAAAGGTCTTGTAAAAGGTGCTCAAATGCTGCGAAGAGGTGTTTTTGGAGGTGTGAGAAGCCGTTTGGAGCAGCTCGATATCCACCTGAAGCGGACTGTTGCCCAACAGCCGCAGCAGCTGAGTTTCGGTAGTGACCTTGGTGGGCATGAGGTTGAGGATCAAAATTTTCAGCGGACGGATATCCTGTCTGAGCGCGACGTCGTCCGGCATGACAAATATATTCTCACTCTCCAGCACCTTTATAGCAGGCAAATTACTCTGCACCTTAATAGGCATTATTCTCACTCCTTTTTATTTTTTAGTTCGCGTACTTAACGTTTGGTTTTACGGTAACGTCGGAGTTTCGCGAGACAGAATAGAAATACGGGAAGTTATGAGGGCAATGGAAACGACGTTTATTTCAGCTCGCGTTTATTTTAGCTCGCGTACTTAACGTTTGGTTTTACGGTAATGTCAGTGTTTCGCGAGACAGAATAGAAATATCGGAAACTGTGAGCCTTTTGGCTCACGTACTTTATGTCGTGTATTTCGGTAACGTCGGAGTTTTGCGAAACAGAATAGAAATATCGGAAATTGTGAGCCTTTTGGCTCACGTACTTTATGTCGGGTATTTCGGTAACGTCGGGGTTTTGCCGAAAGTTTGTAAACAGAACCCTGTAGTGGCTTGCATTGCATGCCCGCTGTGCCGCGTTTTTTCCGAACGTCCGCTTTTTCCTATCGGATTCCAACGTTAGGGTATATCGAATAACGCTGAAAGTTAAGGTAACCATCTGCCGTGTAAATCCTCCGTCGCGCCTTTAGGGCGCGCCACCTCCTTTAACAAAGGAGGCTTTGGTGCGGCAACAAAGGTTGTGTTCCTGTCTGCATGTTGATGATAGGAGCAGAACGTTTAGTTCAGCAACTGCGGACGCGCAATGCGCGCCCCTACACCGGGAATGGATATTTTTCGGACATCAGCAAAGATTCTAACCCCTATTTATCCAACCGGGCACCAAACGTCGGAAACAAACCAATCTGTCTCCCCGACCGAAATTTTCAACTTGTCCGGGTTCAGCACATAGGTAAGTCGGGAGTGTCAGCACATCGGTAAGTGGAGGTTCAGCACATAGGTAAGTCTTTGGCGGTATAATGGAAGCCGA
>CADASG010000122.1 GCA_902790475.1 uncultured Ruminococcus sp. | reverse complement strand
CCGTTCTTCTGTTGGACACTTCCTGTAATAGCCATGATTCGCTCCTTTCTCGGCTACACAGTCAATCAATCGCTGATTTAATTATACCTCTTTGCCGCTATTCTTATTTCTTTATTAGAAATTCAGCCACGTATTTTTTCGGTACAATGTAGCGCTTTCCCACCTTGATTGACTTGATCGCTCCGTCCTTCAGTAAAGTATACACTGCGTTCTTGCCAATCCGCAGCATTTGCTGGATTTCCTCGACGCTGACAACGTCGGGGTAAGAATCAAAAACTCCTTCCGTAAACCTATCTTTTTTCATGTTTTCCTCCATATTATTACCAAATTCGACAAACAGGATGTGATATGATTTTTACAGCCCTCAATCCTGTTTGTTATGTGTTCATTCTACATCACGGGGAGCGAAAACACATTGAACGGAAATTGACTGAAAATTGACAGTTTTGGAGTGAGAAACATGGAGCGATGCGATTTTAGTTCTGTGATTACGATCATCAACGATCATATCAGCGAAAGCAAGCGAGGCAATCAATCCGATTTGATGTATGCGCTGTTTGACACCTTCGCAACCGACGAGATCAACATAGAAGAAACCTTCGACGAAGGCGCAGTTTGCCGTTGGGTAAACGGTGTAAGGAAAATAAGCCCGAAAATCACAAAGTATTATTCGGACAATAACAAAAAGATTTGTCTGTCCTCAGACATTGAGCAAAACATTCTGCCGATGATGTACGACAGCGACATGGCAGTTCGGGATATCTACGATCTGGTGGTATATGATACAACCATTTCCGACGGCGTAAAACAAAAGCTGACCGCGGGATACCCATTTTCCAACAGCAAAGAAAAAGCAGATTTCCTATGCGCTGTACTCTGCTTTTCGATGGAGCGCATCTTTATCAAACGCGAAGCAGGAAACCAAAAGCTAACGGCAGGCAAATCGCTCTCTCCCATCGTACACGACGTGATCTTTGGCGCTGATGTCCCCAAGCCGTACCGCTGCTTCTGCGGCAGAGACAAAGAGCTTGAAGCGCTCCACGACCAACTGAGCGAAAACAGCAAAATCTTTCTGCAAGGCATACCCGGGATCGGCAAGAGCGAGCTTGCAAAAGCTTACGCGAAGAAGCACAAAAAGGATTACACCAACATCATCTACATCAACTACTCGGGCAGTTTGAAAGCGGGTATTGTCAATCTGGATTTTGCGGATGATTTTAACGCGAACGAACCCGAAGCAGAGCGATTCAGGCGGCACGCCCGTTTTCTGAGAAGCCTGAAAGATGACAGCCTGATCATCGTCGATAACTTCAACGCCGTTGCGACCGATGACGAATTGTTGAGCGAAGTCCTCGCATACTCCTGCCGTATCCTGTTCACAACGCGCAGCCGCTTTGACGATTACGATACCTACACGGTTGAAGAAATGTCCGGCGACACGTTGCTTGAATTAATGGGTAAACTGTTCACGGATGCAGACAAGTATCAAGCAGTTCTGAGTGAGATCATCCAAACGGTTCACGGTCACACCTTTGCCGTGGAGCTGGCGGCGCGTCTGTTAGAGGTCGGCATTTTAGATCCGGATCAATTGTTGGAAAAGCTGCGCACCGAAAAAGCAGCTATGGACAGCAAGGATAAGGTCAGCGCAAAGAAAGACGGCAAAAGCAAAAAGGCAACCTATTACACGCATATCCATACACTTTTCTCGCTGTACAAGCTTTCCTCAGCCGAAACATATATCATGTGCAATCTCGCGTTAGCACCACACAACGGCATTGCCGCAAAGCTAATCGCACTGTGGCTCAAGCTTGAAAACATGAACTTCATCAACGAGATGATTGAAAGAGGATTTGTGCAACTGCTGCCCGGGCAAATAATCGTTCTTCACCCGATGATTCAGGAAATCGCACTTGACGAAACAAAACCGTCGGTAACCAAGTGCAACACCCTCCTGAAAAGTATTCAGCATATCTGCCTGCGACACGGTGAAGATGTTCTGTATTATCGACAGCTGTTCGACACGATCGAAACGATCATCGATCTGATAGAGAATGATGATATGGATTTTTACCTTCGCTTTTTGGAGGACGTTTTCCCCTATGTGGAAAAGTATGAATTCTCAAACCTCAGACATACCGTTGCGGAAAAACTATACTCGTTACTCAGCGACGACGCCGTTGGAACCATATCGGATCGCGCTTTATTGTTGGATTACCGCGCCACTTTAGAGAAAGATGTTTCCAAAGCGATCGGATACGAAAAACAGGCAATCGCCATGATAAATGAAGTAACTGCGGAGAATGTACATCTCATCTGCAACCTATATACTAACCTTGCGAACCTCTATCATCAAAACGACGATATCAGCCTCGCCTTAACCTGTTTGGAAAAAGCAATACGATTTGCCAAGCGATTCAATATTATTCGTCATCACGATAACATTGTCAGGATTTACAATTATTCCTTACTGCTTGTTTCTTCGGGAGATATTATCGGAGCTGTGCGCGAGCTTCAAAATCTGAGCAAGCTGATTGAAACAATTAACTCAACAAAGTCCTTGGATTATGCTATGGTTCAGGAAAAGCTGGGCGAAATCATCTCGCTTGTTGGCGATAAGCGTCAAGCCTTCAACCATTTTAAAACAGCATTTGAAATATATGAAATCTATTATGCGTCTGATCCAAATTTATTGGAAGAAAAAAGACGGAAAATGATTCTGTATCTAAACGCGAAACTCAAATAACCAATCGCAGTCACGCACTACGGTGTGTGGCTGTTTTTTTGTCAAAAATGAGTCAATTCTCGGTCAATGTGTTTCCTCTCTGCTTGCGCTACAATCACCGTGTAAGGTGGTGAGTACAATGACACATTTTCTGACAACGGATACAGTGCTTCCGACGTATATGGCGTACCCGAAATTTCTACTTGACATGACCGACCTCAGCGAAACGGCTAAGCTCGTTTACATCGTTCTGCTTGACCGTGCAAGGATTTCTCAGGCAAAAGGCGGTTGGGCTGACGAGCACGGCAATGTCTTTATCTTCTATCCCATTCAGGATTTGGCAAAGGCGATCCACAAAAGCGAAATGTCGGTCAAAACAGCGTTAACCGCTCTTGAAAAATGCGGTCTTATTCTCCGCAAGCGTCAGGGTGTCGGCAAGGCGAACCGTATCTATGTAAAGCTCCATGTCGACAGAAATCTTTCCGCGAGACAGACAGAAAACTGTCCTTCTGACGGAAAGAAAACTGTCTGTCACATGGAAAGAAAACTGTCCGGAAATAAAAACAAAGAGAGTAAAACAAATGAATCAAAAAGAAGGAGTAAAGCCTACGGCAAATTTCAAAATGTTTTTCTCTCTGATGGTGACATGGATTCTCTGCGTCAGACAGTGCCGCCGTATAGGGACTATATAGAGCGGCTGTCAACATATATACAGTCGAGCGGCAAGCGCTACGCCGACCATGCCGCGACTATCAGAAATTGGTATCTTCGTGACAATCCTACGCCGCCTGCGAGAAACTATGAAAGCGAGGAAAACGAAAGCTTATGAACAACATCAACCAAATCATCGGCGGATTGTTTCCGCACCGAGAACCAAAAGAGGATGAATACGTCAACAAAGCCGACGGACTGATCTACTGCGCGAAGTGTCAAACGCCGCGGCAGTGTGTGATCCAACACGGCGACCGTATCGTTACGCCGCCGGTTATGTGTGACTGTCAGCGGACAGCAGAAGAAAAAGAGGAAGCCGCGTTTCTAAAACGGCAGGAAGAATTTCGCATTGAGCGCATGAAAGCGAGCGGCTTGCAGGACAGGTATCTGCACGATTACACCTTTGCCAACGACAAGGGCTACAATCCGGAAATCGAAAAAGCCCAACGGTATGTGACCGAGTGGGCTATGATGAAAGAGAATTGTATCGGGCTTTTGCTGTGGGGCAATGTCGGAACCGGCAAGACGTTTATCGCCGCCTGTATCGCCAATGCTTTGATTGAAAATGGCGTTTCGGTTTTGATGACGAACTTTTCAAAAATCCTGAATTCGCTGTCTGCCATGTTTGATGTTGACCGCAACAAATTCATCGAAAGCTTCAACCGCTACAGCCTGTTGATCATCGACGACCTCGGCATTGAGCGCAATTCCGAGTTTGTGTTGGAACAGGTTTTCAATGTGATCGACAGCCGCTACCGCAGCAAGAAACCGTTGATTGTTACGACCAATCTTACGCTTGACGAGTTGAAGCACCCGAA
>CADASG010000121.1 GCA_902790475.1 uncultured Ruminococcus sp. | reverse complement strand
ATCTTAGACAGCATACTTTGAAATTGAATTGAACCGCCGTATGCCGAACGGCACGTACGGTGGTGTGAGAGGGCGGAGAAATTTCACCCTACTCGATTCTGTAAACCATAAGCTTGATACGGGAACGGGATAGCGTTTTCTGTCCCCGCTTAACACTTAAAATTAGGACGATGAATGAATAATCGGACGGTGAGTAACTATGCTGTGGGCTGCTTACCTAAAACTATTCCATCAAATTCAGCAAGATATTTTTGCAGGTGGGTAGCGTCGTTAATATCAACTTTTCCGTCTCCGTTAGTATCAGCTATAACAAGTTGTTCATCGGTAAAATGGATAAGCTCTGCAAGGTGCCTCTGAATTTCTGTTACATCAGAAATAGTGATGTGACCGTCGAGATTGGTATCGCCTATGAGCATGTCTGTGGATTCGGAACCGATATGATGATACTCCGTACCCTCAATCCACCATTTGAAATCGTCACAGAGTTCTTCGTGCTCGGCCTTTTGCAGAGCGTCCTCGTCTACGCCCTCGGCAAGAGCACCGATATAGTATTTCCCGCTGCCGTAGGTGATGGTGTTGTCATCGCTGATACTGTATAAATTATTGTCAAAATCGTAAAAGTAACGGTTGCCCGCCTGATCCTGATACAACGACCTCGGCAGCGCTTCTACAGAACCGGTAATGGTGTAATCAACGGGCTGATCCTCCAACACGATGGTATAGCCAGCGGCCTCTATTTCTTCCATGCTGTCGTAAGGGGGATCGCCGAAGTACAGTTGACCTACGTCGTAGTGTGAATAGTAGCGTCCCTTATCCTCGCGCCATTCAAGCAGTTGGACAAAGTATTGTGTGTTTCCGGTATCCCAGTTCAAAACCTCCGCGCTGTATTCATTTCCGTGCTTGTCAATCAGCAGGATCGCCTCGGTACTGTAATTCTCATATTTATAGTTGGTATCGATATACTGCACTTCGACTCGCTGACCGCTCGTTTCATCTGTCACGATGGTATAGCCCTTCGCTTCCAATTCTTCCGCAGTTTTATGTTTCTCAACTGCGGTGCGTTCCGCAACATAGAGCTGCTCGTCCTCGTTCCAGCTCGCGCTGTAAAGATTGTAGCTTTCGATTTCTTCGTCCAGTTCATTGCCATACGGAGTCGTCCAGCCGGGAGTGCCGATATAAACAGTGCCGGGGTCGCCGTCTTTGATGAACTTAACGCCGCGATAGCCGCGGTTTGCTACACGGTAATCCGACGTATAGCGGATCTTTTTGGGCTGCGGTGCTATCACATAGTCGTATCCCGCATTAAATTCCTCCTGCGTCAAAATGATATAATCGCCGTGTTCTTTGGTAAACTCAGGATCCGGCATATCAATATCGAACGGCGACTGAATATATTTGGTAACACGCAGGCGGGGTTCATAGCCGCTTCCGGTATTGAACTCGATCTCCTCTACCGCGTAGATACCGTCGGGATCGGTTTTTGATATGACGCGCTTGCCGCGCTGATATACATGATCCGGGTTTTCGAGCCATAACGCGTTGACCGTTTTGGAGATTGTTTCCACTCTGCGCTCGGACTTTGCCTCGGGGATCGCCTTGCCGCCCACAGTAATTGCCGGGTCGGCATAGGTCGAATTGATATTCACGACGTTCTGAGGAAATTCCTCGTCCTCATACGCCGAAGCGTACAGATGAACCGTTACGGAAGGCGCGATATCGAAATGCGTCAGGCTGACGCCCTCGCCGCAAAACTCAATCGCTTCGGAATAAGTTTTTTCCTTATTGAGCGTCAGAGTACCGGTACCGGTGATGTTCAGGCTTGTGCTGTACTTACCGGAAAAGTTGAACACGGTAATCTTTGTCAATTCGCATTCGCCCTTGACGCAAAGCCTGAAGTCATCGCCCATGTAATAGATACCGAGATTATCTGTCAGCTTGACATGATCAAGGGTCAGGGTATTTGTCGGCTTGTCATAGGTCGCGCCGGGGACTGCCTCGTTGTCGGTGACGATCGGACTTGACTCCATCATCATGTTTTCGCGGTAATAGACCAAACGCTCTACACGATTTCCTACGCTGCCGCCGACGAATGAGATCATCGGACCGCCGGTCATCCAATAATATCCGTCCCAAGGACCTGTTGTGGGCGCCGGCTGATCGTTTTCGGCGGCAAAAGCCGAAACACCGCATACACTCATCAGCAACGCCGCTGTCAAAATGATAGCTAATAGTTTTTTCATACTTTTCTCTCCTTTGCATTGAAAACAGCCGAAGCATCGGCAGGATATAATATCATTAAATTAACTATACCACAAGTCTGATTCAAATTCAGCAAGAAACCGTATTAGTCCGTGACTTAAAGGAACATGGTGAATGGATATAGTTGACAGCTACGGCGACAAATTATACAATAGGTGTTACAGAACAATAAAAGGAGCTGCCAACCATGAGCTTTTGCAGTCATTTCAACGAATATCTGTCACTCTTGGAAATCACTTACCCACAGTTTGCGCGTTACAGCGGTCTGAGCGTCAGTGCAGTTCGACGTTACAAAAACGGCGAGAGTGAACCTGCTCCCGACAGTGAACAATTCAACAAACTGACAAACGCTTTTTTTCGGCTTGCCCGTGAAAAAGGCTTCGAGCTAAGCGAGGAGGAGATCCGCGAAAAACTGCAAGGCTCTCTGAAAAACAGCCTCAATATCAGCTATGAAACATATGTAACAAATCTCAATACGCTGATAAATGCGTTAGATATACGCGTTTCCGTACTTGCGAAGGCATTGTCCTTCGATTCATCCTATATCTCAAAAATACTCGCGGGTCAGCGCAAGCCCCGGCGCGTCTCTGATTTTACCCAAAGTATTGGATCATACATTTCACGCGTATGTATAGACGAACAGCAGCTCACAGCGCTTTCGCAGCTGCTTAACTGCGATGCCGAACAATTAGATTCACCCAGAGCAATCTCCGGTGCCGTGACCAACTGGCTGGGCAACAACACTGTAGTCGCAGAAAAAGACCCAATCGAGAATTTTCTGGATAAGCTCGAGGACTTTAATCTGGACGAATATATCAACGTCATCCATTTCAATGACATCAAGTTGCCGACCGCACCGTTCCGTCTGCCCACAAGCAAAACCTACACAACGATAGAAGGGATGAAAAAATGCGAGCTTGATTTCATCAAGGCTACCGTTCTTTCAAAATCGAAGAAGGACGTGATACTATACAGCGATATGCCGCTGGAGGAGATGGCAAAGGACGAAGATTTTGCGAAAAAATGGATGTTCGGCATGGCAATGCTGCTCAAAAAAGGCCTGCACCTGCACTTTATACACAATGTATACCGCCCGTTTCAGGAGATGATGCTCGGTCTGGAGGGCAATATTCCAATGTACATGACAGGTCAGATTTCGCCGTATTATCTTCCGGCGCCGACGAACGCGGTATTTACTCATATCATCAAGGTCTCGGGAGCCGCCGCGCTGGAGGGCTGCGCGATCGCGGGACATCAGACAAAGGGCGAATATGTGCTGACCAAATCCGATGAGCGTATCCGTTTTATCCGCGAAAAGGCGGAGGACTTGCTGAAAAAGGCAAAGCCGCTGATGGATATTTACCGCAGTGACCGCAAGGTTGAGTATCGGGCGGCAATGAAACAGTCGTGGAAAACCGGCGACCGTCTAACCGTTTCATCCGCTCTACCCATTTTCACGTTACCAAAGGAAGCGCTGAGGGAGATTCTCACGCGCAACAAGCTCGATGGATCCGAGGTAAGGGAAATCGAAGAATTCCGCGCCGATTATCTCGCTATGGTGTGCGAATTTCTGAAAAACAACAAGCTGGCTGTCGTTCTTCCCGAACCCTCAAAGGAACAATTTGAAGCTGCGCCGATCCATCTTGCGCTGTCAGAAATGTTCTGTGAAACAGATGTGCCGTATACCTATGAGGAATATACCGCGCATTTGCAGGCAACAAAATATTTTGCGGTTCAGCATCCGAATCTCACAGTAAAAACCGACAGCAGCCCTGCGTTCCGCAATATCACCTACTCCGTGATTCATGCAGATACGGTTATCGTTTCAAAAAACAAGTATCCGACCATTCATTTCGTCATCCATCACAAAAAGATGGTGCAGGCATTCAGAAATTTTACGCCCCCGCTTCGATAATTAATGTAAACTGAACAATCCCAATCATCCGATAAACAGTGCAAAAATCATCGAAATATGGTATAATAAATGCAAGGAAAACGGCTGAAAAGCCGC
>CADASG010000120.1 GCA_902790475.1 uncultured Ruminococcus sp. | reverse complement strand
TTCTCCGTCTGCGCAGTGCTTTGCGGAATAGCCCTCCGCTTTTAGAAAATCGCATAAAAGCGTTGCCATTTCAAGATTATCCTCAACTACAAGAATGTCGATCATTATTTCTCACTCCAAAACCAGACTACCAACCCTGCTCCATAAGCCAGTTGTTCAGGGCGCGTTCTCTTGTTCTTTCGTCTTTTCCGCTTAAATTATACTCGCCCTGAATGTTTCCGTCAACTATATAAAGCACTCTTGAGCATTTTGCGGCTACTTTTGCGTCGTGGGTGACGAGCATGATCGTCGTGCCGTCCGCGTTTATCTTGCACAGCTCCTCCATTACCTCGTTGGAGCTTTGGCGGTTGAGCGCGCCTGTCGGCTCATCGGCAAAAATCATCTTTGGCTCGTTGATCATACTGCGACAGATGCACGCCCTTTGCAGCTGACCGCCCGATACCTCGTTGATATCGTTGTCGGCGATCTCAATGATGCCCAGCCTGCGCATCAGCTCCTTGCCGCGCTCAAGCTTTTCCTTTGCGGAAAGCGTGTTTGACTTTGACTGTCGTGCCGGGAGAATGATATTATCGAGCACGCTCAGATTTTTGAGCATATACATCTGCTGGAAGATAAATCCCATCTCGTCAAGCCGCAGCGCCGCAAGCTCGTTTGGCTTCAGTGCAGAAATATCCTTGCCTCCGAACAGAACCGTTCCTGCCGTCATGCTGTCCATACCCGAAACGGTGTACAGCAGTGTGGATTTGCCGGAGCCGGACGGTCCCATTACCGCTACCATATCGCCCTTGTCAACCGAAAAGTTGACATTGCGCAGCACATTGTTTTGTCTTTTGTTGGTGATATATGTTTTACAAAGGTCGGTTACTTCTAAAGTTTTAGCCATGATGATGCTCCTATTCTACAGAATTAATTTCGTTTGAATTGACCTTGCGTATCGAAAGCGCGGTAATAAACACGCTGAACACGGTTGCGGCAAGGATTATCGCCGGATAGATAACGAAGGTTTTAAATATATCCATATCAAAAACAATATTTTTGGCGCCCATCATTTGGAAGATGCCGCCTGTCGTCAGCTTGCCTATAGGGTCGGCGAGCGCTATTGAGAGCAGCACGGCGGCGATCATTACGATTGCGATTCTCAAGGTCTGCCAAAGGATGATAGAGCGGTTCTTGAAGCCAATCGCCTTGAGCATAGCGATCTCGCCGCGCTCCTTGGTGAGGAAGGATTTTTCCATCAGCACCGCGACTAAAATATCGATCATAATGATGACCGGAAACAGCAGCCCTGTTACTCCGTCCATCATACCGCCGACTCCGCCGACGCAGTAATCAACATAATCGCCCGCGGTCATCACATTGCTATCAGGGTACATCTCCTTTATCGTTTTAATTCTTTTCTCGATCTCGGCGGAGCTCGGAGCGTCGTGAAATCGAATCTGAAAATCGTTTAAGCCGACAAGATTTTGAAAGCTATAGGTCTGCCCCGGATACAGGCGGATATTATTGCCCAAGGACATCATCGTTTGGTAAATAGCCGTGATCATACATTCCGATTCGCCGTCAGGCGTTTTGACCGTGACGGTATCGCCTATCGCGACATTTAATTTGTCGGCGACAACGTAGGACATGGCTATCTCATTTTTGTTCTGCGGCGCGGTTCCTTCCAGATACATATACTCGTCGGGGGTCATATTGATTCCCTCTACGCCGTTAGTTTTCAACTCTGTATCGCCTTTGGATACGACAACGGTTGTAATGACTTCCACAAAGCAATCCGCATCCCAGCCCTTTTCTGCCAGATTGGACTCCACCTCGGTTATTCTTTTGTTCATCTTATCTCTGCCGTCCGCAACCATATATTTCTCGATCGCGCCGGATTCAACAACCGCCAAATCACACTCCGCCATATTGATCCAGCCGAGCATCTTGCCGCTCGTCATCGTTGAGGAAATATTTAGACCGACCATCAGCATAGAGATTCCGACGAAAAAGGTGAACAGCATTATCAGGAACCGCTTGGGACTGCTGAGAATATCGTTGACCGCCATAAAGAATACGGGGCGCATGGGCTTTTTGCCGAGCTTGATGATTCCCTTTTTATTATAGCGCTCGCCTGTTGTGCCGCTGCGGATCGCGTCAACGGGTGTGAATTTTTTGACCTTGCGGGTGCTGAGATAACAAAAGAGCAGAATGATTCCCACAACAGCAGCCGCGCAAATAATTCCCAACAAAAGGCTGTTGCCGTTCTCCATCACGATGCTCTGTGACACCGATTTGAGAAGCATACTGCCGAACGGGAATGACAGTGTCAAACCGATGGTTGCGCCTAAAACGGAAATCGCCAGATATTTCACCAGATACAACGAACGGATCTTTCCGTCGGGAATACCGATCGCCTTCATTATGCCGATTTGTCGGAATTCCTCGCTGAGCGTGAAGCTGATGGTAAAGCGCAGGATCACGACGGCGATCAAAATCAGTGCGATGCTGACCACAAGCAATATCCCGACGACGATCATTTCCATAATGTAAGTAAACTTTAACAGAGATCGGTCTAAACTGAAAGCTATCGCGTCGCAATCGTTCAATGCTTTTTCAAGCACGGGAATGTCATCGGTTTCCATGAAGCTGAGATAAAACAGATACGGTTCGAGCGGTTCGGCTTTTTCAAACGCCTTGTAATCGTTTTCGGAAATCAAGAACCTAGCGTTGCCCATCATTCTCGATCCGAGCATCGCATCCTTGAGCGTGTCCTTGACCGTAAAGGTGCGGGTGACGTCCGCTACGGTAAGCTCGACCTTG
The DNA here is from genome assembly GCA_902790475.1 of uncultured Ruminococcus sp. Lineage (GTDB taxonomy): Bacteria > Bacillota > Clostridia > Oscillospirales > Acutalibacteraceae > Ruminococcoides. The sequence continues at coordinate 1,487 of CADASG010000120.1, read as the reverse complement.
TCGCCGACCTTGGCGTTGCTGTTGTCAAGAAGGGACTGACGGACATATACCTCACCGTCGGCGACCGCGGTGATCTCGTTATCGCTGCCGTCAAAGTACCTTTGTATCTGATGAGACAGACAGCACACCAGACTGGTGTTCGCGTTCTGGCTGTCATTTTCCTTTACGTGTCCGACGAACTTGTGCTCCGAGAGGAAAATACATTCCTCCTGCTTAAAGTCGGTCACTCCATCGGCGTTTTTGACCGCGTCGGCAACCTTTACGGTTCCTCCGCTGCGCTCAAAAACGACATAGTCGCCTACTCCTGCCTTATCAAAAAAGCTGTCGAGCGAGCCCGTCATCGCCGTTAGATTCATCACGCTTGAAGAAATGAACATTACCGACAAAACTACAAACAACAGTATGATCACGTTCATTGTCTTTTTGCGTTTCAGGTCGCGCTTCAAAATATCAAAAAACATACGCCTTCTCCTTTTCTGCCTATTATTGTATCAAAAAATCCGCTTTTGTGAAGCTTGCAGATCAAGTATAGCGGAGAAATTATTAAATAATCCTTAAATGAAAAATGAATTTGAAATTATTTCAAAAATATTTAAGCAAGTTATTAACAACAGGTCGCTGTGTTCCTTAATAGCGTATTTGTACTGTCGGGAGTACAAATACACTGCTTGTTTAGACGTGACATCAACTCGTCGTCGCAATATGTCGAACGATTTTAATTGACAACTAAACTGTCACCATTTATAATAATAACTGTACACAGAACGTACACCCACAACTGAATAATCCATAAGATTAAAGAGCTGCAATAAGCAAAGATTTATCTTGCTTACACTACAACAAGCACTTTGAATTATCAAAAGAAGGATAGAATAATTTAAAGTCAAGTTATATAAGGCTTCTTACACCAAGGGGATAGTTTACCCTTTTTCGTATGAGAATGAGCCTTATTATAACTTGGCTTTTTGTTGTGTTTAAATAATTGAAAACCGAACACAAAACAGTCACTATTGTCAGTGACGGAAAGGAAATCATATGACTAAAGGACAACTAATTGTTGCTATGACACTGGGCAAAGCCAACCGCGAGGGGTATCCAAAACTTACGGAGAATCATCCTTTTTTCGGAAGGTTAAGAGCATTTATGGTCGGGAAGCACTACTGGATGGGTACAGCTACTGACCTGCTTACCGAAATGAACGATACCACTACGCCGCCGAATACAGTTACTAAACTGCTCAATAAGTATTCTTTTGAATTGTATTGCAGTAGCGGTATTGATGTGAATTTTCGGCGAACAAACCGCAGAAGAATCATTGAGCTTCGCTATCATAGACAACCATAAATAGTGTTAGGGTGACAGGTTTGTTTACAGTTCTATGAGAATACAAAATAACCATGTCACATCTAAACAAGCAGACTGTTTTTACTCCTGCTATGCAAAAACAGTTCAGAACAATAGGGACACCCTAAACCCGTTTATTAAGA
>CADASG010000119.1 GCA_902790475.1 uncultured Ruminococcus sp. | reverse complement strand
TGAGTTTTTTGGGGTAGAGCCTGGTTGAAACCGCGTCATGCTCCATAGAAGTATCACTGATATCCCGCTCAAAGGAACAGGTTTTTGAAAACTCATATTGCATCATCAGTCCTCCAAAACATACATACCGTAAGGCGTTTCCTCCGTGATCTCGCTGACCGAAATCGGCGTTGGAGTCTCCCCTTTGTCGTAATGCTCATAAAAACGGATAAGCTCATCTTCCGTACAATCTTCAATATACTGCTTGACTTCCTCCTGATAATCGCTTTCATACTGTTTTATGCCGTATTGCAGCGCTTTTGCAAGCGTCTCGGTGAAGAATGTATATTCAACGAACCTGAAGCTGTCGGGCGCTCCGTTGTCCGAGCAATAACTGTAGGCGTAAAAATGGATACTTTTTTCACCGTCCCAATCCTCAATACCGATGATGGTGTTTTCGAGAACATCGCCGATTTCAAAGTGCGGGTTTTCGTCAGGGACTTCAAACCACCTGTGCTCAGAAACCATCTCACAGTCATTGTTGATGTAGGTTGTGTCAACCAATACAACCGGTATCTTATTCTTGATGATGGATTCAATTGCTTCAAATGGGAAATCACGCAAATTAGAATATCCGTTCTCATCCAAAAGGCTTCTCAGCTCGTTTTGATTGCCTGAGAATACCGGACATACTCCGAAAAACGTGTCGCAGTAATTCTGCGGACTGAATATTTCATTTGATTTTATTATACTAAACTCAAATAAAAAGTACAAATGCTTTGCAGACTAATTTCCGCAATACTTCGTTGTCGGCCTTGCAAGGCGACAGCCTTGCGGTGTCCTCCGCCTCGTCTTGCGAAAATTATCCTCGCAAATCATATGCACTTTTTATCTGAGATTAGTATAAACAGATGTTAGCGGAAATTCCGCAACAGATATCAAAGAATTCAGTCAAGGATCAGTATTAATTACCGCTACGCCGTATTCAGATCCGCCGTTTGTCATAATTATACGTTATTGCAAACTGCCTAAAGGCGGATTGGGTGCGGCGCGTTGCTGCTCTGCTGATTTCTTGCTTTTTGTTTCTTGTCCTTTTACTCTTTTGTGAGATATCGCAAATGTTTCAACAAACCCAATCCTTTTTATTGCCATTTTATAATACAAATATCAAATAATCCTGATTTAATCAGTTTTTTTCGCTCGCTTCGTTTATACCGCGTAAACAAATCAACCTAAAACCGCTTAACACGTATAAGGTTTTTATATGAATAATTGAAAATTTTTCTCGTATCACTCATTTGTTGACAAAGCAATAAAATATACTGTATAATTATACTTGTCCGGGTATAAATACCCGTCAAACAAAAGAAAGGAAGTCAAGCACATCTATGAACAGAAAACAACTCGCAAAAAGCACAGCGGCGGTTTTCTCCGCGATCCTCATGGCAACAACAGGCGTTGCCTCTCTGCCCGTAAACGCGGCTACAGCAACCTCACAGTCGGTAGGAGCAGTGTTAGACTACAATGCCGTAACCTTCAAGCCTGCCGGATCGTATGAGATCACTCCCGGTCAGTCGGTCAAAGCCAACGTTACAGTTGACAAAACCAAAGCCAAGGGCACCTGCACCTTTGAGTTTGGCTACAAAACCTCGGATTACGACAGCTTCAAATCATTAAAGACGGTTAAAAGCTCAGCAAAAAGCCTTTCCTACACCTATACCTGCTTTAGTTATGTAAGCAACTACGTAGCGGTAGTAAAGGTTACCGACTCTACAGGCGCAACAAGAAATTTCACCTTTACTGTAAACTCCCATTATCCGCTTGACGGCACGTTCACCACAACAGCTCCGTCAAAGCTCGGCGTTAACAGCGAATACGAAACACATATTTATGTTACCGGAGGAATTTATCAGTCGGTATATCACTATAAGTGGGGCTATTATTTCAACGGTAAAAAGCAAAGCCCCGTGGCTTCAAAGAACTGCACCGGAATGAACTTTGGCTACACATACAAGTTCACTAAGGTCGGCGAGTATATTCCCTATGTAGAAGTAAGAGACGGCCGCAGCAACGAAATCATCCGTAAGCTTCCCAAGGTGACTGTAACAAGCTTTGAGGCAAACTTCGGCAAATTGTCTCCTTCATATACCAACTGTATCAAGCCCGGTCAGGCTTTTGTGGCTACCGCCAACGTCGGCGGCGGAAAGGCTCCCTATACATATAAGTTCTACTACAATTACCGCGGTCAGGAGCTTAAGTATGCCGGAGAAATCAAAAACACAAAATCACCTCAGGTAACTTACACATACAATTTCACTAATCCCAACGGATATTTAAATCCCTACTACACTCCCGTAATCAAGGTTACCGACGCCAACGGCGTAACCTCTATAAAGTCGCTTTCCGACGTATACGAAATTGATTACAAGATCGCCTTCAAAGCGAACACATCAAAGACGATCAAGAAGTCACAGACATTCAAGACGACAACCACTGTAACAAACGGCAAGTCAAACTACACCTACAAATACTATTACAAGCTCAACGGCAAAACCACGCTTGCTAAAACAATAACATCAGCTGAAAAAACCAACGTCTACAGCTACAAGTTCCCGCAGGCAGGCAAATACGAAGTTTCCGTTGAGGTTACGGACGGCAACAAAATGTTTGCTTCGGCAAAGATCGGCTCAATAACCGTTACAAACTGATAAGCGCATAAAGTCCATCCAAGGAAGCCTCCGCAAAACAGCACTTTTCCGGAGGCTTTCCGATTGTATAAAAACACACGGAAAAGAATTAAAACACAATGAACGGAAAACAACTTGCAAAAAGCACAGCGGCGGTTTTCTCCGCGATCCTCATGGCAACAACAGGCGTTGCCTCTCTGCCCGTAAACGCGGCTACAGCAACCTCGCAGTCGGTAGGAGGAGCAGTTTTGTCCTACTACGCCGTATCCTTCAAAAGGTTACAACCGCTAATATAATCCGTCCCGGTCAGGCATGCTCAGTCACGGCAACAATTGATAAAACCAAAGCCAAGGGTCCCTACAAGGTTCAGTTCGGCTACAAAGTTTGCTCAGCCTGCAGCACCAACTATGTAAAGACATACAACCAGACCACCGCTACCTCCTTCAGCTATACCTGCAATCAGTTCACAAGCCCGGGCAATTACGTTGCGGTAGTAACAGTCACCGACGCAACCGGAGCAAGCAATAACTACACCCTTGGATTCGACGTTGCTTATCCGCTTAAAGGTGAGTTTACCTCCGATTCGCCGAACAAAATCGGTCTTGAAGAAGCTTATAACACGTATATTTCGGTTACCGGAGGTCAGTATAATTCAGTTTATACTAATCTCAGATAAAAAGTACATATGATTTGCGAGGATAATTTTCGCAAGACGAGGCGGAGGACGCCGCAAGGCTGTCGCCTTGCAAGGACGACAACGAAGTATTGCGGAAATTAGTCCGCAAAGCATTTGTACTTTTTATTTGAGTTTAGTATTACTGACATTTTTGCCTCCTATTTAAAGTGATATCGGCTGAGCAGGCTTTCGGGAATCGTGATTATCTTGCCGTCAAATGCAAAGCTCATTGAGTCAATTCGCTTTGGATTGATGACGGCTTCGTATTCTTCGCCTGTATAGACATAGAACTCCACGATTTCTCCACCTCGGAATGGAGAAGCAGCCATTCTAACAGCTCCGCTTCGGGAAATGAATCGAAATCCGGCTCATCACACTCAAACCGAATGTATGACGGATCTTTCCGGATATTCGCAACCGAGCTGTTGAAATCAAAGGCGATTGCTACGCCGTTGCTGAATCGAAGCTCAAAGCCGCCAATGCTGATATAGTGGATGTTCGGGTCAATCTCCCTGTCCATTTGTAATGTTGCGAACATTGTCATTGTTTTTCTCCCTTCGTTAATCTGATTGATCTGATGTTCTGTTTCTGCAAAGTCTGCGTTGAATCCAATCAGGCGAAAAGAACATTGGCGTACACCAGAGCTCCTGCCCCGGCATTTCTAAGGGCATTAACGGTTTGCCAACCACAGGATTGGTTATGGAATCTCCGATAACGACATACCCCGGACATCCAAGCAATGAAAGCTGGATATAGCACATCAAGCCGACGATCCTGTCAATATCCTGTGCCACAAACAACGCCTGCCTTTGATAATTGTAATGATTTCCGCGCATCACATTTGCGGCGGCAATCAACATCGCTCCGGCGCCGCAAGCACAATCACATATCGACACATAGCCTTTTGACGCGATTTCCTCATTGGCGTCCATCAGAGCAATTTGCGCCATAAACTCACAAAAATGTGATACGGCGTAAAGAATTGTCCCCGCCAATGATTGTTAAGACCGAGCTTTATAAATAGCCCGCCGAGAAAATCCTGCGAAGGGTTTTCTTCAAACGCCTTTACAATAACACCGAGTAATTCAGCCGCTTTCTCTGTTCCGCCGAGCCGCTTAATGCACTCGCAATACTCTTTTTCTCTCGCAGCTTTCCGTTCGGAATCCAACTCAAACGCATTGGACAAGGATATTGCCGACACGGTGATGAAATCGCTCCAAACACTCCAGCCGCTTCTTGTCATACTGAGAGATTCAAATATCTTGAAGAACTCCTTTTCGTATTCATTTTGAGCATATATTTTTGCCATTTCTTTCTCCTGTCACAAATTAGAATCGGATTGACCCAACGCCGTAAAAAGCATCGGGTCAATCTTTTCCTTATGGGAACCTCTAATAATTCCTTGCCGCGCATAAGCACGAAATCTTCACGGCATAATTTTCCCAAAATCTCTCGTTATACGTCAGTATGACATCGGGATTTTGACAAAATTCTGCCATAAATCTTCCGCACTTCTGCACAACAATGAATTTTTAGAGGCACCCTTATTCTATTGCTCGGCAGCCAGTCTCATCGGTACGATGACCTGCACGACCTCCGCCTGCTCACTCTTGGAGCGGAACAGCACCGGGCTGAGCGCGTCGTCGTACTGTACCTTCAGGCTGTCGGCAGGGCACGCGTTGAGGGTGTCCTGCAAATAGCTGTTGTTCAAACCGATCATCACCGTTTCCGCGGATTCCGACGCCGATACGGCGCATTCGTCCTCATACTGCGAATTTGATCCTCTGTAGTTGAATACGATCCTGTCGTTCGCTAAGTTCACACGCAGAGGATTTTTCAGTCTATCCTCCTGCAGCATGGAAACGGTTTTCAGAATTGACAGACAGGGCGACTTTTCC
>CADASG010000118.1 GCA_902790475.1 uncultured Ruminococcus sp. | reverse complement strand
GTTTGTCGGTGAATGAAAAGCCCCCTTTGTTAAAGGGGGAGGCGCGCCCTAAAGGCGCGACGGGGGATTTGCACGGCAGGCGGTTACCTTTATGTTGGGAGGTATTCGACATAATCTTACGTTTGGTTTCCGTTAGGAAAAAGCGGACGTTACAGAAAAATCGGCGCGGAAATCCTCAGTCAGCTGCGCTGACAGCTCCTTTATAAAAGGAGCCTTTGCAGACGTTGTTTCCTTTGCCCTCATAACTTCCGATATTTCTATTCTATCTCGCGCAAACGCCGAGGTTACCAATACACCCGACGTAAAGTACGCGACCAAAAAAATGCGTGGAGAAATCTCCTTGGAGGTGAACCTTGGTTTCCTCTCAGGGAGATTTCTCGGCTATTCGCTGCGCGAATTCGGCTTACGCCGACCGCTCGAAATGACATATATGGGAAATGTGTGTCTGCCTTACCTCACAATGTCATTCTGAGCGGTACCCGCAGGGCAAAATCGCGAAGCGATTTAGTCGAAGAATCTCCTTCACAGGAAACATTGGCTCGTCGCTGCAATAGGAGCAGGCTCCCTACTTATTTAGGGAGCCTGTTTGTCCGCTTCCGCGGTGATGACCTCGGTGATATTGTCGATAACCACTCCGCTGCGGTGACGGGTGTTGAACACCTCGCGCGTCACAACGTCGTCGATCACCGGTTCGTTTTCCGAAACTTCCCTGCGCGGCGGAAATTCCATAGGTATCCTGCCGTTCTGTTTTTTCTTCTTCAAGCAAACCACCTCCGGATAATACTATCCGTATTATTCGCAGGCTGCCTGAAAATATGCAGAACAAAAGAAAAAAAGGACTGCCCTGACGGACAGTCCCTGAAAGCCTAAAGCTAAATTACTTAAGCTCAACCTCTGCGCCTGCAGCTTCGAGCTTCTCCTTGATGGACTCAGCGTCGTCCTTGGAAGCCTGCTCCTTAACAGTCTTGGGCACGCCGTCAACGAGTGCCTTAGCTTCCTTAAGACCGAGACCGGTAACCTCACGAACAGCCTTGATAACAGCGATCTTGTTGCCGCCTGCGCTCTTCAGGATTACGTCAAACTCAGTCTGCTCAGCAGCAGCAGCAGCGCCGCCGTCAGCAGGACCTGCAACTGCAACAGCAGCAGCAGCGGATACGCCAAACTCATCCTCTACAGCGTGTACAAGCTCGGAGAGCTCGAGCACGGTGAGGCCTTTTAATTCTTCAATAATAGCAGTAATTTTCTCAGATGCCATTTTATTTTACCTCCAATATGATAATGTCAAAATTTGATCGGTGCGGCTTATTCTGCCGCTTCTTCTGCGGGAGCTTCCTCAGCAGGAGCCTCAGCCGCTTTCTTGGCGAGACATTCCTCGAAGCCGCCCTCGTCTGCTACAGCCTGCATTACGCGTGCAAATGCAGCGATGGGAGCCTGGAATGCGCCCAGTACGTTTGCGAGAAGTACTTCTCTGGTGGGCAGCTTGGAAAGAGCCGTAATTGTATCCATGTCGATTACGGCGCCGTCAAGGTAGCCTGTCTTGATCTTGAAGTTATCGTGATCCTTTGCGTAGTTGCAGAGGATTCTCGCTGCGGCAGCGTACTCGCTGTCGCTGGTTGCCAGAGCGGTAGTACCCTCCAGTGCGGGCTTGAGATCCTCAAGACCTACCTCATCACACGCACGGGAAAGAAGTGTGTTCTTAACAACGGTGTACTTTACGTCGTTTTCACGCATTTCCTTTCTCAGCTTGGTGTCGTCCTCGGTGTTGATACCCTCGTAGCTGACGACCAGACCTGTGATGGAGTTTTTGAGTCTCTCGGAAAGCTCGGCAACGATTGCCTTCTTTTGCTCTAAAACGCTTTGACTTGGCAAAAAATTCACCTCCGAAATAGTGTTATTTCGCAGTTCAAAAAAACTGTCCGAAGACAGACCTCGGACAGTTGACAAATACATAATGTAATTGCACTTTCCTCGGCAGGCAGATAAAATCTTTACGCTTTCGCACCTACTGTCTTTAGAACTGCAAGATATATTGATTCTTAATCAGATATGATTAAGCGCCAAACTTGGTGGGGTTCATTCTGACGCTGGGACCCATTGTGGAAGTCACGGCGATGGAACGGATATACTGACCCTTGGCTGCTGCGGGCTTTGCCTTAACGATCGCGTCCATGAGCGTGTCAAGGTTCTCGCTGAGCTTCTGTGTGCCGAAGCTTACCTTGCCGATGGGGCAGTGGATAATGTTGGTTTTGTCAAGACGGTACTCGATCTTACCTGCCTTGGCTTCCTTAACAGCCTTGGCAATGTCGGGTGTTACGGTGCCTGCCTTGGGGTTAGGCATCAAGCCGCGGGGACCTAAGATCCTACCCAGACGACCTACCAGACCCATGCAGTCGGGTGTGGTGATCAGCACGTCGAAGTCCATCCAGTTTTCCTGCTGGATCTTCTGAGTCATGTCCTCGGCGCCTACGTAATCAGCGCCTGCTTCCTTGGCAAGCTCCTCGTTGGGACCCTTGCAGATGGCAAGAACCCTTACGTTTTTACCGGTACCGTTGGGCAGAACAACCGCGCCGCGAACCTGCTGGTCAGCGTGACGGCTGTCTACGCCGAGCTTTACATGAAGCTCAACGGTTTCGTCAAACTTGGCGACGGCTGTTTTGATAACGGTGTCCAGCGCCTCGTTTGTATCATATAATTTGGTTCTGTCAACGAGCTTAGCAGCGTCAACATATTTCTTACCGTGTTTCATCAGTTTTCCTCCATACTTAGGTGGTCAAGCGGAAAATTCCTCCCACCCGGATTATTTAGTCAACTACTGTAATACCCATGCTTCTCGCGGTACCCGCGATCATGCTGGTCGCCGCTTCGATCGAGCCGGCATTGAGGTCGGGCATCTTCTGCTCGGCAATTTTTGTGAGCTGCTCTTTAGTGATCTGCGCAACCTTGGTTTTGTTGGGTACGCCTGATCCGCTGTTGATATTGCATGCCTTCTTTAAGAGAACCGCTGCGGGCGGAGTCTTTGTGATAAATGTGAATGAACGATCGGCATAAACCGTGATCACTACGGGGATGATCAAACCGATATCGTTCTTTGTACGCTCATTAAAATCCTTTGTGAACGCAACAATGTTTACGCCGTGCTGACCGAGAGCCGGACCAACAGGCGGAGCCGGAGTAGCCTTTCCGGCAGGGATCTGAAGCTTAATTAAGCCTACAACCTTTTGAGCCATTGTGTTTGCACCTCCAAAATTCGTGGTAAATTGCGGAACGCCACTGTGTAGGGTTCCTCCCACAGGGAGCGTGTGCTCCCAATAAAAAGCCGAATCGGCTGATTATTCTTCAAGTAACTCTGCCTGAGCGATCTCAAGCTCGACAGGAGTTTCGCGTCCGAACATCGAAACGATGACGCGGACGTAGTTTTTGTCGGTATCAAGCTCGTCAACAACACCGACGAAGTCCTCCAGAGGACCATCAATAATGCGTACCGAATCGCCTACGGAATAGGACACCTTGACAACTCTTTGTTCAACGCCCATTCTGTAAACTTCCGCTTCGGTAAGAGGAACGGGTTTCGATCCCGGTCCGACAAAGCCTGTGCAGCCGCGGATATTGCGAACCACATACCATGTTTCATCGGTGTAGATCATCTTGACAAAAACATAGCAGGGATAGATCTTGTTCTCGACCTCTTTGGTAACGTCGCCGACTGTCTCGGTGACTATCTCGGTCGGAACCTTAGCGTCGATTATCATATCCTGCAGGTTGCGGTTTTCCGCTGTTGACAGCAGATCGCTCGCTACCTTGTTTTCATAACCCGAGTAGGTATGGATGACATACCACTTTGCTTCCGAATCAGACATGACTGCTTACTTCCTTTCGTAAGAACGTAATTACACGCTGTTTATACAGAAGCTGTTCCCATAACAAGGCCGAGCAGCGCGAACAAACCGCGGTCAAGGGCAAAGATAAACAAGCCCATAACAAGGATAACGGCAAGAACAATGCCGAAATTCTTTGTTGTCTGATGAACGCTTGGCCAGGTTATTTTCTTCAATTCACCCTTACAGGCAACCAGGTACTTTGTAAGCCTTTGGAAAACATTAGGCTTTTTCTTGGCGGCAGCCTTGGCGGCCTTTTTGGGATCCGCTTTTTTGGAAGCGGCCTTTTTTGACTCTGCTTTTACAGCGTCAGCCTTTTTGTCAGCCATTGTGTACCTCCTTATTTTGTTTCCTTGTGAAGAGTGTGTTTCTTACAGAAACGGCAGTACTTGTTCATCTGAAGTCTGTCGGGACTGTTCTTCTTGTTCTTCATTGTGTTGTAGTTTCGCTGTTTGCACTCTGTGCAGGCCAATGTGATT
>CADASG010000117.1 GCA_902790475.1 uncultured Ruminococcus sp. | reverse complement strand
TATCTAAAGCGGCGCTTTGCCTTCGCAATCTGTCGCCGCAATAGTATTGTTAGGAGAAATACGTTTTTTATGTTTTGAAATTTTTGTCAGATTTTTTGCACGGATAAATCCCCCCGGCAAAACAAGCCTTGCCCGCCCGGATCCATTAACAGAAAGAATGTGTTATATTCATTTCTTTTCCCGATTCTTCAAAAGCGAGTATGGAACATCTGTACAGATTATTTCTAACGCAGTTGTTTTTTCACTTTTTCAAGGCAATACCGCATAATTCAGGTATGCGGATTGCGCAGTAGCTTTGCATGGATTATGTTACCCGTACAAATAAATCGAGGTAAGGCTGCCGCCTTGCTGAGATTTTTTGGGCAAGCTGACGGAACAAAATTCAAGCAAGCCGCGCGCCTTGAATTGTGCGGTGTTGCCTTAAATGTCAGATTACTTGCACCGTTTCCTGCAACGCCGAGATCATACCAATCAGTTACACATAGTTCATTTTTTGAACTTCACAAAAAAATGTGTAATATTTTGTAGCTTTCACTGATTGTATTAGTTTGATATCTGATGTATAATGATGGTAATTAACCGGATAGAGATGGTTGTATGAACAGAATAATACGATGAATACCGGTACAGGGGAATCATTACAAAACTCAATAATTACGGAAACAACAGAAATCCCTCCTACATAAGAACCTACAACCGAAGAAAACACTTCTGAGGAACAGACAAAGTAGGAACCTACTACCAAAGAAATAACTGCCGAGGCACAGAAAAATAACAATTGGAAAAAGGAATTATTAATTCTATTATAATAAGGAGAGTGAATTATGTTACAATCAAAAATCAAACAAATACCTGCTGTAATGCTGGCGCTTGTACTGCTGTCGGGAATCGTAACGGCGGCTCCGTTTTCCGCGCAGGCAGCAACGACCATTACTGTGACCAAGTCCGCCATCAGCTCCAAGGGTACGTACAAAGCGATCCAGGACGCGTTTGACACTGCGCGCTCCAAGGCGACCGCTTCCAATCCGTACAACATCAAGATTGAAGCGGGCAGCTACACGCTCAACCGCACCCTGCGTATATACAGCAACACCAATCTGCAACTCAGCGGCGTAACGCTAAACAAGGCAAGCTCCGCTTCCATCAACATGCTTCACGTCGGCAACGAGGATACCGATAAATCGGGCGTGACCGGCTATAACGCCTACAAAAACATCACAATCACAGGCGGCACCTTTAACGGTAACGGCGGCGGCAATACGATGTTCAAGGCGGCGCACTGCACCAATGTCAGTATGAACGGCACCACCCTGCGCAACAACAAAGTACATCTGGTAGAGATAGCGGCTGTTGACGGCATGAGCTTTGAAAATTGCAAATTCCAGGACATGGTCATCCTCAACAACGGCACGCTGAACTATGAGGCGATCCAGGTGGATATTCTGGTCAACGACCATTTCAATACCTACCGCATGGAGGATCTGCCCTGTAAAAAGGTGAAGGTCAACAATTGTACTTTCAAAAACTGCACGCGAGGTGTCGGCAGCCATACCTCTGTCAACAATGCTCCGCACAGCAACGTTACTGTCACCAACAATACCTTTACCGATATGGGCAGCATAGCTATCCAGTTTCAGGGCGTGGAAAACTGCACCATAACCAATAACGTCATCGACAACACTCCGCGAGGTATCGCGGTCTATTCCGTTTTGAACAACGGATCGGGCTGCTACAAGGCGAGCGTCCTTGCCAAGCAAGGCAACGTTTCCGCTCATTACTCCGACAGCTACCAAACGCCGAAAAACGCCAACATCCTGATCGCCGACAACGTGATCAAGCGCTGCGGCAACGTTAAGGATATTTACGCGACCTACCCTGCCGTCGGCATTTCTGCCATTGGCTACAATGTGCCGTCAAACACAAGCACGCTCAACAAGGGCAACTATTACATCAACGGCGTTACTATCCGCGATAACCGCATCGAGGTCAAGGGTCACGGCATCCGTTTTTCGGACGCGCGTAACTGCACTGCCGCCAACAATATCATTACCGCCTCCCTGAACACCTTTGACAGCGGCGCAAACTACTACGGTATCGTTGCAGCGGATGGAAGTGAGATCCCTGCTATCTCCAACAATATCTTGAACAGCTCCGCAAGCAACAGTATTTTCATCAACAACAGCAAATGTTCGGACATCCTCAACAACGCCGCGCTGAACGCGGGCAAATACGGTATCGCGGCTGAAAAATCTACCGTCAGTAGCATAATGGGCAACACCATCCAAAACAGCGCTTCCAACGGCGTTCACCTGAACGCCGCGACCGTTACCGACATTCGCGGCAACGCACTGGGCAATATCGGCGCAAACGCTTTTAACCTGTGTGAAAACGCCAACGGCGGCACGATTGCGGACAATATCGTGATCGGCTGCAACGGCAGATATTACAACCTCGGCGGTACCGCCACAACGGGAACGGTTTATGACACAGACGCCACGCGCGGTATTTCTCTGAATCAAACCGATCTGACACTGACCGCAGGCGAAAAAGAAGCGCTTTCCAAAACCCTGTCGCCTGCAGATTCGCTGACGACCTGCGTATGGACGAGCAGCAATAACGATGTCGCAGCTGTGTCCAATGGTACCGTTAGAGCCAAAAAAGAAGGCACGGCTACCGTAAAGGTCACAACCTTCAACGGCAAAACCGCCTCCTGTACCGTCACCGTATTGCCGGCTCCTGCTTCGGTCAAACTCAACCGCAATACGCTCGGATTGGGAGTTGGCGAAAACTACGGCTTACTCAAGACGATCTCTCCCTCCAATGCCGGTCAAAACGTAAGCTGGACAAGCTCCAACATCGGCGTCGCCACCGTGGACGGCAACGGTAAGGTAGTCGGCAAGAGCGTGGGTACAGCGACCGTAACAGTCAAGACCCCAAACGGTAAATCCGCTTCCTGCACGGTAACGGTCAAAGCAGCTCCGACAAGCATCAAAACCAACCCCACCTCGCTGAAATTAGGTGTCGGCGAGACCTATACCATCAGCGAAAGCACAAACAGCGGCTCCTACGCGAACGCCGCCAATCTGCGTTGGTCGAGTAGCAATACAAGCGTTGCGACGATCGCCAAAACCGCCGGAACCAACAAAGCGGTCATTACCGCCAATGGCAAGGGTACGACCGATATCACCATCAAGGCCTACAACGGTAAAACCTATACCTGCAAGCTTACGGTCTATGCGGCTCCTGCAAACGTCAAGCTAAGCGCCACCAATGTTACGCTGAGCAAGGGCAAGACCTACACCATCAGCGAAAGCAGCCCAAGCGGTACATACGCCAACGCAGCCAACCTGAAATGGACAAGCAGTAACTCCAAGGTTGCCACCGTCACAAAGGGCAACGCCAACAAAGCAACGATCAAAGCAGTGGCAAAGGGCACGGCGTATATCAAGATCACCCTCTACAACGGCAAGACCGCACAGTGCAAAGTTACGGTAAAGTAGGAACCTGCATCAGTAGAAGCAACTGTTTGGGATTATAAGCATTCTGTTGGTGTGTTTTGAAAAACCATTCTTCCGCCAAAGTGACGTTATCATTAAAGTATTGAATATAGAATATAGAATATGAACAAACGCTACGATTCTATTTACAATCGTAGCGTTTATACTATTCGATTTTTATTCTTCCGCTAAGAATATCACGCATTTGTCAGGAGGTGCTTTTTGCGCTCATAAATACTGACAAATCACCTGTGTGGGCTTTATACTAAACTCAAATAAAAAATAGACAATCTTTGCGGTCTATTTTCCGCAATACTTCGTTGTCGTCCTTGCAAGGCGACAGCCTTGCGGAGTCCTCCGCCTCGTCTTGCGAAAAATATCCTCGCAAATCTTTGTCCACTTTTTATCTGAGATTAGTATTATTCCGGTTTATCGGGTACGACTGCGAGCATTTTGTTTGCTCGACACAGGGCGAAATCAGGCGAGTTAGGTTTTGTCGCATATGGCTTGTTTCTTCATATTCATGTTAGTTTTACAGTTGACAACAATTTACCACTTCATTGCTAACGCAATACAAAATAATCTGCTTGTAAATTCAAAGAGGTTTAGTTGATTCCACTAAATCAATCTCCTATAGCTCTTTCAATTCATCCATCATAGCGCTGCGGTTTTTATAGCGTGTGCGCCAATCCGAAACGATTTGTTTTGAAAGCTCCTTGCCTCCTTCTATTTTTCTCATGCGCTTCAGCAGCCTTGCCCATTCCTGATAAGCCTTTCTGCCGCTCGCCTGCACGGCTGCGTGATTCAGGTAATCGCTGTATTTTTGCAGGATTTCCGCTGCATATTTCGGAAGCAACACGTCCTCATATCCCAGCACTGTATGTAAATCGGTATTTTTCAACAGCTCCCATAACCTGTCATACAGCTTTTCTTCGCACAGCAACTGTGCCTGACCGTAATTGTTAAAGCAAGGAAATACTTTTTCGCGTTCCTGAATCCAATCCTCCTCGGTATATTGATTTCCGGTTTTTCGGTACAGCCGGAGCAATTCTTCACGATAGTCTGTCACCGATCCGGGATATCCCAAGTCGGACTCAATCAAATCCTCATAAATGACGATTGCCTTCTGCCATTCTCCTTGTTGAATGAATTGGCGAGCCAGCCATTCGCGCATTTTGAAATCATCCCAATGCTCACGGCAAAATGTTTCGATTTCTTCAAAAGGTGTTTCCGTATCGTTCAGATAATCCGCCATACGACGCAATGCATCGCTTCTTTGATAAGAATCCGGCTCACTGGTTTGAATAGCTATGTCAATAAAGTCAATCACGCGACCACGAAAACGCTCCTCCCGGAATTGCCGTGTAATGAGAGTTTCCAAATATTCATCAAGAAATACATTATCGTTCAATTCATATTCCAAAAGCGCTTTTTCAAACAGCCAATCCTTATCCTGCGGTGTCATCTTTTCTGCTATCTCTGCCCAAAACGATGAATAGTCGTCCATGATCATCGTCATTTCGCCGTCATCGTCGCTGTCGATATCAGCCACCTCCTGACAAATATACAGCGACAACTGAAATGCGTCACGGTACTGTCCGTTGTCCATCATAATTCGGATATCATCATTGAACGCTTCCATATCCTCATAGAAGTCTGTCGCTTCCTCATAATCAATAAATCCCCACTTATCCTGATGCTCATAAATCGTAGAATCGATCAGCTTTTTATAGTGTTCCAAAGAGGCTTTGGGCTTATCGGTCAATAAGAGAAACCGCTGTTTCAGCTTTTCATCATTTTCTAAGATATCGACAAGAAAGCTTCTGAGCGTGGCTTCATCCGCTGCATTGATAATATCGGCGATACTTTCCTTAACGGGAGATTTTTCGGTTGTATCCGTATCTTCCAGCTCATACAAAACCGCCGCCATGTGCTTGCAATAATTCCCGTCCTCGGCATACGGACAGTCGCAATCCATGTCATACACTTCATCGTGATCGAGAAATATCTCGACCTCATACAAATCCGTTCCACTGACAGTGGCGGAAATCACGTCGTCCTCCCTGCTGATATCCTCCACTGCTCCTTCAAGATAGTAACCGTATCCTCTGTCGAGAATCGTTTTTCTGAAAAGGTTTTTCCAATTCTTTTTCAACATTTATCATCACCCCTTAAAAACAAAAGCCGCGCCTGTATTGCAAGGCGCAGCTATCCTATTGATCATATTGTGTCAGCAAATATTTTTCTATTTCATTGATAAAATACTCAGCTTTCTGCATTTGGGCAGTAAGATCCTCTTTTAAGATAATGTAAAAATCATCATAATCACTGTCTTCTCTGATAATCTCCAAACTATCAATAATAGCAGATAAACTTGTATCAAAAACGCCGGGTTTAATATACTCTTGGCGAAACCGTGAAATAATACCGGAATGCTTTTTAGAATCAAAGCCGTCCAATGCCAGAACTGCTTTCATCGCGGCAAAAATAGCATAGTATAAACGATTGGCTGCCGTTTTATAGTCGCCGTATTCCAGCAAATGCTTTGCAACATCAAATCTTTCGTGCGCCACTTCCAGCCTTCGCTTGGAAAGTACAATTTTGAACTCACGCTCCAATCCGCAAGCCCTCCTTATCAACATTTTGATAGAAAGGCAATACACCCAAATACTTTTGGAAAGTATCCGCATCCTTAATCAACGGAGTGATTTGAACATCATATGCAAGCCCTAATTCAGAGGATTTTTCAGCGATAGAATCTCTGTATCTCCACAAATCCCCGGGAGCGATTCCCTTGACCAAAATCATCATATCTACATCAGATTCGGGCGTATAATCACCGCGCGCATAGGAACCGTAAAGGATTACGGAATCAAGATGCTCTCCGAAGGTTTCTCTCGCTGTTTTGGCTATCTCGGAAAGAATGATCTGCAATTCACTTTTTGAGCACATAGGAACACGCCTTTCTCTTTGATAGTTTGATTATAGCATACGCAAATTCATTTGTCTATCTTTCTTTTGATTTCATACAGCCAGCGCGTATTGATATGTAATCCTCTCAACCTGTCCTTTTGATTCCCAATTTGTCCGCATAAAATCTATTTGTCGTTTGACCATCTGACCGCCGACGGAGCCGGCTTCTTTTGAGGACAGGTCGCCGTTGTAGCCTTCCTTGAGGTTTACGCCAACCTCGTTGGCGCACTCCATCTTAAAGCGGTTCATCGCGTTCTTTGCCTGAGGGACGTTGAGCTGATTGCTGTTTCTTGACATTATTCTTTCTCCTTTTCTCGTTGCGCCGGTTCCGTCATACCTCCCGCGAACCGGCGCGGCGAGCTGCCTGCCTTTGCGTTTGGTAAGATGAAGCCGTCGCTTTCATCTATCTAAAGCGGCGCTTTGCCTTCGCAATCTGTCGCCGCAATAGTATTGTTAGGAGAAATACGTTTTTTATGTTTTGAAATTTTTGTCAGATTTTTTGC
>CADASG010000116.1 GCA_902790475.1 uncultured Ruminococcus sp. | reverse complement strand
CTCGGGCGTAACTCCCGAAGAAAAGACCGTAACCACTTTAAACTTCGTACCCAGCCAGGAGTGGAGAACAAACAACGCGGATTTCCAGGCATTCTTCTACGATCAGCGCACCGGTAAGAGCGTATGGTCACCCATGACCATAGGCGCACGCAACATCAACTACACCGTACAGGTTCCCGAGGGCGGCTACACACACGTTATCTTCGTTCGCTTTGAGAAGGGCAAGGGTTATTACTTTGCCAAGGCTTGGAACAAAACAATAGATATCAACATCAGCAAGATCAGCAATCAGCCCTTCTATGCCACAGGCTGGGAGCTTGACCCCAACGCCGACGGCACTCAGAGCGAGTGGTTCTAATTCCTAATCCTATATTTCAAAAAGACCCGGATTTTTTCCGGGTCTTTTTGATTTATGTATAGCAGAGGGTTCCTTTTCACAAATCAACAAACAAATTCGGTTCTCTGCGGCGTAATTTCTATTGTGCTTTGAACAATAATGTGATATTATAGAATCAAAGTCTGATAAGGAAGGGCTGCGATATGGAAAAGAAGCGAGTCGGCGTCCAGATCGAGGGGCGCAATTATGTTGTTATAACCACAGAAGCAGAGGAGTATGTCGAATCCGTGGCACAGGACGTGATAGCCGCGATCCGCCGCGCGTCTCAAACGGGCAGAAATCTTGACACGCGCGACTGCGCAATGCTGGCGGCGCTGGATTTTTGCGACGACCGCAACAAGGCGCAGAAGCGCAATCTGGAGCTGATCGACAAGGCGGATCTGATCATCCGCAAATCTGCGGATCTGAGCAGACAGTGCAAGGAATACAAGGACAAGCTGGCAGAAGCTATCAACGAAAACACCGCCCTCACCCGCCGCGTCAAGGCGCTCGAGGAGCAGCTGCGCGGACTGATCAGGGAAAATGAGGCTCTGCAAAAGCAGAACGACGGCAAAAATCCCGGTCAGGAAAAGCAATTTGAAAAAACCGTAAAAGAGAAAAAGACAGAAAAGATGATGGGCTATGTACCCATGAGACAGTATTCGCTGTTTGACGATAAGGATCAGAGCAAAAAATCATGAGCAGGCTTGAAATACTCGCTCCCGCAGGCGGCTTTGACAGCGTGACCGCCGCCGTGCGCTCGGGAGCAGACGCGGTATACCTCGGCGAGACCTCCTTTTCGGCACGGGCTAACGCGCAGAATTTCAGTGCCGAAGAACTGAAAAAAGCGGTCGCGTACTGCCATATCCACGGCGTTAAGGTGTACGTCACCCTGAACACGATCGTATTTGACGAGGAATTCAAAGCGCTTCGGGAGGCGATAATCACCGCCGCCGAAGCGGACGCGGACGCGCTTATCGTGCAAAATCAGGGGGTTGCGCGGCTGGCGCGTCAGATAGCGCCGGGTCTTGCGCTGCACGCCTCCACTCAGATGAGCGTTCACACCGCCGACGGCGTTCGCGCGCTGTATGAGGAGGGCTTCAAGCGAGTGGTGCTTGCGCGTGAAATGAGCCGCGAAGAGATCATTGAAGCGGCAAAGGTGCCGATTGAGCTGGAGGTTTTCGTTCACGGCGCACTGTGCATGAGCGTGTCGGGTCAGTGCTGGTTCAGCGCCATGCTCGGCTCGCGAAGCGGCAACCGCGGAGCCTGCGCCCAAACCTGCCGCCTGCCGTTTTACATCCGTCAAAAGGGCGGCTGTGCGCTCAGCTTAAAGGACAACAGCCTGATACCTCTGCTGCGCGATTTGCAGGAGATCGGCGTGACCTCAGCCAAAATCGAGGGCAGGATGAAGCGCCCCGAATATGTTGCGGCTGCCGTGACCGCCTGCCGCGAACAGCTTGACTCGGGCTGCATTTCCGACAAGACCGCCGCGTGGCTAAAGGGCGTGTTTTCACGCACGGGCTTCACCGACGGCTACTACAGGGGCAGCACGGGCAAGGGTATGTTCGGCACGCGCCGCAAGGACGACGTGCTCGCCGCGAACCCTGCGCTGCTCGCCGAGATCAGGCAGTCATATAAAGATGAAAAACAGCACATCGCGCTGACGGGTCATTTTTCGGCGGAGCTTTCAAAGCCGCCGACGCTCACCGTGTCCGACGGCGTGAACGAGGTCTCCGCAACGGCGGACGTTGTCTGTGAGCAGGCGCTGAAAACGCCGCTGAGCGAGGAAAAAATCCGCTCTCAGCTCGGCAAAACAGGCGGCACGGCCTACTGCTTTGAGCAGCTCACGGTCGATATCGGCGATAACCTCAGCCTGCCGATCTCCGCGCTCAACAGCCTGCGGCGTTCGGCGCTGGAAAAAACGGATAGATCACGCGCGCTTGTGCATAACTATAAAATCAACCGTGAAAAAATCGACTTTGACTTCGCGCCGTATCACGCTGAAAAGCAAACGGTTCGGGCTCGGGTCACCGGCACAAAGCTGTCGCCTGCCTTTCGCGGCTGCGAGCTGGTGTTCGTACCGCCGTTCGCCGATACGCGCGAGATCGATCGCCTGCTGCGCGAGGGTTACCCCGTCGGGGTCGAGATACCGCGCGGAATGTTCGGTCGCGAAAAGCAGATACACAGGCAGCTCGAGCGCGTAAGGGAGATAGGCGTAAGCCACGCGCTTTGCCACAATATCGGCGCACTGTACGCCGCAAAAAGCCTCGGCTTCGTCCTTCACGGCGGCTTCGGCTTGAATCTTGTCAACACCTACGACCTGCTCTGGGCGCATGAATACGGGCTTGCAGACGTCGAGCTCAGCTTTGAGCTGACGCTCAAACAGATAAACCGTCTGGGCGGCGACATCGAAAGGGGCGTCATCAGCTACGGCTATCTGCCGCTTATGCTCTGCCGCAACTGCCCTGCCAAGAGCGAGGGTATCAGCTGCAAATCCTGCAAAAATCAAAGTATTATGACGGACAGAAAAGGCAAGCGGTTTTTCCTCCGCTGTGACGGGATCTGCACCGAGGTGCTCAACTGCGTACCGCTTTTTCTCGGCAGAGCAGAGTTATCCACAGTTTCCACATCTTTCCAAACATTACGGTTCAGTGTGGAAAACTATGTGGAAACCGTTGAAAACATCGCGGATTTTACCGCGAATCCGATGTTAAAAGATAAAACGACGCGCGGTCTGTACAAACGCGGCGTAGAATAAATCAAAAAAATCTTTTCACGACCGAAATTCCGCAGATGAATTTTAATATTTCCACAGCGGAATTTTTGAAGCGAATAAATATTCCGACAAAAAATTATGCAGAGGAATAATAAAATCACCCTAAAGTGACTCCTGCAAAAAAACTAAAAAATGAAGGAAGTACCTCTATGGAACTGAAAATAAAAAAGCTAAAGCCAAACGCCAAGTTCCCCCAAACCGCCACCAACGGCTCCGCAGGCATGGATCTTTACGCCTGTCTCGACGAAAGCGTGACCCTCGCGCCCGGAGAGCTGAAAATAATCCCCACGGGCTTCGCCATCGAGCTGCCCGACAACGGCTGCGCGGCGTTTTTGTACGCCAGAAGCGGTTTGGGCGTCAAGCACGGCATCTGCCTGTCAAACGGCGTCGGCGTGATCGACAGCGACTACCGCGGTGAGATCTGCGTCGGGCTGTGCAACGTCTCCGACAAGCCATATGTGATCGAGCCGTTCGAGCGTGTGGCACAGATGGTGATCGCCCCCGTGTTCGTCCCGACAGTTACAGAGGTCGCCTCCCTCAGCGACACCGCACGCGGCGAGGGCGGCTTCGGCTCCACCGGGAGAAGCTGAGGGTGAGTGGAGAGTTGAGAGTTGAGAGTGGAGAGTTGAAAATGGAAAGTTGAAAGTTTTGGTTAACACGTTTCCTCTATATGTCATTTTGCGATTTTACACGTTTCCTCTATATGTCATTTCGAGCGGTGCCCGAAGGGCAAAATCACGAAGTGATTTAGCCGAGAAATCCCCCTGATAGGAAACCACGGTTCACCTCAACATGTCATTTCGAGCGGTCGGCGTTAGCCGAATTCGCGTCAGCGAATAGTCGAGAAATCTCCCTGATAGTGAACAACGGCTCGTCGCCGAAGGAGATTTCTCCACGCGTTTTTTGGCTCGCGTACTTAACGTCGGGCGCATCGGTAACCTCGGCGTTTCGCGGGATAGAATAGAAATATCGGAAGCTGTGAGGGCAATGGAAACGACGTTTTTTTATCATCGTTTTCCTCAACTTCGTAGGGTCGCACCTGCGTGTGCGCCCGAGGTCGGCGTGCCGCCGTTGTCAGCTCGCGGACTATGGGGCGGCGTGATAAGTAACGTCGCTATTACGCGAGAAATAATCACCGTATTCCTCAACTGCGTGTACTAAACGTTTAACTCCTATTGACACTCGAACAGGAAAACAACGTCTGTCGCCGAACCAAAGCCTTCTCCTGGGAGCAATGTCAACAACTTAAGAATAAGCGGCACTATTTACAAATATCAAACATTATATTCGTGCAAATTGCGAATTGACAAATGAAATTCACCTCA
>CADASG010000115.1 GCA_902790475.1 uncultured Ruminococcus sp. | reverse complement strand
AGGATATATGCCGCGTGATATTTGAGCCAAGCGTCCATATCATCGCACCACGATATGGATAGCCTACTCCCTTTAAACAAGTCTGTAATCAGCGCTTTTTCACTTTGTGAAGCATCACCGTGCGTTTTGCCGACCGTCAGTTTTCCGTCGCCTGTATGCACCGTTGTCATTTTTCCGTTCTCTCGTGTTCCGGCAGTTGAGCCAAATCCGAAGAGAACACTTTTGGGTGTTTCAGTCGCATCAAGAATCCGCTGTTCCATCTCAGAAGCAGACAGATTATTGCCTACAAGCACGATGACAGGGCTGTTCACTGCCGCCAGATCGTCCAGTATTTGCTCCATCTGGCGGTACTGCATAACGGCAAATGCGATGTCATACGGCTTGTTATCCGGCTTATCCAAAACACGCGGATGATCGACTGTGTCTTTCTTTTGAATATGATGGTGAATACGCAGTCCGTCCTTTTGGAGAGTTTCCTTCCACGCTCCGCGAGCAATTACCGTGACGTCATTTCCGGCGATGCTCAGCGCGTGCACCAGTTGTCCGCCGATCACGCCTGCGCCGTAGACCAATACCTTCATATTTTGCCTCCATGAGTATGATTTTTCCTTTTCACTTCACACAGCAGAATATCCCTTCTGCGTTGACCGTTTGGACATTCGCCTGAGAATACATGCTGTCCAGCCTTCCTTTCAGACTTTCCTTCGTTTCAAATGGCGGAGTGAAAAAACCTTTGGGGACATACATATGCTTCCAATGGTTATTTTTTCCATTTTGGCTCCTTACGCTTTCGCCTGCAGCGACAGCATTTTCGCGTACAAACCGTTTTGTTTTTTCAACTCGTCGGGCGTGCCCTGTTCGGCGACTTTGCCTTCATCGAGGACAACGATCTTGTCAGCGGATTCGACCGTGCGCATACGGTGAGCGATTACAAGGACGGTTTTGTTCTCTAACAGGCGTGACAGCGCGCCCTGAACCTTTGTTTCATTTTCAACGTCAAGCGAAGCGGTCGCTTCGTCCAAAAGGACGATAGGAGCGTTTTTCAGCAGAGCTCTTGCAATGGAGATACGTTGACGTTCACCGCCGCTGAGCTTTGCTCCGTTTTCACCGATTGGAGTGTTGTAGCCATCAGGCAGCTTGTTGACAAACTCATCGCAGTTTGCGGCCTTAGCGGCGGCTCTCACTTCATCGTCGGTCGCGCCGTGCTTACCAAGGCGAATGTTCTCCATCACCGTATCGTCAAACAACACCACATCCTGAAATACCATTGCATAATCGGTGAGCAGAATTTCGGGATCAACAGTATTGATATCAACGCCGCCGACCTTAATGCTGCCTTCGCTCACATCCCACAGCCTTGCCGCGAGCCGCGAGCAGGTGCTTTTGCCTGAACCCGAGGGACCTACCAGAGCGGTGACCTCGCCCTCTTTGGCGGTGAAGCTCACGCCGTTTAATACCTGCTCGCTATCGTAAGCAAAGCCGACATTTTCAAATACGATATCATGTCCGTCGGGCTTGAATACATCCGCGCCCTCGGCTGCGGGAGTTTCATAGATTTCCATTAAGCGGTTTGCGGATACCTCCGACATAAACACCTCTGCAATCAACGCGAGGCTCTGGTCAAACGGAGCGTAAACCCGCGTGATAACCAAAAGGAACATAAACAGCAGCATAAAGTTGATTTGTCCCGACAGGATCAAGCCCGCGCCGGCTAAAATCGTTGTCGCCACTCCGAGGCGCATAATGACGCTTGCGGCGTTGACAAAGATACCTGTCGCAATTTCGCCGCGCAGCAGGGTTTTCTCGTGTTTGTCTATTTTTTCATATAAGTTTGTCAGGCTGCGCTCCTCCTGATTGTTGGAGCGGATCTCGCGGATATTTTCAAGTGTTTCCTGGATCCCGTCCGAAACGGTCACAGCTGCAGCTTTGGAGATCTCCGAATGGCGTTTTGCCATTTTGCGGCTGCCAAACAGCAGACCGAACGCAACAGGAACGCCCCACAGACATGCAATTGCAAGCCGCCAATCATAAACGCACAGCACAACGGCTATGACTGCGGTGGAAACGTAGGAACCGTATAGATAGCCCAAAACGTGCGACCAGACGTGTTCCATGCGGTTGACGTCACCCATAATCGTTTCGGTCAGATCGGCAAGGTCACGCTTGCCGAAATATCCGAGCGGCAGCTTTCTCAATCTTTCTGCCAGCCCGATTCTCATTCCTTTGATCTCGCCGTAAACCAAGCCGTATGTGGCGTGATACTGCATCAGGTGTGTAATAAGCGAGAGTATGACAAACAAAACGGTAAGTCCGATGTATAGCCAAATGTTCGGCAGCTCCGTGCCGTCCGTGAGAGTTGAGATAAAGCTCTGCATCATAAAGTACAGCAAACCAATTCCTGTCATCATCAGCAGATTGACAACGATAGTCCACGCCATACCCTTCTTGGTATTCGATACGCCTTTATCGGAGAGTGCGTATTTGCGTTTGAATTTTTCTCCGAACATTTATCTCACCTCGCTTTGAATTTTCCATTGCGTGGCTTTGTTGTATTCCTTCCACATTTTGGAATACAAACCGTCCGCGTTTTTCAACTGTTCATGCGTACCTGTTTCAACTACTTTGCCGTTGTCAAGCACAATTATCTTATCCGCGTCCGTAACTGTGGAAAGTCTGTGCGCGATTTTAATAACGGTTTTGCCCTTTGTCAGCACGGAAAAAGCCTTTTGAATCAAGACCTCGTTTTCGGGATCGGCAAAGGCGGTAGCCTCGTCGAGTACAATAATGGGCGCGTCCTTCAATATGGCCCGCGCAAGCGCGATCCTTTGCTGCTCTCCGCCCGAAAGAAATGTACCCTTGCTGCCGATAACGGTATCCATACCGTCCGGAAGCTTTTCAAGTATATCTCCGCACTGTGCCGCATCCAACGCTTTTTGAACCTCCCGGCGGTCAGCGTCGGGCTTCGCGGCGCGCACGTTTTCTAAAATGCTCGTTTTAAACAATCTATTATTCTGAAAAACAAAGGCGACATTGTCCATTAAGATATGAGGCTCAATTACTCTGACGTCCACGCCGCCTACTTCTACAACGCCCTCGGAAGCATCCCAAAAACGAGGTATCAGGCTTGCGGCGGTCGTCTTTCCGCCGCCCGAGGGTCCGACAAGCGCGATCGTTTGACCGGGTTCGGCAATAAAGGAAACATTATTTAAGGCAGGCAGCTGTGCGCCGTCATAGGTAAAGCTGACGTTTTTAAATTCAACCTTATTGCCGTCCGGCGTTTTCGGATTCTCCGTTATTTCCAAAACAGGCGCATTCATCACCTGTTCAATACGATTAAGCGCGGTTTCGGCAATCATCGTGCCGCTTGCGGCGAACATGATCTTTGCAAGCGCGGTGGATATGATTGCCGAGAACACGGCGTAAAACGCGAAGTTTGTAATAAAGCCCGCAAAATCTCCCGACGCAAGCGCGGAAGGGGCTAAGAATAACGCGACCGGAATCAAAAACACAAACGCCGCTTCGGTAAACGTTAGATTAACAGACTGAGGCACGCGGCATACGCCGTCGGTATATCGTTCAGCTTTTGTACTGTAGTCCTCGATCGCCTGCTTAAACGCCTTGAAGGAGTACACCGTCTGCTGAAACACCTTTACAACCGGGATACCGCGCACATATTCGGTGCCCGCCTTGCTCATTACATCCTGCGCGCTCTGGTATTCCATCATCAGCTTGGCATTTTTGCCGCCCATCATCGTAAACATCGCGACGATTGAGATAACCGCCGCCAGCAAGCACGCCGCGCCCATTCGCCAATCAAAGAGAAACATCAGCACCAGCATAGCGATAAACATCGCAGCCGTACCGACAATATCGGCAAGGTTATGCGCGAGCAGTGTTTCGGTTTCTCCGGCGGCTCCGTCCAAACGATTTCTCAGCAAACCCGAGGCGTTGTTGTCAAAAAAGCCGAGAGGAGTTTTCATTAAACGCGCCATTCCCTGCTTGCGAATATTTGAGGCTGTGCGAAATGCCGCCAGATGCGTACACATCAGCGCAAAGAAATAAATCAAAATACCTCCCACGGCAAAGGCAAACGCCATCCAGCCGTATTGAGCGATCGAGGCCGCCTCACTCCAATTCGGCGCAACTGAAATCAAATCCTTGATGACAAGCCAAATACAGATATAGGGAGCCATTCCCAAAACCATTGCGATTGCGGAAAGAAACAGTCCCGAGAACAGCAAGCCTTTATAATTTCCGGTGTACGCCAACAACCGTATAATCGGCGAGGGCTTTTTATCCTTTTTCATATAGTCCTTCCTTTCTTTATTCCGCACCCTTCAGCGCTTCGACCATATCGATTTTCTTATTCTTCCTCGCGACCATAAAGCTGACGAACAGCGATACGCCGAAGGTCAGGAGGATAGAAACGCAATAGGTGAGCGGTCCGAGCATCAGCTTCATCTCATACTCTCCCGCAAGCGCT
>CADASG010000114.1 GCA_902790475.1 uncultured Ruminococcus sp. | reverse complement strand
AATGCTTATCTTTTGGTCTTTGGTTCGGAATAGTGTAGTGCTGGCGGTCTATCTCTTGTTTTCGGTTGCTTGCTTCCTTACCGTACATGAGCATTATGATTAGGAATGTCGCACCGTATTTCTTCCCATAGGCGTGTAACTTTGACATAGCTTCTCGCATTTGGTTACGCGCTGCCATATCTGTACGCGAGGGAAGAAACGATTGCAGAGGATCAAATATTACAAGCGCCGGCCGGTATAGGTCTATCAGGTTTTCAAGGTATGCGCTGTTGAGCTTTATCTTTTGAAAATTCTCGTCTGCGCTTTCCATTGTGCTGACATTGATTAGATTTGCACCGCTACATCTTAATCGCGGACGCAGTACAGCCGCATTAGAATCCTCTGTAGAGAAATACAAAACCTTTTGCGGCTCTCGCTCTGCTTCCTCAGTAAATGAATTGTTGAGTACAAAGGCTCTTTGTCCGCTGCTGATTGCAGCGGCAATAGCACACCATACAAAGGTCTTTCCGACGCCTCCGTCACCAGCAAGGACAGTTATTTCACCTTTTGGTATATATCCTTCTACTAACCATTCCGGCTTAATCTCTTCAATATCAGCGAGGCATATCACCGTAGATGAATCCGCTTTGTTTTCCGCTGTCGCTGCCTCTGCAAACTCAATAGCAGCTTCGGCTTTCCGGATAAACTGTTCTCTATCAAGCTCTTTTTTGCAAGCGCTATTTACAAGCGTATGGATTTCTTCATCATCTAACGGAGCTTCAAGCTGATTATTATATGCTTCGGTCAGTATTTGAACTTCCTCACGGGATCGCCCGGTCATATACAGCTTAAACGCGTAGCGGTACAACTCATTATTTCGATTCCCTACGCTGATAGGTTTACCAAAAGAAATTGGTTCTTTAGTTTCCGCGCTGCTTACGTTGTTGTGTGTAGCTTGCGCCGGTGGAGTTGTATAACACAATAGGTATTCATCAATCCGCATTGGTTTCACCTCCGTAGTGGTAAACCCTCGGATTCTCTACACCGTAGAACATTCGGGCGACGTCTTTTGCATTTCTGTCAAAGTACGGAAAAATAGATAATATCCATTCCTTCAAGCGCCTGTATTCCTCTATGTCTGTAACCGTATTGATAGGAAAGTAATAGTGATGTTTTGGGCGTGCTGCTTTACCGTCCTTTACCTTCATATGACTACGTGATTCAACAGCGTAAAACTCAACGCCGGGAAAAATCGCCGCTACATCATCAGGTGTTTTCCAATCAACCGGATCATCTGAATGGTCATTGTCCAAATCCAGCATAATACAATCTGATTTAATGAAATCATCTATAAACCGGTGATTATTACGGTATGTTGCTGCTGCGTGATCGTTCATAACTACACCGCGTAAATCCTCCGCACTTGATACTTTTACCCTTTGCGGATAATAGGCGTTGTGTTTATTGACGCGGTAGGCGCATTTATAGAGGGTAAATGTGTGCATAGGTGCGTCCCTCCCTCTGTTACTCGGAAATGCTGTTCATATAACGGTCAACCTTAGCAAAGTTTACCAGATAGCGCTTGCCGATACGAATTACAGCACCGGCGTCCTCCGCTACGCGACGCATACTTGCTTTACCTAAACCATATCGGGCACACGCCTCTTCCACGCTTCCGGTCATCATTTCTACATCATTGACATTCTTTTTTCTCAGTTGCATAAAATATACCTCCTGCTTAACATTCCATAGTGTTTCAACTTGACATCTTCTGTCAATGATATTATAATATAAACGTCAACAAGATACAATTATCAAACTATATCCGTCAGTCATTTAACGGATTTTGAATAAAATGTTTTGACTATGGGGGTATTCTTATGAAGAAAAGTGCAAAGGTTTTTACTAACGAACAGAAAATCAGGTTAAAAAAGACAGCCGAAAGAGTAAAAGCGTTAAAAGATGATTTTCTTATGTCGTATGATGAATTAGCGCATTATCTTGGTATATCAGAATCGACTATACGCAACTACGCAAAACAGCGTTCACTTATGCGAGAAGAGGTTGCAAAAATATTTGAAAAAAAAACTAATGTTCATATATGGCAATATTGGACAGGCGAAACAGATTGCATATCGTGGGAAGAATACAGAGCTGTACAATCCATAGACGAATTGAAAGCGTTGTCCGAAATTGAAAAAGAAGAGCAAAAGAAAAGAGAACAATATAAATCACTATTTTCTCTTTGTGGTTTTCAATACATCGATTTGTCACTGATACCTGAATATGAATTTGATCCGGAGATTCCCGGACAGCATAGAATAACCGCTACAGAAACAGGGATCACCGCTACGCTGAGTGATTCAGAGCTACAAACTCTCATAGATCGCCTCCGGTCAACAATACAAGTTGAGTGCTTCATCAAGTCAAAACAGGCATAGAAAAACAGCGTCCTTCGGTTGAAAAAGGACGCTGTTTTGTGTCATTTGATATAAAATTGATATAAAACCGTAGCAGTTATGCCGATATACACTTGAAAAATGGCTTATCTATGCGGTTTTACTTATCTAAGGATTTCATTGTCGGGATTTCTATTCTAAACCAATTTTATCTCTTTGTCAAGCTGTATAGCGGTATTTTATTCAGTGAGTTTATTGCCCGTGTTCTTGTGAATTGGCTTAAGCCGCCGCTTGATTTGTTTTGATTGGCTTAAATTTTGGCTTAAGTGGCTTAAGGCGTTTCAGACCTATTTTCGGCGGTTTGCTTGTTCTTGAAAAACAAATCCAAATCAGCGAATTCGTCTTTTTTCAGTTCCTTGGTAACGTCGGCGTAAATATTCAGGGTCGTGGAAATGTCGGCGTGACCGAGCGCGTCCTGAATGACTTTGACGTTTACGCCCGCCTCGCACATTCTGGTCGTAAATGTATGGCGAAGCGAGTGACAGCTGAAATGCGGCAGCAGCACGGGATTCTTTTCTTCTTTCAGCAGCACCTCGTCGTTGCAATCGCGGATAATTCTGCGGATCGCTTTGTTGAGCGTCGCTTGGTGCTGCGTATGACCGTAGCGGTTGACGAAGATGAAATCCGAATAACCGTCAATCGTTATCGTGCAGCGAATATCCAAAGCCTCCTGATACTCGCGCTCCATGATAAACGCTTTCCTCACAAAGTCGAGCATAGGCACCTGACGGGCACCGGCTTTTGTCTTTGGTGTGTTGATGTTGAAGTAACAGCCCTTTTTTCCCTCGGTCACGCGGTGGTCGTAATAGACAAGCGTGTGATTCACGTCGATGATTCCTTCTTCCAGATCAATATCGCACCAACGCAGCCCCGTTACTTCGCCGACACGGAGCCCCGAACCGACCATAACCGCGATAATCGGGTACCAGTGGCTGTAGGTATGGTTCCTCTGTAAAAAGCTCAACAGGAGCTCCTGTTCTGCTTTTGTGAGACCTCTGCGCTTTTCGGTTTTGAAAATATGGGACTGCTTCAATTCTTTCAGGACGTTGTTGGACGGATTGACGCGAATATACGCGTCGTCCACCGCCATATCCAATACCTGATGCAAAACGGTATGCACGCTGTCGATTGTTGAAGCCTGCAAGCTGCGTTCGTCGGCAAGCATATTGTAAAACCGCTTTACTTCTGACTTTTTCAGCGAGGAAACCCGTTGCTTGCCGAGATTCGGACGGACAAACATATTATACATATACTGATAGTTTTGAAACGTGTTGTCCTTCAAGCCGCGTTTCAGCTGCCGCCATGTGTCGAATACGTCGTTGACGGTCAGGTAACGCGCCTCCGCTTTGATACCGTCGCATTTATCCTTTTGGATTTGTTTTTCCTTTTCACGGAGCTCTTCAAGCGTTTTTGCGTAAACTCTGCGCCGCGTGCCGCCCCGTTCCGTCCAGCGGTATTCATAGGTACCGTTAGGACGTTGTCCCTCGCCTGTGCGAAGAACGATTCTGCTTTTATCTTTTCGTTTGGCTTGCGCCATAATTGCTCCTTTCCGCACAAACAGAAAAGAGCGATACTCCGATAATGAATATCATTGTATCGCCCTGTTGTTCCCATTTTTTAATGATTAAAGAGAGTACAGTTTCTCTGTGAATTCGTCAAGCTGTCTGCGCTTGATCAGGCGCTTTGAGCCGATCCATAAAACAAACTTGCACTGTTCGTCGTTGGATAAGTTTCTGAGCTTATTGATGCCGATGCCCGAATAAGCCGCGGCTTCCTCCAAGGTCAGATTGGTCTTTTCCCAAATGGGGACTTCTTTCATTTGCGTTCACCTCCTGCTAATGAATTATGAAGCGTTATAAACAGGAACGGGAGATACTTTGATTGATAATATTATATCATTTTTCCGTATTTTCGCGAAGTACCGTTTCGCACGAAAAAGAGACGTGATTGTATAGTGTAGTAACATAGTTTACAGAATGTACAAGCACATGGTTTACAAAAGATGATAGAATAGAGGCAAAAAGAAAGGAAATTCGAGTATGCCTTG
>CADASG010000113.1 GCA_902790475.1 uncultured Ruminococcus sp. | reverse complement strand
TCCTCCTTGTATGTGGTTATCATACTTGTATTTTTTGCACTTTCAGTATGACAGATAAATCCACGTTTTGCAAGTCAGGGGTCACTTCATATTATCTACCATTTTTCATCCAATACTATACATAAAGTTACACATGCAAAGGCTCCTTTAGTAAAGGAGCTGTCAGCGCAGCTGACTGAGGATTCCTGCGCCGCATTTTCTGTAAAGTGCGCTTTATCTTATTGATATCAAACGTAAAGTGATATCGAATTATGTGCAACATAAGCTGGACTTCACGGGCGACAACAAAATCATTATCGAATATATCATAGTCGAAAACAAGTATGTGACCTCAGGCGGCATTTATGATGCCCGACCGGAAACCGGTCGTTTTGAACTTAACAGCACCGCGCGAATAACGGGTGAAGCATGGCTAAAGGCAAACTCCACGAATTTGACATTCTTTAACATCATTTCGTACGGTTCGGTGACAAATCATTTCCTGGCTGTTACGGAGGACGGCGATTTTCTGCTTGACTCGGCTTTGAACGGCGTACACGGCACAGGTATCATCACCGACGAAGATGAAATCTACAAGGCGCAGTACGCCGCGAACGACGGCACAAGCAACACGATCCATTATAAGCTTGACGCGAGCGCGAAAGCAGAGGCAAAGTTCGGGGATTACACATACTCCTTTGACAGATGGATCGTCTTTAAAACGCCGATGAACGGCTTAAATACAACCACGGGCAACGGACTTACCGAAGTTACGATACCAAGCGGCGCGGAGGATTATACCACCTCGAGGGATATCCATCTCACCTCGGTTCCTTTGTATAACAACGGCGAAGGTGATAAAACCTATGTGGCAGTATATAAGTTTGTAAACTTCAACTCCCCGGTGCGCGTCAACGTTACCTATCATTTTGAGGACTTCGACACCACCGACGGAAACTATGTGTTCGACGAAAACAAGGGAACCAAGCCGGCGACCTACACCAAGTACCTCACCTCGAGCGAAACCAACTACGACACCTTGCTCAGCAGCACGACCACTCTTCAAAATATGGCGCGCGACAACGCGCCGAGGGTGGAGAGCAACTACTTCCACTACTCGTTCAGCACCGAAAGGCTGCCTGAGATAAACAGTGATAACTGCGACAGTACGTTCAAGGTCATCGCGGTGGACGCTTATCTAAAGGAAGAAGCACGCGATTATACCATAATATACAACGGTACATCATATACAGGTAATTATCAGCAGACAAAGGAGCTCACCACCAATGTATCCAACCCGGTGTGGAAGCTGAAAAGCTACTCCTTCGACGGCACCGCGACTGAAACGGTGGTATGCACAGAAAGTACCTACAGGGCAAAGTTCGTCGCGACAGGCAGCGCGGACAACGGCACCAACGACTGTCAGGTGATCACCGTGAGCAGCGGCAGCGGTTCGGTCGCAAACGGCAAGACCGTAGTTACGAACAGCTACACCGAGATCAAAAACGAAAACGATACCACAAGGCTCCACCACAACTTCTTTATCGCAGACTTCTGTGAGGAGGGCAAGCTGATAGGTGGAGGCGTGCTGTTCGCGACCGCGGTAAACGGTCACTATCGTTATTCGTCGGCGGATAATATTCTCAACGCCCCGGCTACGCGTGAAGTGTTTATAAGAGATATCCTGAACGGCAACTACGATATTGATTATCCGGCTCAGAGCATCAACAATATCGGTTTCCGCTACAAGAAATTCAAGAGCGCGGAGGACGTTTACCGTTATTCAAACGACTACAGCGCTTATCTGACCGTGTTTGAGGGCACGAACGTAAACAGCGTCAACTACAGCGGTCAGAAGCTGCGCCTGTTCTCGTTCATGGTTTATGATAACAACGGAACAACCACTATTGTAACCTCTGACGGCTACGCCGAGGTTGACAGATATCTGCCGTAAGGGAGGAAGCTCATGAAACGATTATGCTGTTTTATTGTGACGATAGCGCTCCTTGCAGGAGCGGTTTTGGGCGGATGCGCGCCCGCGTTTGACAAATCGCCCGACAAATACAGCGGAATAAAGTGGGTCACGCCCGACTACAGCTTTCGGTTTAATCCCTCCGACGACTGCAAGGGCAACTACAACTTCAACGGAACCAAATACAATATTCAGGTGAAGTTTGACGGCTCTCACGTCAGTGTGACCGACGCTGACAAAAACAAGGAGCTGTTCTACGGCGACTGGCTCTATGAGGACGATAAGCATCTCTATATCCACAGCATCACCTTTAACACCGATGATTTTGAGGAATTAAAGGAAAACTATTCCGAGTTTTATCGGTTAAATCAGGAAAAAATCGGTCAGTGACCGAACAAAAGCGGAGGCTTGCGCTTCCGCTTTATGCGTTATGGAGGTATGTGATAATGAAATACGGCAAATACGGCAGAAAAATACTGTCACTTTGTCTTGCGGCAGTCATGTGCTGCCTGCTTTTCGGCGCAGGTATGTTCACTGCGGTCGCAGACACGTTCTTTGACGAGGGAGACTTCCGCTACGCAGTAACGAGCGGAGACAAGCTGATGGCGGCGAAATATCTCGGCAGCGAAACGGGCGTTACCGTACCTGCGCGCGTCGGCGACAGACAGGTAACGGGCGTATATTCACGCTGCTTTGAGAACAGCGGCGTGGAATCGGTCACCCTCCCCAAAGACTGCACGGTTATCGGCGCGTTCGCCTTCAGCGGCTGCCGCTATCTTTCGGAGGTGATCGTGCCGACGTCGCTGACTTCTATCGGCATAATGGCGTTCAGCGGCTGCACTGCGCTCAGGGAGCTTGACCTTTCGGAAGCGAGTGAGCTTTCATCGGTCGCTTACGCGGCGTTCTCAAACTGCACCTCGCTTGAACAGGTGAGCTTCCCCGACGGCCTTACTGTTTTGGGCGATAATCTGTTCAGCGGCTGCACGGCGCTTCAATCTGCGGAGCTGCCCAAGCGCCTGACGACGATCTCAGGGTACGCCTTTTACAACTGCGCGTCGCTGAAAAGCATTGAGCTTCCAAACGGCTTGCAGACGATCGGCGAGCTTGCCTTTGCAGGCTGCTCTCAGCTGGAAGAAATAGATCTGCCCTTTACGCTGACCACCTTAGGCGCAGGTTGTTTTCAAAACGATACCGCGCTCAGCGGCATTTTCCTTCCCGACAGCCTTACCTCGATCGGAATGGATATCCTGACGCCGATGTCGGAGCAGAGCGCGATCGACGTGACCTGCTACAAGGACTCCCATGCCGAGGAATACTGTCTTTTCGGCGGCGTGTCAAATCTGTATGTCGTTGAAAAAGCCGAGGGCGACGTTGACGGCGACGGTAATGTGAATATAAACGACGTGACCGCCATACAAAAGCACCTTGCGCTGATCAGCGAGTTTAATACTAATCTCAGATAAAAAGTGGACAAAGATTTGCGAGGATATTTTTCGCAAGACGAGGACGCCGCAAGGCTGTCGCCTTGCAAGGACGACAACGAAGTATTGCGGAAAATAGACCGCAAAGATTGTCTATTTTTTATTTGAGTTTAGTATAAAAGCTACCGCGTCCTCGATTTAGCCGATATTGAGCGCAACGGCGTCATAAATATCAACGACGCGACAAGGCTGCAGCGGCGTATCGCGGGAATGGAGTAAGCATGGCTGAAAAAACGATGTACGCACGGATATACGACGCTGTTCGGCTGATACCCTTAGGCAAGGTCGCGACCTACGGGCAGATCGCCGCGATGGCAGGCAACGGAAACGCCGCGAGAGTCGTCGGCAACGCGCTTCATGTCAATCCCTCTCCCGGAGAGATCCCCTGTCACCGCGTGGTGAACGCCCGCGGCAGACTCGCGCCGGGCTTTGCCTTCGGCGGCAGCGGAGAACAAAAGCGGCTGCTTGAAGCGGAGGGAGTGGAGGTTTTCGACGGCTGTGTAGACCTGAAAAAATACCAAATGCGCTGAGATTTGCAATTTTATAAAAACTGTGCTATAATACAGATAGATTGTGTGAATCTGTATTATTGGTGATTATATGGATTACAAATTAATCGCAATTGACCTTGACGGCACATTGTTGAACGCCAAAAAGGAGATCTCGCCGCGCAACCGCTACGCGCTGCTTGAAGCGCAGGCGCAGGGCAAAAAGGTTGTCATCGCGTCGGGCAGACATCCGCTGGGTGTTATCCCCGTGGCGCAGGATCTGATGCTTCCGCGTTACGGCGGCTATATCATGTCCTTCAACGGCGGCAAAATCATTGACTGCGTTACCAACCGCACGGTGGTGAGCAAGTACTTCCCGATTGAGTACCTGCCCGATATCGTCAGCGTTTTGCAGGAATCAAACATTACCCTCATTACCTTTGACGATAAAAAAATCTACGCGAACAACAAGGTGAACGACTATACCTATATTGAGCGCGACGTGCTCAAAACCGAAATGGTAGTCATTCCCGATGTGGTTTCGTCGATAAAGTTCGATATCAACAAGATTCTTTTGGCAGGCGAGCCGGACGAGCTTGACCGCTATCAGCAGATTTTGATGAAGCGCTACGACGGGCTGCTTGATATCTACAAAAGCGCGCCGTACTTTTTAGAGCTTATGCCCTTCGGCGTGTCAAAGGGCTCAATGCTGCCGCAGCTGCTCAGTCACCTCGGCATAGGACGTGAGGAGCTGGTGGCGTTTGGCGACAACTACAACGACATGACCATGATAGGCTACGCGGGATTAGGCGTGGTGATGGGCAACGGCGAGGAGGAAGTCAAAAAAATCGCCGGGTATGTCTGTGAGTCCAACGACGATGACGGCGTGGCTAAAACCATAGAAAAATTCATACTGAAATAACAGCAGCCGGCTGAGCCGAAATGGTTTCAGCCGGCTTTTTAAAGTGTTTTAATTAATTGAAAATAGTATTATAAAATAATTTGCCTTTTGTACATTTATATGTTATAATAATTAAAGTGTGATAAAAAATCATCAAATTCAGAAGGGAAGTGATTGTGTGACAACCAACGATTGGGAGTATTCGGCTGTTACACCCGAAATCAACACATTGGCGGAAAAGATTTCGGAAAACTCCGTGATCGACACGGAGCTGTATAAAAAATACGACGTAAAAAGAGGCTTGCGCGATCTTGACGGCAAGGGCGTGCTGACCGGACTGACAGATATTTCCACCATCAAGCAGAACAAGCTGGTGGACGGCAAGATCGTACCCTGCGACGGTGAGCTTTACTACCGCGGATACAACGTCAACGATATCGTCGCCGGTATCCAGCACGACAATCGGTTCGGTTTTGAGGAGATAGTATATCTGCTGCTGTTCGGAGAAATGCCGACTGTGGATCAGCTGACCGAATTCAAGGCTCTTTTGGTGCGTTACAGAACGCTTCCTCAGAACTTTGTCAGAGACGTTATTTTAAAGGCGCCCAGCGAGGACATGATGAACTCGATCGCGCGAAGTGTGCTGACTCTGTTCTGCTACGATACCAATCCAAACGACACATCTATCAACAATGTGCTGCGCCAGAGTATACAGCTGATCGCGGTGTTCCCAATGCTCAGCGTTTACGGTTATCACGCTTATAATCATTACCTGCGCAACAAGAGCCTTTATATCCACCGTGCCGAGCCCAGCATGTCCACGGCTGAGGTCATTCTTTCGCTGCTGCGTCCAGACCGCAAATATACGGATCTGGAGGCAAAGGTGCTTGACATGGCGCTGATTTTGCACATGGAGCACGGCGGCGGCAACAACTCTACCTTTACGACCCATGTGGTCACCTCGTCCGGCACGGATACCTATTCTGCTATTGCGGCGGCGCTTTCGTCGCTAAAGGGTCCCAAGCACGGCGGCGCAAACGTAAAGGTCGTTGAGATGTTTGACGATTTGAAGCAGCAGGTCAGGGACTGGAAGGACGACGAGGCGATCGAGAATTATCTTGAGCGTTTGCTTGACCGCAAGGCGTTTGACCACATGGGCTTGATCTACGGTATGGGTCACGCGGTTTATTCGATTTCCGATCCGCGCCAGCGTATTTTGAAGGGCGCTGTTCAGCACCTTGCCGAGGTTTCGGGCTTTTCAGAGGAGTTCGACCTTTACGCCAAGGTAGAGCGTCTGGCTCCCCAGGTCATCGGCAAAAAGCGCAAGATATACAAGGGCGTCGCGTCCAACGTGGACTTCTACAGCGGCTTGCTCTACAGTATGCTTGACATCCCCTGCGAGCTTTACACTCCGCTGTTCGCCACCGCGCGTATCGCCGGATGGAGCGCACACCGTCTGGAAGAGCTTATCAACGCGAGCAAGATCATCCGCCCGGCTTACATGAGCATTTCCACCGAAAAGAAATATGTAGCGTTAGATAAAAGATAAACAAGGCCGGCTCGGAAAAGAGCCGGTCTTTATTAAAGGAAGATTGATATGACGATTGTAAAAAGACAAATGGCGCTGCACAACACAGTGAGCGTTATAGGAGGCTTTTTCGGCGGCTACACCGTCGTAAACCATTGCGATATCATCGCAAACGCCCAGACGGGAAACCTGATGCGGTTGGTTGTTCAGGCGTGCCGGGGCAACCTTGACAGCATAGGCTTTATCATTTTGGCTTTCTTGATTTACGCGGCGGCTAACGTGTTTTACGCTGTCGCGCGGCGATATATGAGGATCAGCATGAAGATCGTCAGCTTTATCGTCACTGCGGCGGTGATCGTGCTGACAGGCTTGCTGACGGGCGCGGATAACGATTATTTGGCGATACTCCCCGTGTTCTTCTTTGCTCCGGTGCAGTGGAACGCGTTTAAAAAAGCAGGCGGCAATTCAAGCGCCACGATTTTCTCGTCAAATAACGTTCGTCAGGCGGTGCTGCTGCTTACAAAGTATTTTATGGACAAGGACAAAAAGGCGCTGAAAAATTCGCGGTTCTATTGGGTCACGCTGCTGTGCTTCTACGGCGGCGCGGCAATGAGCACCCTGCTGAGCATGGCGTTCGGCGCAAACAGCGTGTGGTTCTGTTTTCTGCCGCTGGGCGTTTCGGTGTTTGCCTACGTTCGCTATCGGCTTGCAAAGCTCAAAGCGTTCGGTCAATAAAACAGGACAGGGGAGAGGTACCGTGAAAAAGAACCCGTTCGGCGACGGAAATGACTGCTTGGACGGTCACATGAAGCAGCAGTTTATTAACGGCTTTTATCCGAATCGCTGTCCCTACTGCGACGGATTGATGAAAAACCCGGAGGATTACGCCTGTCCGGGCTGCAAGGCTCTGTTGCCTTCGTTTTCCATGGAGCGCTTTGCGATCGGCGGATACTACTGCGCTGCGGCGCTGCGATACGACGGAAGCTACGCCGAGGCGGTGAAGCGCTTTAAATTCAAGAAACGGGCGCAGTACGCGCCGAAGCTCGCATTTGTGATAACGAGCAGCGTTTTGCAGATCTTTACCCCGGAGCAAATCAGTACGATCGACGCCGTGACCTGCGTGCCTATGCATATCCGCGACCTGAGAAGCCGCGGCTACAACCAGGCGGAGCTGCTGGCTCGACGGTGCGCAGAGCTGATGAGCCTGCCGTACCGGGACGCGATAATAAAAATCAAGTACAACCGAAAGCAGCACGATCTCTCGGGCGCACAGCGTATCGAGAATGTGCGCGGCGTGTACCGCTGCGCAGACAAATCGCTCGTCCGAGGAAAAAACGTGCTGATAATCGACGACATCATCACCACAGGCGCCACCCTCGGCGCGTGCGCCAAGGCGCTGAAATCAGCCGGCGCAAAAAACATCTACTGCGCAGTCCTGTGTACGACGGTGAATTATTAGGGGTTCCCAAAAGATGTGGTTGACAAAGGTTATTTTTGTTCGCATGTTGATAGAGAGCATCCTTACGTTTGGCGATGAACGAAAAGCCTTCTCCCGGGAGCAATGTCAACAACTTAAGCTCTATCGTTTTGATGGTATTTAACAGAATGATGTTTTTTAGTGCGTGGGAAAGAGCGGTTG
>CADASG010000112.1 GCA_902790475.1 uncultured Ruminococcus sp. | reverse complement strand
GCTTTACAAGCGCTAACAAGAGCGAGGGTAAAACGGTTACCTCGGTAAACATTGCAATCGCGCTTGCCCAGCAGGTTAACACAAAGGTTCTGGTTATCGACTGTGACCTCAGAAGACCTCAGATTCACAATGTTTTGTCAATCGGCTTCGCACCCGGACTGACAAATTACCTCAACGGCGAGTGTTCCAAGGATGAGGTAATCCGCAGCTCAAAAATCAATAATCTTTATGCGATTACCTACGGCGCCATTCCTCCGAACCCCTCCGAGCTTCTCTCCAGTGAGAGTATGAAGGAGTTTGTCAAGGAGCTTGAAAAGGAATTTGATTATATCATTTTCGATACTCCTCCCGTTGGTGTCGTAATCGACTCGCTTCCTTTGGTTAAGCAGTCTGACGGTGTTGTGCTGGTTGTAAAGCATAATTCCACAACATATCCCGATTTGAAAAAGGTAATTGAGACCATCAACAGAAACAACGGAAAGATTCTGGGCGTAATCATTAATAACGTTGAGTCTGTCAAGTCGCATAAGTACGGCAAGGGATACGGCTATGGTTACGGATACGGTTACTGATTCCGCGCTTTGCAGCAGGAAAAGACTGCTTTACAACAACGCTTTTTTTGAGGGAAGAACTGTAGGGAAAGATAAAATGGAAGCTGAGATTATGAGTAAGGAAGTTGTAAAGAACGGAGTAAAATACTACGTTGAAGAGAAAAAAGCATATAATTTTGTCAAACGGGTTTTTGATTTCTCGTTCGCTCTGATTTTTGTGATTCTGTTTTTCTGGCTGTTTCTCGGAGTTGCGCTGGCAATCAAGATTGACGACGGAGGTCCTGTCTTTTACGTGTGTAACAGAGTAGGGCTGTTCGGAAGAGAATTCAAGTTTTACAAGTTCAGAAGCATGAAGCCCAACGCTGATGAGATTTTTGAATCTATTAAGGATCAGAATGAAACGTCGGGCGAGCTGTTTAAAATCAAGGACGATCCGCGCATCACAAGGGTCGGCAAGTTTTTGAGAAAGACCAGTCTTGATGAGCTTCCGCAGTTTTTCAATATCATCAAGGGAGACATCAGCTTTGTAGGTCCCCGTTCTCCGCTTCCCAGAGAGGTCGAAAATTACACCGATTATTCGATGCAGCGCCTGTCTGTAATCGGCGGTCTGAGCTGCTATTGGCAAATCAGCGGAAGAAGCCAGATTGATTTCAACGGTATGGTTGAGTTGGATTACAAGTATATCAAGGAAAGAAGTATCCTGACAGATTTGAAGATTCTGTTTCTCACTATTCCTGCGGTTATCAAGGGCGACGGCGCGTACTAAGCGTCAATCAACTAAATAATTACCGATATAGAATAACGTCGGGCTGCCTTGGGCAGTCCGACGTTGATTTTTTGCCCGCGAGGGGCGGTATTTCTGTTATATAAGCGAGCAGATATCAGTCCACTCGCGGCCGTGAGCCTTCGCTACGTTTTCGTTTGTGATTTTGCCGAGATAGCAGTTGACGCCCGAGCAGATTACAGGGCTCTTTTTGCATGCTTCCTCAAGTCCGTTAGCGGCTATTTCAAGTCCGTAACGAAGGGTAGCGTTGGTTAGGGCGATTGTGCTCGTTCTCGGTACCGCTCCGGGCATGTTTCCTACGCAGTAATGAACAACTCCGTCAACAATATAAACAGGGTCGTCGTGAGTTGTAACGCGGCTTGATTCTCCGCAGCCGCCCTGGTCGATTGCGACATCAACGAATACGGAGCCGTCCTTCATCGAGGGCAGATATTTTTTCTTGAACAGCTTGGGGGTGGACGCTCCGGGAATCAGAACGGAACCGATGACCAGATCCGCGTCCTTCAATACGCGCTCGATATTGCTGTCGTTGCTGACAAGCGTCTGCACCTGAGCGCCGAACATATTGTCAAACTCCTCAAGGCGCTTGAGGCTGATGTCGAGAATAGTCACGTTCGCTCCCATTCCGACCGCGATTTTGCAGGCGTTCATACCAACCGTGCCGCCGCCGAGAATGACCACGTTTGCCTTTGGGGTTCCGGGAACTCCGGCAAGCAGAATGCCCTCGCCTCCGAAGTGCTTCTCAAGGTACTTTGCGCCCTCCTGAATGGAAAGACGTCCTGCAATCTGCGACATAGGCGCAAGAAGGGGAAGGGAACGGTCTGTTTCCTGCAAGGTCTCGTA
This sequence comes from uncultured Ruminococcus sp., assembly GCA_902790475.1. Taxonomy (GTDB): domain Bacteria; phylum Bacillota; class Clostridia; order Oscillospirales; family Acutalibacteraceae; genus Ruminococcoides. The sequence continues at coordinate 2,365 of CADASG010000112.1, read as the reverse complement.
AGCAACAGCCTTGACCTTGCCGTCCAGCAGAGCGTCAGTCTGCTTTTCGTCAGCCGCGAGGTGGAGATATGTGTAGAGAATCAGTCCCTCGCGGAAGAACGCGTACTCCTCCTCGAGCGGTTCCTTGACCTTGACCATCATATCAACCGAATCCCAGACTTTCTTGGCGCTGTCAACCAAAACCGCGCCGGCTTCCGCGTATTCGGCGTCCGCAAAGCCCGAGCCTACGCCCGCGCCCTTTTCAATGCAGACGTCGTGTCCTGCCGAGACATAAGCGCGGACATTGTCGGGAGTCATGCCAACGCGGAACTCGTTGTTTTTTATTTCCTTGACGCATCCGATTTTCATTAAAATTCCTGCCTTTCAGTGGTTAAAATTTTTATCTTTATAAGCCGTAGGACGGCTGAATTAACATCGAAATTTATCCTGCGTTTCCGCCGCCCTGTTCGGTATTTTTCAGTTGTCTGAGCTCAATCGCAAGCGCGCTTCGGTCGTGTGCCAGGTACCTGACCAGCCTGAATACCACATAACCCGGATAAAGAATTCTGTGGCGGTAAACAACGGGCGCAGAAACTTTCAGGTTCCGCATGTCCGGGAAAATTCTTTTGAGGAGATAACGGCGCTTTGATTTTATGCTGCTGTCTTGTTTGAACCTGGATATTACCAGGTTGTCAATCGTCCCGTAAGAGCCGGAATTTACGTAGAAGGAAAGCTCTTTCATGTCGCTCTCCGATAAAGGCTGAAGAGTAAACGTCTTCTGCGAAAGCCCGCGAACTTTCCGTTCGAAATCCTCAAGACCAAAGTGATTGAACTCGCGGCTGATATAAGCGCGGTCAAGCGTCTGCCCCTTTGTCTTGTTGATGATATATACGTCCAGAAGCGAGCGGAGTCCCGTACCCGCGCTGGAATAATGCTTGTACAAATGGTTGATGATATGGATATAAAAATCATCGTCGGTCATATGGTAGCCGCATTTGTTGTGATCATCCTTAATCAGCCGCTGCCCGATTGTCTTGTAGTAGGAATATGCCTCTGGAAACTCGACGCTGTTGAACAAGTCGGTATGCATTTCGAAGAGCACGGGCTTCTTGTAATACATATCATGATGAAACTTTCCGAACATCTTGCAGCTGTAGCCCATTGACTTCATTAGCTTTCGGATTTCGGACATTTTTTCCCTGTCACAGAGAATATCATTGTCGGACATTTCGCGCATTTCGGGCTTTGGGTATATGCCTTTTAATATTATTCCCTTGAGAGGAAGATAACGGATTCCGCGTTCGTCGAATTCCCGGAGTATTTTTGAACGCTCGGCATGATAAATCACAAGCCTGCGCATGGAATTGCCTATCGCGTTATGCCAGTGATTCGGGAGAGGCATTACCTTTTTGAGCGCAAATGCCGCAGCCGCGGAGAGCATATGGCGGTTTGCCAGGCTGTATACCGCCTCGTCATCCATTTCGCCGCATCGCTGTGCGTCAGGAATCACATTGTTTACAGCGCAGGAAACAAGATATATTAAATCCATCGCGGTTTTTGTTTCTTCGATTTGGCTCATTGTCACCTGCTCCTTTCTCTGTTGATTTTTGGTGGATTATGCGGTCAATACCATAATATTATAGCATCTTGTTATATGTTGTGTCAATCCGCCAAATGGAATGTTTATTGCCTTTGACAAAATAAAAAAAATCAAGAAATCTCGGTTTAATTCCTTTATGTAAATAAACTGTACGTGAAATCAGGTAAAATATGATGTTGAAGAATGATTTGCGGTGGTGGTAGTTTGAAAAAAACGTTGCTTGTAACAAACTCCGAGCAAAGCGCCGCCGCTCTTTCAAAGCTCCTCGAAGAAGAGGGCTACAAGGATATTACCGTTTCCTACGCCGCCTACAGCGCTGAACAGCAGGAGGAGGAATTCGACTTCGTATGTATCAACGCTCCATTGGCGGATGAAAACGGCATTGCGCTGGCAACGCGCTTTGCGAACACTACGCGCGCGAGCGTGGTGATCATCGTACCTAAGGCAAGCGCCGATCAGGTCAGCGATATGCTCAACGAAAAGGGCGTGCTCGTTATTTCAAAGCCGATCAACAGGCACCTCTTTCACCACTATCTGCTGTTCGCGGACTGCTTCAGAAGCCGCCTTCTCAGAGTGGAGCAGGAGAACGACAAGCTCAAGCACATGGTTGAGGATCTCAAAATCATTGACCGCGCCAAGATATTGCTCGTCACCTGTCTTAACATGAGCGAGGAACAGGCTCACCGCTACCTCGAAAAGCAGGCGATGGATATGCAGACCAGCAAGCTTGCCGTCGCAAAACAGGTCATCAGAACCTATCAGAACTGATATAAAACGTCAATTCCG
>CADASG010000111.1 GCA_902790475.1 uncultured Ruminococcus sp. | reverse complement strand
GTTTTGAATACATCATTTGATTATAACCTCTCGCTAAAGGTGCCGTGCCACCTTCTCCCAAGAGAAGGCTTTGGTTCGGCGACAAAGGTTGTTTTCCTGCCCGAGTGTAAATAAGAGCAGAACATTTGGCACAGCAACTGCGGACGCGCAAGCCCCTACGGGTTAAATTGCTTGCGCTACTGCCCGTTTCGAGCGAACCTAAAAATGGCGGTCAGGATCGTTCCTGACCGCCTTAAAACTATTGTTTTTTTGAATGCACAAAAGAATGCACAAAAGTTATTAAACTGTAATCCTTCCGCTCACGGGAGTATAGGAGATCACCTTGCCTTGGGCGAGGGATTTTTTTACGTCTATGATACGCTGATTGGAGGAGCCGCGGAACTGCAGGCTGATATTGTACAGCTCCTGCACGAACTCGCCGTCTACCAGCACATCTATCAGCGAGAGCATTTCTTCGGTACATTCGCACCTTGCGCGGCTTTCGCCGAGCAGCTCTTTGTCGAACATATAGCCCGTGTAGCACCACACGTTCTTTTGCGGATATAACTCCCTTACCCGTCGCAGAAACGGCAGCAGAGCGCGCTGATTCGACGGCTCGAACGGTTCGCCGCCCAGTAGCGTCAGCCCGTCAACATAGGAGGGCTTTAGCTCGCGGAGGATGTACTCCTCGGTTTCCGCAGTAAAAGGCTTGCCGTAGTCGAACGACCAGGTTTCGGGGTTGAAGCAGTTTTTGCAGTGGTGGGTGCAGCCCGATACGAACAGCGAGAGCCTTACGCCCTCGCCGTTCGCGATATCACAGGTTTTTATTTCCGCGTAATTCATTACAGGTGCAGCACCCTTTCCTGGATCTCCTGAGTCCTGCCCTGGTTCCAGAACTGCGTGCCGATGTAGCCGCAGGTCCTGCGCGCCACGTTCATCTTATCCTGATCGCGGTTGTGGCAGTTGGGACACTCCCAAATCAGCTTGCCCTCTTCCTCCACAATTGCGATCTCTCCGTCGTAGCCGCACACCTGGCAGTAGTCGCTCTTGGTGTTCAGTTCGGCGTACATGATGTTGTCGTAGATAAACTGCATCACGCGGAGTACGGCAGGGAGGTTATCCTGCATGTTGGGAACCTCCACATAGCTGATAGCGCCGCCCGGGGAAAGCGCCTGAAACTCGCTTTCAAGCTTGAGCTTGTCAAAGGCGTTGACCTCCTCGGTCACATGCACGTGATAGCTGTTGGTGATATAGTTGCGGTCGGTAACGCCCTTGATGATGCCGAAGCGCTTTTGCAGGCATTTGGCGAATTTATAAGTGGTGCTCTCCAGCGGAGTGCCGTAGATGCTGTAGTCGATATTCTCGGCAGCCTTCCACTTGGCGCAGTAGCTGTTGAGCTTTTTCATGATTTCAAGACCGAGCGCCTTGCCCTCTTCCTCGGTCAGCTTTTTGCCGATAAGGCTGTAGACACACTCCCACAGTCCGGCGTAGCCCAGCGAAATGGTGGAGTAGCCGTTGAACAGAAGCTTGTCGATGGTTTCGCCCTTGTTGAGCCTTGCCAGCGCTCCGTACTGCCAGAGGATGGGCGCAGCGTCGGACAGGGTGCCCTTTAAGCGCTCGTGACGCGCCTGGAGTGCGCGGTGACAAAGCTCCATGCGCTCATCAAAGATCTCCCAGAATTTATTAATGTCGCGGTTGGCGCTGAGACCGATATCGACCAGATTGACAGTGACTACACCCTGGTTGAAGCGGCCGTAATACTTGTGCTTGCCGGGTACGTAGTTTTTGGCGTTGGCGACGTTGCCTATGCCTGCGTCGGTGAAGCGGTCGGGGGTGAGGAAGCTGCGGCAGCCCATGCAGGTGTACACGTCGCCCTTGAGCCCCAGCATAACCTTTTCGGAGATGTAGTCGGGAACCATGCGCTTGGCGGTACACTTGGCGGCAAGCTCGGTGAGATACCAGTATTTGCTGTCCTCGGTGATATTGTCCTCCTCAAGCACGTAGATGAGCTTGGGGAAGGCGGGGGTGATCCACACGCCTGACTCGTTTTTCACACCCTGATAGCGCTGCTTGAGGGTCTCTTCGATGATCATGGCGAGGTCAGCCTTCTGCTGTTCGTCCTCAGCCTCGTTAAGATACATGTAAACGGTGACGAACGGAGCCTGACCGTTCGTTGTCAGCAGCGTGACTACCTGATACTGAATGGTCTGAACGCCGCGGTTGACTTCAAGACGCAGGCGGCGCTCGACGACCTCGTTGATCTTTTCCTCGGTAGCGTCGATGCCGATCTCCTCAAACTCCGCAATGGTCTCCTTGCGTATCTTCTCGCGCGAGATCTGCACAAAGGGCGCAAGGTGGGTCAGGCTGATGCTCTGACCGCCGTATTGGTTGCTTGCGACCTGCGCTATGATCTGGGTTGCGATATTGCAGGCGGTGGAGAAGCTGTGAGGCTTTTCGATCAGCGTGTCGCTGATAACAGTGCCGTTTTGGAGCATATCCTCCAGATTCACAAGGTCGCAGTTGTGCATGTGCTGTGCGAAGTAGTCGGAATCGTGGAAGTGGATGATGCCCTGCTTGTCGGCCTCAACGATGTCGGGCGGCAGCAGCATCCTGCGGGTCAGATCACGGCTGACCTCGCCTGCCATGTAGTCGCGCTGCACGCTGTTGACGGTGGGGTTCTTGTTGGAATTCTCCTGCTTGACTTCCTCGTTGTTGCACTCGATAAGCGAGAGAATGCGGTTGTCTGTGGTGTTTGCCTTGCGGATAAGCGAGCGGTTGTAGCGATAGCGGACATAGCGGCGGGCAAGCTCAAACGCACCCTTAGCCATCAGCTGATCCTCTACCATATCCTGAATTTCCTCAACGGAAACCGCGCGCTTCATTTTGTTGCACTTATACTCAACATAATCGGCAATGTCCAAAATCTGATCGTCGGTCAGAAACGGCGTGTCGGCGGAGTTGTTAGCCTTCTTGATAGCGTTGACTATCTTGATAACGTTGAAGTCTTCCTCCGAACCGTTTCGCTTGATGATTTTCATGATACCTAATCCCTTTCGTGTTTTGCTGTATTTCAATACTTGTCGTTGTTTTATTCGGCAGGTCTTTTCAACCGTGCGAGATTTATTATACACCACATATTCCCAAAATGCAATAGTATTTTTTAACAAAAGCACAAGATATGGTATTCTAAAAAAGAATTAAACACAGCATATAGACGCGCCGCGGGCGATCGTCAATTTTTTAACACAGCGAAAAAACACAGGTTTCATGCGCTTTTCGACGGTTCCGAAACCGCAAAACCACCCTTTCGTCTTTTTTGTCAAGTTACAAAAAATTATTAACGGGTTACATTATTGGCACAATATATGGTGGCTGTATCACCAACCACACACAACCCAAAACGGAGTGGGAGGACAAGACCGTTTCGACGACGTTTGTTTCTGTCCGTTTGTTGATAGAATATAAACGTTTGCTCCACCGCACTTTTCCGTCAGCAAAACGTTGCAGAAGGTTCCGTTAGGCACGAGCGCGCGCTCTCTCTCATTCTTATCCTTTTTATCCTTCTTTTCTTTCTTAAACAGTGGTTGATCGTTGGTTGCCTGATGGTTGTCCGTTGGTTGTCCGTTGGTTGTCCGTTGGTTGCTCGTCGGTTAAAGCCTTGGTTGAAGCGTCGGCCGCGCTGTATTCATCTTTCTGATACTTTTGCCGGTTTGTCACAGTTACGACAGAGTATTTGTTTGTCGTTTCGTTGGTTAAGGCAATACCGCACATGAGGTAAGGCTGTCGCCTTGCCGAGATTTTTTGGGCAAGCTGACGGAATAAGATTCAAGCAAGCCGGGCGCCTTGAATTGTGCGGTGTTGCCTTAATTGAGTTTGTCGCCTGAAGCTTTTTAAGGCAGTCCGCACACCTGAATTATGCGGTATTGCCTAAAAAAGCAGCTTTGTGCGTATTCCTCTAATACAATTATAGAACATTTATTCCAATTTTGCAAGTGTTTTTTTATTAATTCTTAATCAAAAGCCGGGAATCGAATGCTTGAACCAAACCGACCTCTCTCACCGACCGAAGCCTTCAACTTCTCTCTCCTTTCACCAACCCGGGTTTTCTCCATAGAATACAGTGAGGTGATTGTATGAGCGTGATAGCTATAGTGATCGTTATACTTTTGGCGGTGGCAGGCGCGGGGAGCGCGGCGGCTTGGCTGCTGGATAGGCTGTTTGACGGCGGAGGGAGACAGCGGATCTATCTGGTGGCTCCCATGACTGCCGACGCGGAAAACGCCGAGCAAACTTTGCGCACTCTGGCTGTAGCCTGCAAGGAACGCGGCTGCCGCGGCATGAAGGCGGTTTGCCTTGACTGCGGCATGGACGAGGAGACGCGCGCCGTCTGCGAGCGTTTTTGCCGCGACCACGGCGGACCTGTGCTGCTCACCCGTGATGAGTTTGCCGACGCGTTTACCGGTACAAACAAGCTCTAAAAGGATATTTTTTAAAACCTATTGTTATCCGCGCGGATTTGCGGTATACTATTGAGAGAAACCAAAAAGCAAGGAGAACGCGATGAACGAAGAAGAGCTGGTGAGGCTGGACGGCGTGATCGAATCCATTGTCTACCGCAACGATGAAAATGGCTACACCGTGGCTGAGGTGGAAAGCGGCAGCGAGTATATCACCGCCGTCGGAGTCATGCCCCTTGTCAGTACGGGCGACTGCGTGCTGATGACGGGTAGCTACACCGAACACCGAAGCTACGGCAGGCAGTTTGCCGTAAAAGCCTGCGAGGTCAGCCGCCCCACAAATGTCGCGGATATCCTGCGCTATTTGTCCTCCGGAGCGGTCAGGGGTATAGGCCCTGCCACCGCTCAGAGGATCGTCAGCGAGTTCGGCGAGGACGCGCTCGAGGTGATGGAAAAGGAACCCGGGCGCGTCGCCCTGCTCAAAGGCATTTCCGCTGCGAAGGCAAGGGAGTTTTCCGAACAGCTGAAAGCAGGAGCTTGTCTGCGCACGCTTATGCTTTATCTCGGCGAGTTCGGTATCACCAATACCGCCGCCGTAAAAATCTACAATGTTTTCGGCACGAACAGTCTGGAACGCATCCGCGAGAATCCGTATATTCTGTGTCAGGGCGACTTCGGCGTTTCATTCGCTTCCGCCGACTATATCGCACGAAAAGAGGAATTTGAAGCCGACAGCGAGATCCGTCTGCGCGCAGGGATCGTCTATGTGCTGCGCCACAACGAGCACAACGGACACACCTGTCTGCCCGAGCCGAGGCTGCGCGACACCGCCGCGAAATTTTTGGACTCCACCCCTTCAGCCGTCGAAGACTGTATTGAAGATATGGCGTTTGACCGCACGCTGATAAAAGACAGCGTCGGCGGCGAAGATTTCATTTTTACACCGCAGATGCACCTGTCCGAAACCTACATAGCCTCGCGTATCAAGCTTATGCTGGGCTTTTCCGCCGAACGGATAGATCAAATCGACGAGGCGATAGCGCAGTGCGAGAGCGGCGACGGGATAGCCTACGCCGAGCGCCAGAAGCAGGCGATCCGCATGGCGCTGACAGAGGGAATGCTGGTGCTGACGGGCGGTCCCGGAACGGGAAAGACCACCACCCTGAATGCCATAATCAAGATATTGCGCAGCCGGGGTCAGGAGGTTCTGCTCGCTGCTCCCACGGGACGCGCAGCGCAAAGGATGAGCGAGCTGACGGGCAGCGAGGCAAAGACTATCCACCGCCTGCTTGAAGTCAGCTGGGACAAGCAGGACAAGCCCGTGTTCAACAAAAACGAGCGCGACATGCTCAAATGCGACGCGCTGGTGCTCGACGAGGTGTCCATGGTAGACGCGCCTATTTTTGAAAGCGTACTGCGTGCGCTGCCGATGGGCTGCCGGCTGATTTTGGTAGGAGACAGCGACCAGCTCCCCTCTGTGGGCGCCGGAAACGTGCTGGGCGACTTGACCGACAGCGGTATCATACCCGTAGTCACGCTCGACGAGATTTTCCGACAGGCTCAGGAAAGCCTGATCGTCACCAACGCCCACCGAATAGTCAAGGGCGAGCTGCCGGTGCTCAACAGGAGCGACCGCGACTTTTTCTTTATGTACCGCACAGACAAGACCGACGCGGGCAATCTGATCGCCGACCTCTGCGCAAGCCGTTTGCCTGCCGCCTACGGCTACTCTCCGTTTGAAAATATACAGGTGCTTTCACCGTCAAAAAAAGGCGAGCTGGGCACCGTGGAGCTCAACAGCCGCTTGCAGGAGCGGCTCAATCCTCCCGGCAAAACCAAGGCGGAGTTCAGAGTAGGCTCGCGCGTTTTTCGCGAAGGTGACAAGGTGATGCAGATAAAAAACAACTACGATATCCGCTGGTTCCGCGAGAACGGTGAGACCGGCGAGGGCGTGTTCAACGGCGACATAGGGGTTATTGAGCGAATCGACCGCAAAACAAGACAGATCCGAGTGCGCTTTTTTGACAAAACCGCCTCGCTGGGCTTTGACTCGGCGGACGAGCTTGACTTCGCCTACGCGGTCACGGTCCATAAAAGCCAGGGCAACGAGTTCGACGCGGTGGTGCTGCCGATGTTCCCGGGACCGTCGCGGCTCTATTACCGCAACCTGCTCTACACGGCGGTCACGAGAGCGAAAAAGACCCTGATCATGGTGGGGTTGCCGTCCACCGTTGAGCAGATGGTGGGAAATAACCGCCGCGCGAGGCGCTACACTGCGCTTGCAGAATTCCTGCGGCGCGATGATTCGATATATACCGACAGTCAGTTACAGGAGTAAGCTTATGGATATAGCTATAGATTTGGGCTCGGACAGGATCCGGGTGTTTGTTGAGGGCAAAGGCAAGGTGCTTGATGAGGCGAGCGTCATCACCTACGACGTGGACACGCGCGAGGTGTTCGCCGTGGGCGACGAAGCCTACGGCATGATCGGAAAAACACCTTACGGCGTGCGGGCGGCTCACCCTCTGGACAGCGGCGTTATAGCGCAGTCGGATCTGGTTGAAAATATGGTGGAGATCCTGCTCAAAGAGGTCTGCCCCGTTAAAATCGTCATGCCGCGGGTAGTGACGGCGATCCCCTGCGGACTGACCGAGGTGGAAAAACGCGCGGTGGTCAACGCCGTCGGAGCGATAGGTGCGCGCAGGGTGTATCTGATCGAAAGCCCAAAGGCTGCGGCGTTGGGCTGCGGAGTGGACATAACCTCGCCGCACGGAGTGCTGATCGCTGACATAGGCAGCGGCACTGCGGATATCGGCGTGATATCTCTGGGAGGACTTTCGGTATCCAAAAGCGTTAAGCGCGCAGGAGGAGCCATGGACGAGGAGCTGGTGAAGTTCGTCCGCAAAAAGTACAACCTGATCATCGGCACCAACACCGCCGAGGCGTGCAAAAAAGAAGTCGGCTGCGTGACTGTCCTCGACGAGCAAAAGACGTTTCGCCTAAAGGGAAGGGACGCCGTCAGCGGACTTCCGCGTTTTGTTGACGTCGGCTGTGAGGACATCATGCCCGCGATCGCGGAGATCGCGCAGGATATCGTGCTCGCCGTCCGCGACGTGCTCGAGCAAACGCCGCCCGAGCTGGCAGGCGATATATATAACGACGGGATAATCCTAACGGGCGGACTGTCAAAGCTGACGGGTCTTGCAAAAACGATCAGCGAAACGACCAGACTGAAGGTGCGCGTCCACAAGTACGCCGCCGATTGCGTGATAATGGGCTGCGGCAAAGCCCTCCGCTTCATAGAAGACGGCAAAAACGCCCCAAAAAACGGCATATCCCCGCTGATGGCAGCATATTGATCTCTAATAGAGGCTGACTTATACTGTTCTCTGATAAAAGACTTAAGGCAACACCGCAGAACAAGGCGGAGGGCGCAGGAATCCTGACGGATCCCGGGGATGACAACGCAGTTATGCGAAATTTTACACGACATCTGTTAAAGGATTTTATTAGAGAATAGTATTAAATTTTTGCTCAAAGAAAAGAGGACGGATTTCTCCGTCCTCTTGTTGTTTGTGATGGTTTTATCAGGTGGCGTCGTCGAAGCTTGCGAGTCTTTCGAGGTGAGCAAACTTGTTCTCGGCGAACTTCTCCGCCTCGGTAAAGAGCTTCTCGGCTCTCTCGGGGAAGGAGCGGGTGAGGGCGTTGTAGCGAACCTCGCCCATGATGAAGTCGCGGTAAGACGCGCTGGGAGCCTTGCTGTCGAGGTGGAAGGGATTCTTGCCCTCGTCAGCCAGACGGGGAGGTTCCAGTAGCCTGCGTCAACAGCCTTCTTCTCTTCGAGCTGAGCGATGCCCATGCCGCCCTTGATGCCGTGGTTGATACAGGGAGCGTAGCAGATGATCAGCGAAGGTCCGTTGTAGCTCTCAGCCTCAACGATAGCCTTGAGCACCTGGTTGTTGTCGGCGCCCATAGCTACCTGAGCGGTGTATACATAACCGTAGCTCATTGCGATAGCGGCGAGATCCTTCTTCTTAACAGCCTTACCTGCGGCGGCAAACTGTGCCACGGAGCCGATGGGAGAAGCCTTTGAAGCCTGACCGCCTGTATTGGAGTAAACCTCGGTATCGAATACGAGGATATTAACATTTTCGCCGGAAGCGATAACGTGATCAAGACCGCCGAAGCCGATATCATAAGCCCAGCCGTCGCCGCCGAAGATCCACATGGACTTCTTGGCAAGCTCGTCCTTGTCAACCAGAGTCTTTTTAGCCAGCTCGCCTACCTTAGCGTCGTCAACAGCCTTTTCAAGCTCTGCGATCAGCGCGTCTGTAGCGGCGCGTGAAGCGGTGGAATCGTTAAAGGTGTCGAGATAGTTCTCGCAGGCAGCCTTCAGCTCAGCGCTGTCGGTCGCTTCCTTGATCTCGGTCACATACTCGGAGAGTCTGCCGCGGATAGCGTTCTGAGCCAGAGCCATACCTAAACCAAACTCGGCGTTGTCCTCGAACAGTGAGTTCTGCCATGCGGGACCGAAGCCCTTCTTGTTGGTGGTGTAAGGTGTTGCGGGAGCAGACGCACCCCAGATGGAGGAGCAGCCTGTAGCGTTGGCGATGAACATTCTGTCGCCGAAGAGCTGAGTGACAAGCTTAGCATAAGGAGTCTCGCCGCAGCCTGCGCATGCGCCGGAGAACTCGAGCAGGGGCTGCTTGAACTGGCTGCCCTTAACGGTTGTAAACTTGAACTTCTCGCCGACCTCGGGCTTCTCGTCGATGGTGAGTGCGTAATCGAAGAGATCCTGCTTGGGTCTCTGGGTGTCGATGGGCTTCATAACGAGAGCCTTCTCGCCCTTCTTGCCCGGGCAGACCTGAGCGCAGGCGCCGCAGCCGGTGCAGTCGAGGGTGGAAACGGTCATTACGAATTTAAGCTCCTTGAGACCGATCATCGGGATAGCGGCAGTGCCTTCGGGAGCTGCGGCAACTTCCTCGTCGGTCATGGGAACGGGACGAATAACAGCGTGCGGACATACGATGGCGCAGCGGTTACACTGGATACAATTTTCAGACTGCCACTCGGGAACGTCTACCGCGATACCTCTCTTCTCGAAAGCAGCGGAGCCGTTGGGGCAGGTGCCGTCAATGTGATCGGAGAACGCGGAAACGGGCAGCTTGTTGCCCTTGTAGGCGTTGACGGGCTTGAGGATACCGTTGACGTAATCGATCAGAGCGCCCTCGCCCTCAGCCTTGTCGGCAGCAGCGTCATCTGCAGCGTTAGCCCAGTCGGCAGGGATATCGACCTTCTTGAGGTCTTCCATACCGCGGTCGATAGCAGCGTAGTTCATGTCTACGATAGCCTGACCCTTCTTCATGTAGGACTTCTTGGCAGCGTCCTTCATGAACTGCTTTGCTTCCTCTGCGGGAATGATGTCGGCGATCTTGAAGAACGCGGACTGGAGCACGGTGTTTACGCGGCCGCCCAGACCGATCTCCTTACCGATCTTGATAGCGTCGATGGTGTAGAAGTTGATCTTTCTCTCGGCGAGGATCTTCTTCATCTTACCGGGCAGGCGCTTTGACAGCTCGTCAACGTCCCAGCCGCAGTTGAGCAGGAAGGAGCCGCCTTCCTTGAGATCCTCAACGATCTCGTACTTGTCCACATAAGAGGGGTTGTGGCAGGCAACGAAATCAGCCTTGGAGATATAGTAGGTGGATTTGATCGGGGTGTTGCCGAAGCGCAGGTGCGAAACGGTCAGACCGCCGGATTTCTTGGAGTCATAAGCGAAGTAACCCTGAGCGTACATATCGGTGTGGTCGCCGATGATCTTGATTGAGTTCTTGTTAGCGCCTACGGTACCGTCTGCGCCCAGACCCCAGAACTTACAGCTGTGAGTACCGGCAGGAGTGGTGTCGGGATTCTCAACAACGGGAAGCGAGAGGTTGGTCACGTCGTCTACGATGCCGATGGTGAACTTCTTTTTGGGAGTCTCGCTCTCGGCATTTCTGTATACAGCGATGATATCGCCGGGTGTGGTGTCCTTTGAACCGAGACCGTATCTGCCGGCGTAAACCTTTACGCCCGCGAACTTGGAATCGTTGAGAGCAGCGAGAACGTCAAGATAGAGAGGCTCGCCGATGGAGCCGGGCTCCTTGGTTCTGTCAAGAACGGAGATGGTCTTAACGGTGTCGGGCAGCTCGCTTGTCATATACTCGCCGACGAAGGGACGGTAAAGTCTTACCTTGAGCAGACCTACCTTTTCGCCTGCGGCGTTGAGATAGTCAACAACTTCCTCGGCGCAGTCGCATACCGAACCCATTGCAACGATAACGTGCTCCGCGTCGGGCGCGCCGTAATAGTTGAAGGGCTTGTAGTTTGTGCCGATTTTCTCGTTGACCTTGTTCATGTACTCGATAACGACCTCGGGTACCTTGTCATAATAGGTGTTGCAGGCTTCTCTTGCCTGGAAGAAGATATCATCGTTCTGAGCGGTACCTCTGGTAACGGGGTGCTCGGGGTTCAGCGAACGGCGGCGGAATTCCTCAACAGCGTCCCAGTCGAGCATGTCGGCGAGGTCCTCATAGTCCCAAGCCTCGATCTTCTGGATCTCGTGAGAGGTTCTGAAACCGTCGAAGAAGTGCAGGAAGGGAACTCTGCCCTTGATAGCTGTAAGGTGAGCGACTGCGGTGAGATCCATACACTCCTGAGGGTTGTTGGAGCACAGCATCGCGTAACCTGTCTGACGGCACGCATAAACGTCGGAATGGTCGCCGAAAATGGACAGCGCGTGGCTGGTGAGCGCACGGGCTGAAACGTGGATAACGCTGGGGAGCAGCTCGCCTGCCATCTTATACATATTGGGGATCATCAGAAGAAGACCCTGAGAAGCGGTGTAGGTGGTGGTGAGAGCACCTGCCGCGAGTGAACCGTGAACCGCGCCGGAAGCGCCGCCCTCGGACTGCATTTCAGTTACCTGAACCTCTCTCCCGAACAGGTTTTTCTGACCGGCGGCAGAAAATTTATCTGTCAGGTCAGCCATAACGGACGAAGGGGTGATAGGATAGATAGCAGCAACGTCGGTAAACGCGTAGGAAACATGAGCGACAGCGCTGTTACCATCCATGGTTTTCATTTGTCTTGCCATTGGAATACATCCTCCTTTTTTTGGCGGCTCAAGGGAAAATCAGCCGCTGTGTATTTGAATACACATTTTCTTACTCTAAATTGTAACACTTTTCACAACTTTTGTAAAGAGTTTTTCATTTTTTTTTTCAAACCTAAATCAATGAAAAGGAAAACGGTGACGGTTTCTCGCGTAAAGGCGACATTACCTTTCATGCCGTCCCATAGTCCGCGGGCTGACAGCGGCAGCACTCGACCTCGGACGCGCAATGTGTATAGTGTAGTAACATAGTTTACAGAATGTACAAGCACATGGTTTACAAAAGATGATAGAATAGAGGCAAAAAGAAAGGAAATTCGAGTATGCCTTG
>CADASG010000110.1 GCA_902790475.1 uncultured Ruminococcus sp. | reverse complement strand
GAAAAGAAAATATATAAGGATTTCGCTGCATTCCAAGAGCAATATTGCTAAAACCGCCATCGCAAGAGAGTTGGCTTGTTTCATTTGGGGATTGATGACAGACAACTACGGCGTAAGCTGTGGAAACGTGGAAAACCGTCCGCAACTATGCTGATGCGGAAAACGACGCGGCAGGTTTCCCACATTCCCACAGCACTACTACTACGCTGCGCGGCTGTAATGATTTGATTGTAAAATGATTGTTTGAAATACTCGAAGGTATCTGAAAGGAGCCGATCGAAATGTTAAGGTTAAGCTATCTATGATGCCCCTACGTCGGCACTAAAACAGTTTTCTGTGAAAGTGATCCACGCCTGTAGATAATAGAGCTTGCGGCGAAACCATTAGCCTGTGGTAACCAATCCTCGTATAACAGAATGGCTAATCCGCGAGACTGTTTTCTTTCAGCTCCTTTCACGTGCCTTTGGTATTTTGCACAATTATATATTTGCACTTTTGGTAACTTTGCCGGATTGACAAAAGTCACTTCATAACAGGGGCTTGCAATGCAAGCCCGCTGTGCCGACGTTGTTTTCCTGTCCGCATGATGATAGGAGCAGAAGGATGTGCTCACCTGCGCTGGTAAGAAAATACAATGAGCATTTCTCGCGTAACAGCGAGGAAACTTATCACGCCGCCCCATAGTCCGCGAGCTGACAGCGGCGGCACGCCGACCGCTCGAAATGACATATGGAGGAGACGTGACAAAAACTCGAAATGACATATATAGGAAGCGTGATAAAGCTCAAAATGACGTGTATAGGAAATGCGTTGCCGTACAAAGGAGCCGGCTTAAAACTTGATCGAGTTTTGAGCCGGCTCACTTCTTATTCATTCAGCTTATTCAGTTTTTCGATCTGACGGGAGCGTTTGTAGCGGTAGAGGATATTTTCCGCCCACTCGCTGTCGATTTTGATAAAGCCCTTTAGCTTTTTGTCCTTGACGGCAAAGCGTTCCGTGATATCCTTTGACTTGCCGTAGATCTCAAGCCGTGCGGTCTGCACATAAGGCTTGCGGTCGTCACCCGTGAAATAGGTGAAGCCCATTGTGTTGCTTTCGCGGTCATACATGGACAGATGACCGTCGGTGACAGCGACTCCGCCGAGTTTTTTTGAGACAGTCTGACCTATGGCGATCTTTGTCAGCTCCACTGCCATGTCGTCAAGCCCCGACTCAAAGATAAATATCTTCTCCTTAAAGGAGTTGAAATCGGGAACGACGCGCTTGTTTATTCCGCGCACGTTGCTGTACTTTTCCTCCAGCTCCTTGTCGCAGAGCTGAAAGCGGTCGATTTTGGGGATCAGGTATATCATAAAACGATTTTTCATATCGTTATACAAAATCGGATATGTAAGTCTGGCGTTATAGCCGCAGGAGGGGCAGTTCCACGAGAACAGCTCGCCGCCGAGCACCTTGTCGCGGAATTCGGGATTGACCGTAACGTTGACGCTCGTATAGATCTTAGCCTTGCCAAGCTCGCCGCACATGGGACAAACTACCGCCTTTTTTACTTTTGTTTCGGGCATGATGAATACCTCCTTAGTTTCATTATACCAATAATTATGGGGTTTCACAAGGTTTTTTAAAAAAAATATTGATTTTATTTCAATAATCTGTCATAATAATACTATACTATATTTCAAAGAGGTAAAGCAATGGATATTATCAATACATTCAAAGGAACCGTCGGTACGATCGTTGACACCGTTTCCGGTGTTGCGCAAAACTATGTCGAGCACAACCGTACCAAAGCAAAGCTCAACCGCCTGAGAATGGTGATGAAAAGCGAGAGCGAGCTGATGAACCGCGCCTATATCGCGCTGGGCAAGGATTATTACGAGATACTGAAAACCGGAAAGGGAGAGCCAACCGAGCGTCAGCAAAAGCTGCTGCAGGTGATCGACAACAGCAAGGCGAAAATCGCCCGTGCGCGCGAGTGCTACAGAAAGATCATCGAAAGCGAAAACGACTTTTTATACAGCGCTTCTTCCGCACCCGACAGCAGCTACGAGTCTGAGGATGTGCGCGATATCACCGTAGCCTGCTCCAACGAGAGCGACTACAAATCCAGCCCGTTTCCGTCGTCGGAGGTACCTGCACAGGCGCCGCAAACACCGGACGCTGATGATGAAGCGCCCGAGGACGAGCTGTTTTGACCGAGAATATAAATATCAAAAACAAAAGGCTGAGCGTTTGCTCAGCCTTTAAATTTGAAATTGTGTGTTGAGATTAGCAGAAGAATACGTCCATTTCCTTCTCTTCGCCGTCAGCAACAAAGTAAGCCTTGCTCTCCTCGGGCTTGAGATAAACAGCGATCTCCTTTGCGTCCTTGCCGTAGGTAGCCTTGATATTCTCTACCACGTCAGCAACGGAAATCTGAACGCCGCCGTACTCTACGAAGAAATCAACCTTAGCTTCTACGGGCTTCTTAGCGGGAGCCTTCTTAGCGGGAGCCTTTTTAGCGGGAGCCTTCTTCTCTTCCTTTACTTCTACTTCCGCAGCGGCAGCGGTTGCCTTAGCGGTCTTGGTTGCGGCCTTAGTGGTCTTTTTTGTTTCTTTTTCAGCAGTAGCAGCTGCCTTTTTTGTAGTTGCCATTGTAAAGTTCCTTCTTTCAAAAGTTATTCATATATATAATGTTTTTTGCCTGCGGATTTATTATACAATTACCGAAAAACTTTGTCAATAAACACAAATTATTTTTGGAGCTTCATACATATTTTAAAAATATAAGATTTTCAGTTGGTTAAATTTAACAATAAACCGTGGGACATTTTGTAGATAATATGGTCTTGACAAACCGAAAACGGATATTATCGGCAGTTGTCGGCATTGTGACAGCGGCGCTTCGGCAAATTATTACATTGCTTTAACTTTTTGAAAAACACTTGCCAATTCTTACATTTCTCTCTATAATAAAGACAATGTAAACACAAAGACGATAATCTATGTATTAAGGAGCTTACTTATGAAAAAACTGATCAGCGTTTTGCTTGCCGCAGCCGCAGTGTTAGGCTCGGCGCAAACCGTTTTTGCGGCAACGCCCGAGGAACAGCCGATAGCGGCGCAGGCGGAGGAGTCAACCGTAGCGGCACAGGCGGAGGAGTCAACCGTCGCAGCACAGGCGGAGGAGTCAACCGTCGCGGCACAGGCGGAGGAGCCTACCGTCGCAGCGCAGGCAGAGGAGTCAACCGTAGCAGCGCAGGCGGAGGAAACCACCGTCGCAGCGCAGGAGGATTATCCCAAAATCAATCTTTTGGAAAACCGCGAGGACGGTGTGAAGATCGGCTGGACAAAATACCCCGGGGCGGCGAAGTACCGCGTGTTTATCCTGACCGACGGCAAGTGGAAGGGTATCGGCAATTCCGAATGCCTGAGCCTTGTACATAAGATTTCCAAAAGCAACACAAAATATACATACACTGTCCGTGCCATGGACTCGAACGGCAGCTTTATCAGCGCCTACTTCAAGGAGGGCTGGCAGCATGAGTTCGTCGTTACTCCGTCCATAACAAAAATCGAGAACATCGACGGAGGCTCCACCCTCACATGGCCTGCAAGATCGGGCGTAAAATACCGCCTGTTCTACCGCGACGCCGACAACCGCTGGCGTGCGCTCGCAAAAACCTCAACCAATTCCTACACTCACAAGGGTCTTAAAAACGGCGAGACCCGAACCTACACCATTCGCTATGAAAACAACAGCGGACAGTTCATCAGCCCCTACAACAACAACGGCTGGAAGAACACCTATGTAGCGCCGCCCGTTATCAGCTCCATCACACGCGACAAGACGGTGCTGAACATCAAGTGGAACAGCAACTCATACGCAGAGCGCTACCGCGTCTACCGCAAGCAGGGCAGCGACAAGTGGCAGACCTTAGGCGACACAACGTCCACCGTCTACACCGATAACAAGCTGATGTCGGGTGTGAAGTACACCTACGTTATCCGTGCGCTTAACGCCAAAGCAACGCGCTACACCAGCGCACTGGGCAAGACCAAGTGGAAAATCGCCGTAACGGACAGCAAGATGTCGGAGTTCAACAGAAAGCTGCGCGAGGACATGATCGTCTTCCTCGGCAAACAGGTCGGCAACAACAACCGCAAATACATCGACTATGTGAATAAGTACGGTAAGTTTGGTCTAACTTACGGCACCCAGTGGTGCGCCGTGTTTGGCTGGAGCGCAATGGACTGGTTCGCGCGCGATCGCGGCGACCTCAAGTGCCTTGTACCTCCGCGCTGGCACGTCAGCGAGATCGCCAACGAAGCGCGCAAGTACGGCGCATGGCACAACACCTTCAGCACGAATTACGAGGCAAAGCCAGGCGACGTGTTCATGACCTCGTTCCAGAAATACCCCTATTCGGACGGCAGAACTCACGTAGGATATATCGAGTACGTGGACAAGGATAAAAACGGCAAGGTGACCTATATCCACACAGTTGAGGGCAACTTCAACTGGGAGGTAGGCGACAACTCCAAAACCGTAGTAGGCCGCAGCCGCTGGAAGGATCGCCTCGAAAAAGACCACGGCGCAATGGTGACCGACTATCTGGACATAGAAAAAATCATAAAGGCAAAATAATAAATGCTGCGCCTCTGCGGATTTGCAGGGGCGTTGTTTTTTTATGTTGTCTTTAGGCAATACCGCATAATTCAGGTGTGCGGATTGCGCAGTAAGATTGAGGTAAGGCTGTCGCCTTGCCGAGATTTTTTGGGCAAGCTGACGGAATAAGATTCAAGCAAGCCGTGCGCCTTGAATTGTGCGGTGTTGCCTTTATTTTTATGTATTAGTTTAAACTAACTTATTATTGAAATTCATGCCGCGATATTGTATAATATTAATATACGATTCTTTGAGGAGCATGAAAATGAAACTAAAGGACATGAAGGCGGGGCAATCCGCCGTTATACGCGCCGTTGGCGGAGAGGGGCAGCTTCGGCAGCATTTTCTTGACATGGGCGTTATCCCCGGTACCGAGGTAACTCTGGTAAAGCTCGCGCCTATGGGAGACCCTATGCAGTTCACGCTTCACGGCTATGAGCTGACGCTGCGCGTTGCCGACGCCGAGGAGATAACCGTTGAGCCTATCGCGGAAAAGCAGCAGCGCACCGTTACAAAGGCAAAGAAAAGCTCTCACCCGGGCTTTGGTGAGAACGTAGGCTTTCGGCCTAAGGGCAGCGGAAATCCTCTGCCCAAGGACGCTCCGATGACGTTTGCGCTGGTGGGCAATCAAAACTGCGGCAAAACCACCCTGTTCAACCAACTGACGGGCGCGAAGCAGCATGTCGGAAACTTCCCGGGAGTCACCGTTGACCGAAAGGACGGCGTTATCAAGGGATACAAAAACGCGGTCATAACAGATCTGCCGGGCATCTATTCAATGTCTCCTTATACGAGCGAGGAGGTCGTTTCGCGCAGCTTTGTGCTTGACGAAAAGCCCACGGCGATCATCAATATCGTTGACGCTACAAATATCGAGCGCAATCTCTACCTTACCATGCAGCTGCTTGAAATGAACGTTCCGATGGTCGTTGCGCTGAACATGATGGACGAGCTGACCGAAAACGGCGGCTCGGTGGATATAAACGCGCTGGAATCCTTTTTGGGCGTGCCGATAGTTCCGATCTCGGCAGCCAAAAATCAGGGTGTTGACGAGCTGGTGGAGCACGCCGTCAATGTCGCGCGTTATTGCGAGCAGCCGCTTAGGCACGACTTTTGTTCACCCGATGAGCACGGAGGAGCGGTTCACCGCTGCTTGCACGCGGTCAGACATCTGATCGAGGACAAGGCAAAGGCGGCAGGGCTTCCGCTTCACTTCGCGGCGAGCAAGGTGGCTGAGGGCGACCGTCTGGTTATCCAAGCCCTGAAGCTGGAGCAAAGCGAAAAGGACATGCTCGAGCATGTTATCAGGCAAATGGAAAAGGAGCGCGGACTTGACCGCAACGCCTCGATCGCCGACATGCGGTTTTCGTTCATACGCAGGATATGCGAACAAAGCGTGGTCAAGCCTAAGGAGAGCAAGGAGCACCGCCGCAGCGTAAAAATAGACAGGCTTCTGACGGGAAAATTCACCGCGATACCTACGTTTATCCTGACTATGGCGCTGATATTCTGGCTCACGTTCGATCTGATCGGCGGCAGGCTGCAGGGGCTTTTGGAAACAGGCATCGACAGCCTGTCAAAAACCGTGCAGCATGCGCTTGAAAACGCCGATGTAAACCCGATTTTAACAAGCCTGCTGACCGAGGGGATATTTGCAGGTATAGGCAGCGTGCTCAGCTTTTTGCCGATAATAGTGGTGCTGTTTTTGTTCCTGTCCATATTGGAGGACAGCGGCTATCTGGCGAGAGTGGCGTTCTTTATGGACAAGCTGCTGCGCAGGATCGGCCTGTCGGGTCGGAGCATAGTTCCGATGCTGATAGGCTTCGGCTGCACCGTGCCTGCGGTTATGTCAACCAGAACTCTGCCGAGTGAGCGCGACCGAAAAATGACGATCCTGCTCACTCCGTTTATGAGCTGTACGGCAAAGCTGCCGATCTACGCGTTTTTTGTCAACGCCTTCTTCCGCGAATACAGCTGGCTGATAATCTCGGGGCTGTATATCCTCGGTATAGTTATAGGTGTTCTGATAGCGCTGGTATACAAGAAAACGCTGTTCAAGGGCGAGGCTGTGCCGTTTGTGATGGAGCTGCCAAATTACCGTCTGCCGGGCGCGAAAAACGTGGCGCGGCTTTTGTGGGAAAAGGCAAAGGACTTTATCCAGAGGGCTTTTACGGTCATCTTTATTTCCACTATCGCTGTATGGGCGCTGCAGCATTTTAATATTCAGTTTAATATGGTAAGCAATTCTCAGGACAGCATTTTGGCGAACATAGCCGGCTTTATCGCGCCGGTATTCGCGCCGCTCGGCATGGGCGACTGGAAGATCGTGACCTCGCTTATAAGCGGCTTTATCGCAAAAGAAAGCGTGGTGTCCTCGCTTGAGATCCTCTACGGCGGAGGTATCCAAACTGCGGTCAGCGCCTTGTCCGCCGTGTCCGTTTTGGTGTTCTGCCTGCTGTACACCCCCTGCGTAGCCGCAGTAGCCGCCGTAAGGCGTGAGCTCGGACGAAAGTGGGCGGCGTGTTTAGCTGTGTGGCAGTGCGTGGTCGCATATTTGGCGGCGGCGATAGTTCACCTGATTTGTATACTTTTCGGCATGGGAGGTTAAAATGAGCGCAGCGGATATCATTGTCATCATCGCCTTAGCCGCAGCGGTCGCAGCGGCGCTGGTCTTTATGATCATTCGCAGGCGAAGCGGCAAAAGCTGCTCCTGCAACTGCGAAAACTGCCCCTCCCCCTGCATTTATTTCAGCTCGCGTACTTCACGCCGGACAAAGAGGTAACGTCGGCGTTTCGCGGGATAGAATAGAAATATCGGAAGCTGTGAGGGCAATCGGCGTCCCGCCGCGGTCAGCTCGCGTACTTCACGTCGGACGCATCGGTAACCTCGGCATTTACGCGAGCCGGAATAGAAATATCGGAAGCTGTGAGGGCAATGGAAACAACGTTTACATAGTCAATGTTTTCCTTAACTGAGTAGGGGCGCGCATTGCGCGTCCGAGTTTGCTGAGCATAACGTTCTTTTTCTATCGACACCCGGACAGGAACGCAACCTTTGTCGCCGCACCAAAGCCTCCTTTGTTAAAGGAGGTGGCGCGCC
>CADASG010000109.1 GCA_902790475.1 uncultured Ruminococcus sp. | reverse complement strand
TCTTTCCCACGCACTAAAAAACATCATTCTGTTAAATACCATCAAAACGATAGAGCTTAAGTTGTTGACATTGCTCCCGGGAGAAGGTGGCACGGCACCGTGAGCAAAAGGTCAAAAACAAATAATGTTTTCAAAATATATCAAATGTCAAATAACTATGAATCTTTGAGGTGACGTGACGGAAGAGGGTTTTGAACAACGGTTTCCCCTCACAACGCGGTTTGATAGGTTAACTTTGTGTAAATACTCTGTTATTTTTACAAATGCAATCATTTCTCGCGAAACACCGAGGTCAGCATATTATTCAACGTAAAGCACGCGTACTGACTGCGGCGGCACGCCGACCCTCTTCCGTCACACCGCCCCCGAAAAACATCAAATATCAAACCATTATTATATTACGAACGTTAATTTAATCCTAAACATCATCTCAGGCGGTGCGCCACCTTCTCCCAAGAGAAGGCTCTTTGTTCACCGACAAGCGTCAGCTTTACAAAAAATAAAATCATCTGATCTAAAATCACTTCTGCGATCGAAATAAAAACATCGTACAAAAACGGAGGTTAAAATATGATCCACATTTATTACGGAGACGGAAAAGGGAAAACTACGGCGGCGGCAGGGCTGGCTGTGCGCGCGGCAGGCAGCGGTATGCGCGTACTGTTCACACAGTTTCTGAAAACCGAGTTTTCCGGCGAGCGTAACGCGCTCAGAAACATGGAGGGCGTAGTGCTGTCCACCTGTCCGCTGGAGTTGAAGTTCACCTACGATATGACCGAGCAGGAAAAGCAGCAAACCGCAGTGCTGTTCCGCAAGCTGTTTGACAAAAGCGCCTCCACCGCGCTTTCCTCGCGATACGATATGGTGGTCTTTGACGAGATCTTCGACGTGATAAATGAAAACATGCTCAGCGAGAGCGTTGTGTTTGAGTTTATCGCAAACGCTCCCAAAAGCCTTGAGATCGTAATGACGGGACACGACCCCTCACAGCGGTTTATAGACGCGGCGGATTATGTGACCGAATTCAAAAAAATCAAGCACCCCTATGACAAGGGCGTTACCGCAAGAAGAGGTATTGAGTTTTAAAATCAAATCAAAAAGCGTGCAGGCGAAACACTTTCCGTCTGCACGCTTTAATATATTATTTCAGCGCGGCTATCGCGGCTTCGATCAGCGCGATCTGCTCGCGCTCCTTGTCAGCCTGCTTTCTTACGCCCTCAACAACTGCGGCAGGAGCCTTGGAAACAAAGCCCTGATTGTTCAGCTTGCCCTCGCTCTGAGCCAGACGCTTCTGCACCTGACTGAGCTCCTTGTTAAGACGCGCAAGCTCCGCTTCCTTGTCAACCAGCTCTTCCATAGGGATATACAGCTTCGCGTCGGCGGTAACAACGGTCACGGCGCCGTCGATATCAAAGCTGTCGGCGACCTCAACGTCGCTTGCCGAAGCAAGCTTCATGATAAACGCCTTGCCGTCCTCAAAGGTTTTGCCGAACTTGGTCGCGACATAAACCTTTGCCTTGCGAGACGGCGGCACGTTCATCTCGTTTCTGCGGTTGCGAATAGCGCGGATAGCGTCCATTATGCGGCGCATTTCGGCTGCGGACTCGGGGAAATCCAGCTCGTCGAGCCAACTCGGGTATTCGCTGAGCATGATCGTTTCGCCCTCGTGAGGAATGGTCTGCCAGATCTCCTCGGTGATATAGGGCATGAAGGGATGAAGCAGTCTGAGGATACGGTCGAGCACATACAGCAGTACCTGTCTTGCGTTCTGCGCGTCCTCGCCGTCGCTTTGCAGGCGAGCCTTGACCAGCTCGATGTACCAGTCGCAGTAGCAGTCCCAGGTGAACTCATACACCTTCTGCACCGCGATACCAAGCTCGAATTTTTCGAGGTTTTCGTTTACCTCCTTTGCGACCGTGTTAAGGGTGGAAAGGATCCACTTGTCCTCGGTGGTCAGCACGGAGGGTATCTCGTTTTTCACATCATAGTCGTCGATGTTCATATGCACATAGCGCGAAGCGTTCCACAGCTTATTTGCAAAGCCCGAGCAAGCCTCTATGCGCTTTTCGGAGTAGCGGATATCGTTGCCCGGCGAATTGCCCGTTACCAGCAGGAAGCGCAGCGCGTCTGCGCCGTACTTTTCGATGACCTCCAGCGGGTCAACGCCGTTGCCGAGCGATTTGGACATTTTTCTGCCCAGCTCGTCGCGCACGATACCGTGGATGAAAACGGTATCAAACGGAACATTGCCGGTGTGCTCCAGCGCCGAGAAAATCATTCTGGCGACCCAGAAGAAGATGATATCGTAACCCGTCACCAGTGTGGAAGTGGGATAGAAATAATCCAGTTCCTCGGTTTTTTCGGGCCAGCCCAGCGTCGAGAACGGCCAAAGCGCGGAGCTGAACCAGGTATCGAGCGTATCCTCGTCCTGAGTCAAACGCTTTCCGCCGCAGTGACAGCAGCTCTCGGGCGCTTCCTTGGCGACAGTGACCTCGCCGCAGTCCTCGCAGTAGTACGCAGGGATACGGTGACCCCACCAAAGCTGACGGGAAATACACCAGTCCTTGATATTTTCCATCCAGTGGAAGTATACTTTTTCAAAACGTTCGGGGATAAACTGAGTCTTGTCGTCCTTTACAGCCTGAACAGCAGGCTTTGCGAGCGGTTCCATGCGCACGAACCACTGCTTGGAGATCATCGGCTCGATCGTTGTGTGACAGCGGTAGCAGGTGCCGACGTCGTGGGTATGCGCCTTGACCTCTCTGAGAAGTCCCTGCGCCTCCAAATCGGCGACGATAGCCTCACGCGCCTCGGCGGTGGTCATGCCTGCGTATTTGCCGCAGTCGAGCACCTCGGGCTCATTTTCCGCAAGGTTGCCCTTAGCTTTAAGCTCCTCATATCTCGCCTTATCCTCCGCGCCTGTCATGCGGCCGTCATAGGTGAACACGCGCACCTGCGGCAGCTTGCAGCGCTGACCGACCTCATAGTCGTTGGGGTCGTGCGCAGGGGTGATCTTTACCACGCCCGTACCCTTTTTCATATCGGCGTGATCGTCGCAGACAATGGGGATCTCCTTATTGATAAGCGGCAATATGACATGGCAGCCGTGCAGATGCTTATAGCGCTCGTCGTCCTTATTGATAGCAACGGCGGTATCGCCCAGCATAGTTTCGGGACGGGTCGTGGCGATTTCAAGCATCTCACCCGTTTCCTTAACGGGATAGAGAATATGCCAGAAGTGACCCTGCTGCTCCTCGTACTCGACCTCAGCGTCGGAAATCGAAGTGTTGCAGTGGGGACACCAGTTTACCAAACGGTTGCCGCGGTAGATCTTGCCCTCGTTATAGAGCTTTACAAACACCTCTCTTACGGCGTTTGAGCAGCCCTCGTCCATTGTGAAGCGCTCGCGTTCCCAGTCGCAGCTTACGCCCAGCTTGCGAAGCTGGCGCGTGATTCGTCCGCCGTATTCGCGCTTCCATTCCCACGCGCGTTCCAAAAACTTCTCGCGTCCCAGATCGTCCTTGCTCACGCCTTCCTTGCGCATGGCTTCAACGATCTTTGCCTCGGTAGCGATCGACGCGTGGTCGGTGCCGGGTACCCACAGTGCGCAGTAGCCCGACATGCGCTTCCAGCGGATCAGAATATCCTGCAAGGTTTCGTCAAGCGCGTGTCCAATATGCAGCTGACCCGTGATATTGGGCGGCGGCATAACAATAGTATACGGTTTTTTATCCCTGTCAACCTCTGCGTGAAAGTAGTTGCCCTTCATCCAGAAGTCGTAGATCTTGTCCTCAAACTCAGACGGCTTATAGGCTTTCGCCATCTCCTGTGCCATATAATCGCTCCTTTTTTTATACGAATGATATACCTTATTATTATCGCACCATAATTTCGTTTTGTCAATATTTTTTGCAAGTGTTGACAAATACGCTGTCAGGGCATATAATACATATATAAGATGTCTTCGGGGCGGAGTGAAATTCTCCACCGGCGGTACAGTCCGCGAACAGGCGTTTTGCCTGCCGAGCCTGTGAGATTCAGGCACCGACGGTTATAGTCCGGATGAAAGAAGATAAGCGCCAAGCCGCGCCCTGTCGCGGCTTCGCACGCCCACAACCCCGTTGCCCTTATCCGGCAACGGGTTTTTTAGTACGCGGCGGCGTGCCGCCGCAGTCAGCACGCGTACTTAACGTCGGGTGTATTGGTAACATCGGCATTTCGCGAGATAGAATAGAAAT
Source organism: uncultured Ruminococcus sp. (assembly GCA_902790475.1). Lineage (GTDB taxonomy): Bacteria > Bacillota > Clostridia > Oscillospirales > Acutalibacteraceae > Ruminococcoides. The sequence goes on along the minus strand of CADASG010000109.1, from coordinate 595 downwards.
ATCGGAAGCTGTGAGGGCAATCGGCGTGCCGCCGCGGTCAGCTCGCGTACTTTGCGTCGGATGGTTTGGTAACCTCGGCGTTTACGCGAGATAGAATAGAAATATCGGAAGCTATGAGGGCAATGGAAACGACATTTCCTATTGATGCCATTTCGAGCGGTGCGTTTCCTCTATATGTCATTTCGAGCGGTCGGCGTAAGCCGAATTCGCGTCAGCGAATAGTCGAGAAATTTCCCTGATAGGGAACAATGCTGCGTCGCCGAAGGAGATTTCTCCACGCATTCCGCTTCGCTCCACTTGGTCGAAATGACATCGGGAGGTAAGTTGTCAGTATGGCAAAACATGGTTATAGATTTATCGCAATCTCCCGAAAATCACCAAACCTCGGCGTAGGGGCGCGCATTGCGCGTCCGCGTTTGCTGAACATAACGTTCTTTTTCTATCGACACCCGGACAGGAACACAACCTTTGTCGCCGCACCAAAGCCTCCTTTGTTAAAGCCTACAAATAAAAAGTCAAGCCCCAAAAGAGAACTTGACGAAAAATTTTTGTAGGCAGATTGCAGGAAAAAAAATCACCGTTTTCAGACACGACA
>CADASG010000108.1 GCA_902790475.1 uncultured Ruminococcus sp. | reverse complement strand
TTATAACACTTTGGGGCTATGTTGTCTGTATTTTTTTATCATTTTCCCGCATTATTGCTGGATTTTTTCGGGGGTTTTATGTGGGAAAGTTGAGTAAATCCGTTATTAACACTCGTACCAGTCAGCTTGCCGGTGTATTCGACGTCAGCTTTGCGGCGGCGTGCGGTATTGAGAACGACGAGCTTTCCAATCTGCTCAGAATTCCTATCCTGCTGAAAAGCCCGGAAACCATTGTTGAGGCGCTGTACTGGATCGACGACATTATTTCAAAAGCCGGAGACGGTGAAAACAAAAGCCTGCTCCTTTCGCAGGCATACAACGAAGAAACGCTCAGGCTTCCGGCGACTCTGTCGGAATTGCCCGAGGAGCCGAACAGGAATATCGACGAGTTAGCATACGCATACTGGTTAGGATACGTTTACCGTTGCGAATGTCTGCTTCACGAGGAATCCAGCCGTATGGTTTACGGTGCTTTCAGTGAAAAGGTCATGCGAAAGGCATACAAAGAACTGCTTAAAAGTCCTTTGAGCAGCGCCGACCTTACAGACAGCGCCATGGAAATATGCTCGGAGCTTGACAGATTACTCGTGGAAAAGATATGGCCTGCGAAGTCGAAACAGCGAAAACAATTGCAGGATAAAGAGCTGGAAAGACCGTCACATCTTTATCAAAGCAAAAACCAATAGAACAAATGAAGTAAAAAAGGAGGTCTGACGACTTATGGCGGAAAACATTCAGCCTTGGCCACAATCAAGACAGGGATACCGACCCGGCTCGCCGAATCCTCAGCGCATGTCATATCCCGGATTTCCGCAGCCCGCGGCGACTAATCCACAGGGTATGAACGAACTGACGCGGGAAGAACGGCAGGAAGCAAAACGGCTTGCCGAAGAAGCAAACTTTAATTTCAGCGGGTATCAGGTGGTGCGCAGAGAATTTATCTCCCACCGCTTTGACCCGGCTATGACTATTCGCGGGAACAGCATCACGTTCAACAACTCCTGTATCAGCAAGCTGGAGGACGCGACATATATTCAGTTCCTGATCAATCCCGAAGAACGCAAGCTCGCGATAAGACCTTGCGAGGAGGGAGCCCGTGACGCGGTTCGTTGGTGCGTCGTTCGCGGTGATAAGCGAAAGAGCCGTGAAATCACCTGCAGACCGTTCACAACAAAGCTTTATGAGCTTATGGGATGGGAACAAATATACAGGTACAAGCTTCAAGGTATCATCAGCCTTACAGCCAACGAAAAACCCTGGCAAAACGCGTCGCGTTCGCCGAAGCTCATCAACTCTGTGAGATTGTCTTTGATTTTTTCAAGTATAGCTTTTTGCTGCTCCGTCAGCGTAGCGGATAACTCCTGCTCATGACGAATTACCAGCTTTGCAGTAACGTCATACTCACTGCCGCGTTCCACTTCATATTCATGCGGAACGATGCTGCCGTAGTAAAGATTTTCGATATTCTATTCCTTTTATTTCAAAAGTAACAAAATATTATATTGATAATCTGCTGTCGAAATAGGCTTTGGATACATATGAAGATTATCTTAGTTCGGATAAACCACTCACAGAGGAAGGAGCGTTGGAGTTGAAGAAGATAAAGAAACGATATGACTATGCTAAAATTCTGACAGGGCGCGTCAGATTTTCTCGCTACTCATAAAGTCAACCATCAATCTAACAGCAAAAAATCACCCTCGGTGAGCGCGTAGCATTTACCGGGGGTAATTCACAATAAAGGTATATTCTTTCATATTTTATTGCACCGAACCGTCGCCCTTGCGCGGCCGGTTGGAGTGCAGGTAAACAGCGTGAGGTTATACTCCCCCGCTGTCAGCTTATTCAGCTCTGTGGGCTCCAAGGTCTCGACCTTTTTTACAATGTAACGTATGATCGAACCGTCCGCCTGTGTCAAGTCGACCTCGTTCCCCTCTACCATCTCATTGAGCAAAAAGAAATGAGAATAATAGTTATGAGCAGCAATAACAAGGTCATTGTCTTTGACAGTTCCCGAATAACGCGCCGGCGCGTAATTGAGCGCTTCAAAGCTCCAGTCGGCAAATACGGGAAGTGTGACATCATACCCCACGAAGCTGAGATAGCCGAGATAATTAACATTATCTATGACCGCGAGGGGTTCTCCGTCTTCCGATACTACGCGGTCTACGGTGCTTTCTCCGCCGTCAGCTGATTTTTCTGACGGCGAAGTTGCCGCTTCGGGCGTTTCGTCCTTGAGCCGGCTGACTATCTCCTGTGAAAAAGCCTTTGCCTTTGCATCGTCATTGCTTACTTTGACAAACAGCGCGGCGGCGCCGAGCACCAAGAGAATGCCGCAAATTATCAAAAGCGTTGAAGTAATTTTGATTATCGAGCGTTTTTTCATTATTTGGAAATCTTCTTTTTGATTATGATTCCTGCCGCAACCAATACCGCGCCCGCTATCAGAAGAACGGGAACAAGCCAAAGCATCGTACCTGTCTGAGGTATATTATTTCCGGGAGGCGTAGTCGGCGGTACTGTGGTTACAGCCGTTGTAGGTTCGGTCGAAGGCTCCGTGGTAGGCTCCGTGGGCGGCACGGTAGATTTTTCATATTTCACATCCGCTTCTACTTCATATATCAGCCTGCCGTATTCGTCAGTGTACGGCAGAGAGATTATAAACGGCGTCGGCGAATATACATCCTGCTCTACTGTCTTACTATCGCCCAAAACCAGATACATTCCGGCGCTGTCGATCTTTTCAAACCGCAACTTTCCCTGTTCGTCTGTCACAGCGGTATCATCAGCTGCGATCCCGTTTTCGCTGACAAACGTTTCGAGTTCCTTTGACAATTGTGCCAGCTGTTCCGGTGTCTTATCGGAGATATCCTTGATATCGAACGGCTTCTTAGACTGCATTTTGCCTTCTGCGTCCGGCTCTGCGATCTTCCATGCCGAAAAACTGACATTATCCATCGGGATCCCTTCAGCGATGAAACGCAGCGACAGAGACGGTGTTTTTTCACCCTCAACAGCGCCGGCGCTCACACACGGCAATACGGCTAACGCCAAAACGAACATCGACAGGATAATGCTAACTGTCTTTTTCATTTTTATTTCCTCCCTCTTTATCTGTTTTCTTCCTTTTTATCTTTTTAACGATGATGACGATCAAGCCTGTTATCAAAACAGCGGCTCCCAATATGGCTAATATCTCCGAAAGATCCGGAGCTCCCCAAATATCGGGCACGCGTATTCTGTAATAGCTTTCTCCGCCTGCGCCCTGATTGTCATCATCTGCATCATATGGTATTCTGTGGCCTCTCAGTACAAGCCTGTGGGAATTCACCCCGTAAGGCGTGCAGGTCACAAGCGTACAGATATCCTCATCGGGGTCGATAGAAATATCTTGGAGCTTTTCAGGCTCTACAACAGAAATATCGTCGATTTCATATGCCAGCTTATCACCGAGGATGCTGATAAAGAACTTGTCGCCGACTTCCAGTCTGTCAAGATTTGTAAACAAGGTCGCGCTGGTCAGCCCTCTGTGCCCCATGATTATTGAGTTGGTTCCCTTTCCGCCGACCGGAAGCGATGAACCCGGCACGTGACCCGTTCCCGCAGAAAGGTATTTTTCATCGACCGTGTGGTAAATCATAAGATTTACATCTATTTTGGGGATCCTGATATACCCCATAGTGTTATCGCTTTCATAGTTGAGGAGCGACAGGTATTCCTCCATCTGTTTTTCGGACAGCCTGTAGCCTATTTTATCATTCAGCAGCCTTTCGTTATACGCCAGCGCTGCCGAAAGATACCGCTGCTTCTCCTCATCGTCCATTTTGTTTGAGCGGTTATCATAGGAGACGATTTTTTCATACTGCCGCGCATACATCAGATGGTTGCTTACAAACGGATACAGCAGCAGCGTGACGCATGCGAGAAAGAACATCACAATCATCAAATTCAAAACAAAGGATAGAAATTTACGTTTTTTATTCAATTGTCTTCCTCCGTTTTATCAAGCGGTATATCTCTATGGCTATCGCGGTGATCAGCATCAAGACGCCCGCCAGAGCGAGTATTTCCTCTATAGTGGGGCCTCCCTTGCGGCTGAACGGCAGCGTATATGAATATCCGCCTGTTCCGCCTGTATCGTTCGCAACGCGTCTGCTTCCCGTAAGCTCCGCAAAAACGACCAAACGGTCGGAATTAACTCCGTAAGGGGTGCAGGTAACAAGCGTACAAAGCTGCTTTCCCTTTGTGATCCCGATTTTTGCTACGTCATCCGGTTTGACGGTTTTGATTTCTCCAACGCGGTAATCAAGAACCGTGTCCAGCACCTTGATTTGAAATGTATCGCCTGCTTCAAGTCTGTCGATATTATTGAACAGCTCGGAGTTCGGAAGTCCTCTGTGAGCCATCAGCATAACATTGCTGTCACAGCCCTCAACGGGGAGCGACGATCCCTGAACATGGCCGACGCCGATTTGAAGTATCTCCTCATTCACCGTGTGATAGACAGGTAAGCTAAGTTCTATGCACGGTATCTCCAGAGTTGCCATCAACCCGTTGCTGCCGAGATCAAGCAGGCTCATATATTCGTCTGTAAGCGCCTCTTCAACGCTGTACCCCACCGGGTGCTCGGCAAGCTCTTTATTATAGCTCAGAGCATCGGCAAGGAGCCGCTTTTTTTCCGCTTCGGGCAGTTCGCGCGTGCGGTTATCATGCGAAACACAAACTTCCTTCTGCGCGTTGCTTACAAACAAACCGCTGATATACGGATAAAGCAAAAGCGAAACGCAAATAAAAAACAAGGCAACAATAATAATGTTAAAAACAGTATCACGCTTGGTTTTCTTTTTCTTGGCTTTCATCTTTCTTCCTTTTCTTGCGTGCGTTTGAAGCACTAATACCGATCGTGAACCACCCAACCACTATAAAGAATTATTTCTCTTTAGCGGACATTCTTTTCTTGATGATAATAACGACTACCATTCCGGCAAATGCCGCGCCTGCCAAGCCGAGGATCACATACAGACCGACGCCGCCTGTTGTGGGGAGCTCACCGTTTTTGAAGTTCTTAACTTTCATAGAGGTGATGCCCGTCTGGATATTCGCATAATCGCTTCCATTTGTCTGGGTAACATAGCCCTGAGGACCTGTAACAGTAGCGGTGTAGGTGGTAAGAGTATATGTTCCGTCGGGATCTGCCTGATCTGAGACCGAAGCCTGGATCTCGATGGTGATTGTGCCTTCCATCTTGGTGTAGTTATCGGGAGCCTTTGTCTCTGTCAAAGTATATGTACCGATATCGAGGCGACTCCAATCGAAATTAGAGAAAGTTTCGCCGTAGATCTCAGCGACATCAACATCGCCCTTCTTAAGCAGCCACTTTGAGCCTGTGAGAGCAGTGCCTTCGCTGTCAGTCTTGTTGACCTCGATGCCGAGGGTGAAGGTCTTTGTATATGACTTGGGGGATTCACCCCTGCCGTCAGTGGCGGGATTGTTGGAATAAACAAACTTTACCTCATTGATGTTGCCCGTGTTGCCCATTACGGCGCTACTTGTGAGCTTTGCATTATATGTGAGCTTGATCTCAGCATCATATGCCGCAGAAGCGATGCTCTTGAGGTCTTTGATCTTTACGTTTACGCTATTTCCAGATGCTTCGCCGTAAACATTTGCGGTGCTGTCGGTAGTAGAGATATCAACGGGTGCTCCGCCGATGGTCAGCTTCATTGAGCCAACATATTCCATATTGGTCATTGTATCTGCGATCTCAAAGTAATAGGTCGTGTACTCAGACATATTGGGCACCTTGCCGGTAACGGTAAAGGTCATTTCCTCTTTGATAGAGGCGATGTTGCTCTTTGCGTCGGTCTCATCGCTGTCGGTAACAGTCTTTTCCGGCGTAGGCACGCTCAGTTTGTTTGTGATTGTCACATTCGCGCTGTCGAGCTTGCCGAGTGAAAAGATGATCGGGTCTGTCGAGTTGCCGGGCAGGGTCGGAGCCATCAGGTAGTAGCCGTAGGGCATACCGGTAACGGTGAATCTCGCAGCGTCGGCAACCGTTTCGGCAGCAGCGGCGATATTGTTGTTCTTTACAAATGTGCCCATCTCAACTGCGAGAGCCTGTGAGTCGGCGCCGTCAGCCACGCCGGCAAGATAAGCTATTATCTCATCGTTGTTGGTATAGTTCTTGGCAGTGAAGAACGGCTCAAAAGCGTCCGTCACTGTGTAAGAGCCTGTTGTGTCTACATAGTCAAGCACACGGTAGAACTTGACGGTTTCTCCCACTACCGCTTGATCTACGGTCACGGTTCCGGTCGAGGTTGAGGCTGCTCCGCATGTGACTACGGTCATAGCCGCCAGCATAAGGACTGCCAGCGTCATTGCGATGATTTTTGTAAGTTTTTTCATTTTGTTGTACT
>CADASG010000107.1 GCA_902790475.1 uncultured Ruminococcus sp. | reverse complement strand
GAAATGACATCTAATTCAGAATATAAACAAGCGTTTTATTTAATCGCAATCGTCCGAAATTCATCAAACCTCGGCGTAGGGGCGCGCATTGCGCGTCCGGGGGCGGCGTGCCGCCGCTGTCAGCTCGCGGACTATGGGGCGGCATGATAAGTAACGTCGTCGTTACGCGAGAAATCGTCTCCGTTTTCCTTTTCTGCGTAGGGTCGCACCCATGTGTGCGACCGAGGGTGTTGAGCATAACGTTCTTTTCCTATCGACACCCGAACAGGAACACAACTTTTGTCTCCGCACCAAAGCCTCCTTTGTCAAAGGAGGTGGCGTGCCCTAAAGGCGCGACGGAGGATTTACACGGTAGGTGATTATCTTTACGTTCAGCGTTATTCGATATAGCCTAACGTCGGAATCTGTTAGGAAAACGCGGACGTTCGGGAAAAACGCGGTGCAGCGGGCTTGCAATGCAAGCCCCTACAGGTCAAAACATTAACGTATTGTTTTGTAGCATGGTCGGCTTGTTACCTCCATATGTCATTTCGAGCGGACGGCGTGAGAAGTAATGTTGGCATTGCCGGGCGGTTTTTGTTCCCATAAGCTCTTTCCTCGGCAAAATCTTTATATATTTCCAATAAAGAAGTTTAATTCGGCTGCCCCTGTGGTATACTATAAAATTAGAAATTCATTCGGATTTGGAGTGATGATATTGAGTAATCTGCAAAGAATACCGCTGTCCGACGGCGTTTTTTTCAACAGCGTTCAGGACAGCCGTTTTAAAACAGTTATGATAGAGGTCGATTTGATTTTGCCATTGAGCGCAGAGACCGCTTCCGAAAACGCGTTGCTTGCGTTCACGCTGTCGCGTTCCTGCAAGGCTTATCCAACCTACCGCAGTCTGTGCAAAAAGCTTAGCTCACTTTACGGCGCCGAGCTGAGCACCTCGCTGAGCAAATCGGGCGACCGCCAGATTTTGAGCATTACCCTTACGGGGCTCGACGACCGCTATGCGCTGGACGGCGAAAGCATCGCTTCTCAGCTCTCGGAGCTGCTGTGTCAGGTGCTGTTTGAGCCGAACGTGACGGACGGGCAGTTTTCTGCCGCCGAGGTGGAGCAGGAAAAGCGCCAGCTGCTCGATCTTATCGATTCCGAATACAACGAAAAGCGCGTGTACGCCATCGGTCAGACGGTGCGCGCCATGTGTGCCGACGAGGTGTTCGGTGTGAAGCGCTACGGTACTGCCGAGGGAGTAAAGGCGCAAACTCCGCAGAGCCTTTATGAAGCGTGGAAGCGCGTGCTTAAGACAGCCGCAGCCGAGATCGTCTATGTGGGCGACAGCCGTCCCGACGGCGCGGTGAGCGTGTTCAGACAGGCGTTTTCGCAGCTTTCACGAGAGCCGCTTGGTGTGAGTACTGAGGTCAGGCTGAAAGCCGACAAGGTTCGGCGCGTCAGCGAGGAGCTCGACGTTTCTCAGGCAAAGCTTGTCATGGGCTTCCGTGGAGGACGCGCCCTGCCAGACGAAAAGGTAACCGCTTCCCGTCTTATGGCGGCGGTGCTGGGCGGAACGGCGACCTCCAAGCTGTTTTGCAACGTCCGCGAAAAGCAGAGCCTTTGCTACTATTGCGCCGCTCGTTACGACATCCACAAGGGCATCATGCTTATCGACAGCGGAGTTGAGGCTGAAAACATTGAAAAACTCGAAGCCGGCATCCAAAAGGAGATCGCCGACATGCAAAACGGCGTGATTTCGGACTTTGAGCTTGAAGCCACCAAAATGGCGGTGATCAACGCTTTCCGCTCTACACGCGACACCGTGCGCGGTATCGGCGCATGGACCATCAGCCGTATCCTTGACGGCGATCTGTGTACCGTTGAGGAAATGGCGGCGAAGATCAACGCGGTCACCAAGGACGAGGTGGTTGAGGCGGCAAGGCTACTCAGTCTCGACACCGTTTACGTTCTGAAAAACAAGTGAGGTGCGCTATGAATATAAAAGAAATCAAGTCCGCACGCGCGGGCGACAGTTATTATAAAATCGACCACCCTTCGGGGCTGACGGTCTTTGTCTATCCCAAGGAGGGCTATAACTCCGCCTATGCCATTTTCGGCACAAAGTACGGCAGTGTGAACACCTGCTTCTCTTTGGACGGCGGCGAAAAGATCACCGTTCCCGACGGTATCGCGCATTATCTCGAGCACAAGCTGTTTGAGAGCGAGGACGGCGACGCGTTCGCGCGCTACGCCGAAACGGGCGCGTCGGCAAACGCCTATACGAGCTTTGAAAAAACCTGCTATCTGTTTTCCTGCACGGGAAAATTTGAGGAGAGCTTTGAGATATTGCTGGATTTTGTTCAGCATCCCTACTTTACCGCCGAAACGGTCGCCAAGGAACAGGGCATCATCGGTCAGGAGATCAAGATGTATGACGACAGCCCCGACTGGCGCGTGATGTTCAATATGCTCGGCAAGATGTACCATCACCACCCTGTCAAGATCGACATTGCCGGAACGGTGGAGAGCATCGCGGAGATCACAGCCGAAAAGCTCTATCAGTGCTACAACACCTTCTATAATCTGAATAACATGGCGCTGTGCGTAGCAGGCAACGTTACGCCGGAACAGATAACAGCGCTCTGCGACAAGCTGCTCAAGCCCTGCGAAAAACACAAGATCGAAACCTTCTTTGAGGACGAGCCTTATGAGATAGTCGAGCCTTATGTTGAGCAGAGCTTCCCCGTGTCGGTGCCGCTGTTCAACCTCGGCTTCAAGGAGAATGCCGAACAGCCGCTCAACGAGACCGAGCTTGCACAAACCGATATCCTGCTCGAGCTGCTTGCCTCGTCAACAAGCGAGATGTACCAGCAGCTCATGGACGACGGTTTGATAAACACCACCTTTTCCTTTGAGCTGTTCGAGGGTCCGGGCTACCGCGCGGTGATCTTCGGCGGCGAGTCCCGTGAGCCGAAGCAGGCGGCGGAGCAGATCAAGAGCTATATCGCCAAGGTCAAGGCGGAGGGGCTGAGCCGGGAGGACTTTGACTGCGCGCGCAAGTCTGTGTACGGCGACGCTGTTTCCTCGCTCAACTCTGTGGATTCCGTTGCCAACACCGTTATCGGCTACCACTTCAACGGCAACGAGCTGTTTAAGTATATCGACGCTGTGGCGAACACCACCTTTGAGGATGTGCAGAACCGCCTGAAAAACATGCTCGATGTTAATAACTGCACTCTGTCCGTGGTGAAAAACGGGGAGGAGAAGTAAGATGGATTCCGATATCTTTCATGTTCAATTCCCCAACCTCGGCTGGAGCTTCACTATCAACCGCGTCGCGCTGCAGATCGGAAGCTTCAAGATATACTGGTACGGCGTGATAATAATGACAGGTCTGCTGCTGGCAGTGCTCTACGCTTACAAAAGCAGCAAGCGCTACAACGTTGACCGCAACAAGCTCTTCAACTGCGTGTTCGTGGGACTTATCACCGGTATTATCGGCGCAAGGCTGTACTTTTGCGCCTTTCGCTGGGACTATTATTCAAAACATCTCGGAGAGCTTTTCGCCATTCACGAGGGCGGGCTCGCGATTTACGGCGGCATCATCGGAGCATTGCTCGGAGGCTTGATCGTCGCAAAGATCCAGCGTATGCGTTTTATGCCTATACTCGACATTGCCATGATGGGCTTTTTGCTCGGTCAGGGCATCGGGCGCTGGGGCAACTTTATGAACCAGGAGGCTTTCGGCACGCCCACCGATCTGCCGTGGGCGATGCTCAGCGAGGGCACGGGCGGCATCGCCGTTCACCCCTGCTTTCTGTATGAATCGCTGTGGTGTCTGCTGGGCTTCGTGCTGATACATTTTTACAGCAAATTCCGCCAGCGCTACGCAGGCGAGGTCTTTTATATGTATTTGGTCTGGTACGGCTTTGAACGCATGATCGTTGAGGGTCTGCGCACCGACAGCCTGTACCTGCCTTTTCAGATCGCGGGCATGGAAATTCGCGTCAGTCAGGCGCTGTCCGCGTTATTATTCCTTATAGGAATTATTCTTTTGATAAAGAACATCAAGAAGGAGGAGTCATTCTATGCAAATCATAGACGGAAAAAAAGTGTCGGCAGCGGTAAAGGAGCAAGTAAGGCTTGATACGCTGGCGCTGAAAAACGAACACGGAATAACCCCGGGACTGGCTGTCGTCATAGTCGGCGACGATCCGGCCTCAAGGGTCTACGTCAACAATAAAAAGAAGGCGTGCGAGTTGGTAGGCTTCCGCTCCGAGGAATACGCCCTGCCTGCCGAAACCACTCAGGAGGAGCTGCTTGCGCTGGTGGATACCCTCAACAAAAAGCAGGATATCAACGGAATCTTGGTTCAGCTTCCTCTGCCCGGTCACCTTGACGACAAGGCGGTGATCGAGGCGATCAGCCCTCAAAAGGACGTTGATGCGTTCCACGCCGTAAACGTCGGCAAGATCATGCTCGGAGAATACGACTTTTTGCCCTGCACACCCGCAGGCGTTATGGAGATGCTGCACGCCTACGACATTCCCGTTGAGGGAAAGGAGTGCGTGGTCATCGGCAGAAGCAACATCGTGGGCAAGCCCATGGGTATGCTGCTGCTGCATGAAAACGGAACCGTCACCATTTGTCACAGCCGCACCAAAAATCTCAAAGAGGTCTGCCTGCGTGCGGATATTTTGGTTGCCGCAGTGGGTATTCCAAAGTTCGTCAAAGCCGATATGGTCAAGGACGGCGCTGTGGTGATCGACGTCGGAATGGATCGCGATGAGAACGGCAAGCTCTGCGGCGACGTGGATTTTGAAAATGTGAAGGACAAGTGCTCCTTTATCACGCCCGTTCCCGGAGGCGTGGGACCGATGACGATCTCCACCCTGATGAAAAACACCCTAAAGGCGTGCAGACTGCAAAACGGGATTTAAGGCAACACCGCACAATTCAAGGCGCACGGCTTGCTTGAATCTTATTCCGTCAGCTTGCCCAAAAAATCTCGGCAAGGCGACAGCCTTACCT
>CADASG010000106.1 GCA_902790475.1 uncultured Ruminococcus sp. | reverse complement strand
ACGCGCGTTTTACTACTCCGTTGGCGGCAGGGTACGTTTCGGAGAAAGCCTCACCGAAGCCGCTTTGCGCGAATTGAAGGAGGAGACGGGCATTGACTGCGAGATCGACCGTCTCGCGGCGATCCACGAGAATTTCTTTACCTGCGACGAGGGCGTGTTTTTTCACGAGGTCTCCTGCTTTTTCACGGTCAAGCCGAATGAAAAACTCCTCCAAATCCCGAACGGTCACACAACCGACGGCGGTCCCGGCGGAGAATATTTAGAGTGGATCGATCTGGACGATTCCGACGGTTTAACGATCTACCCCGATTTTTACCGCACTGTCGATTTTGAAAAAGACAGAGAGATACGCCATTTTATTTCGAGGGAATAACGGTTGTTGACCGGCGGAAAAACAGAAAAAAACGACAGGCTCAGCGCAGTGTGCTGAGCCTGTAAATGTATATGGTGTTCAGTAATGCTTTTGCCGTTCCATCAAACACGCAATCACCCTGTCGGAGATGATATCGCGGTCGCGCTGCGGGTAGTATTCAAGCAGAGGAGAAAGCATTGTGCTTAATTCTCTTTCGGAATATTGCGGCGTTTTCAAAACTGAGCCAAACAATGCGCGGGATGTGCTTAAGGAGCGGTTAAAGGTCATTTGGAACGGACTTGCAGTGAGGGATTTCATTAAGCCTTTTGGCTCGATGTCAACTCGTAAAATCTGCATATTTGACAGCAGCCCTGCGCCGTTGTCAAAAATCGGGCAATAGGAAAACCTGCCGTCTTTTTCCAAAACGGCAATGTTGTTCAGGTGGCGGTCGTCGTTGAGAATCAACGCGTCGATTTCAAACAGCAGTGCGAGATACTTGTCAAAATCGGCTAAACCGGTCATTTCTCTGACCGCGTCCGCCAAGTATGCCATGCGCCTTTTATCGCTCGGCAGCTTGCCGAGCTGTTTTATCAGCGGAGCGTCCGACAGCTGCCGGAACAGCGCGTTGACCGTGATAATGGACTGACCGCTCTTTAAAAAATTCCGGCTGACGCACGCTGTACGTTCCAATTTATGCACCTTCACCTTTTGCATTTCGTACCGGACAAAGGTAAACGGCGTTTCGGTTTCAATATTGCTCCGTTCCAGAATTCGCGAGGTCATCACTTCGGACAATGCCTCATAGCCGAATTGGTCGAGTTTATACCATTTTCCGTTTTCAAGCCATTTTTCCTGATTGCCCTTTGATGAGGTTTCCGCTATTTTTTCGTCTGTCGTCAGTTTCATGCTCACAGCTCCGTCACCTCCAGCCACGCCTGATCCTCCGCCATTCTGCCTTGCGTTTTGCGAATAATTTCAATGGGGCTGTATTCCGCAACGCCGATCGCGGTCAGGTACTCATGCAAGCCTGCGCGGGATTTTGGAATACACCGTTCCTCCAAAAAATCGCAGTAGTCCTGCCAGTCGGGATCATCCTGCACACCGAACGCAGTATAAAGCGGATTATTCGTGTGATTTTCAATGAGCACAGACTTGTCGGTTTCGTTGGCAAGAATCGTTGTGCACAGTGTGTCGCCGTGATAAAACTTTAATTGCAGTAGATTGTTCTGTTTGTGTGTGTTTTGATATTCCTGCAGTGTTTGCTTTTTTCTGACGATAATATTCGCACCGTCAAAGCAGAGCTCAACCTCGCGGTTTTCTTCATCAATACCCAGCTGCTCGATCCAGCTGTTCGGAATGGTCACGCGGTAGGTTTTCCCCTGAGAGGAAGCGGTGCCGCCGGATTTGTTGATAATCATTTTTGCTTTTCGTGTTTCCATCAGCATCACCAAGAATATTATACGCTATTCGTAACGAATAGTCAAGAATTTGTGTTTGGCATGATATATTATTTTTGCAATAGACAACCGGCTTGATTTCTGCTGTGGTCAGGCTAGATTTTTGATTGACAGGTGAACAAAATAATTGAAAAAACGATAGGCTCTGAAAAGCATTGCGCGGTTGCTTAACCAAGGTTAAAGCGGTTATCTTTGATTAAGAGTCTCAATTTTTGATACGTGAAACGGTTGTTATTCAGCGGAAAATATGGTATACTGATAGAGGAAAGGCGGTGAGAAAATGAGCGATAAAATTCCATTCGATTTTGACGAATATATCCGTCAAAGCGAGCCCGGCAAACAGCAAAAGGGCTACATCTGGCAGACGGCAATCGGCTTGCAGGATGTTGACGGATTGAAGCCGTCGGAATACTTAATCGAGACCGCGAAAAAGAACATCGACGGCGATATCACGCTTGAAGAAGCCAACGACCTGATTCACAGCTACTACAAGAGCAAAACCGCGAGGCTGGATGTCGAAAACCGTACAGAGGAAGCGGACAAGGTTTCCGCGCGTATCGCGCAGATCCTCTCTGAGGACGCATTTGTTTTCTCGCCGAATCAGTTGATTGCCATTCACCGCAGACTGTTTGATGGGATTTACAAATTCGCGGGGACGATCCGCGATTATAACATCTCAAAAAAGGAATGGATTTTGAAAGGCAAATCGGTCGTGTACGCAGGCGCGGATACTATCAAAGATACCATGAAATATGATTTTGATTTGGAGAAAAGCTTTGATTACAGCGCCCTCAGCATAGACGAAAGCATCAAGCACATTACCGGATTTATCGCGAATATGTGGCAGATTCATCCATTTGGCGAGGGCAACACCAGAACTACCGCTGTATTTGCGATCAAGTATCTTCGCTCTCTCGGATTTAACGTCACAAATACTCTTTTCGCCGACAATTCGTGGTATTTCAGAAACGCGCTTGTAAGGGCGAATTACGCCGATATTCAAAAGGGTATTTTCGAGGATAAAACATTCCTTGAAAGGTTTTTCCGCAATTTGCTTCTTGATGAACAAAACGAGCTGAAAAACCGTTACCTGATTATCGGCGCAGATTTATCAACGACTGAAATAATCGGCGATAACGAAAAAATCGGCGATAAAAAATCGGCGATAAATAAACGCACAAAACAGGCTATACTTGTTTATATGAAGGGCAAGGAGTTTGTAAAAGCCCGTGATGTTGCCGAAGCAATCAACCTCAAACCATCACGCACAAGAGATTACCTCGGAGAATTAGTTAAAGAAGGTTTAATTATATCCGAGGGCTCTAATAGAAACAGAATATATCGAATAAAAAAGTAACCGCTGCACTTTAGCGGTTATCTTTGATTACAGCGTTTCAATTTTTTACTATGAAAAAAAGATAAATACACTTGATTATATCACGATACCGTGATATAATATAGATGGGTAAAGGAGGAATAGCAATGCCTGTTATATCAAGATTTTACGGAATTATTATCAGAATGTATTTTTTACAGTCCGAACATAATCCTCCTCATATTCATGCTATTTACGGGGAAGATGTTGCTGCGCTGGAAATTCAAACAGGAAACATCATTGAAGGTTACCTGCCTCCAAAAGCTAAGGCGTTAGTGCAGGAATGGATGTCAATACACCGTGATGAGTTACTGAATATTTGGGAAACACAGAATTTCAAATCACTTGAACCATTGGAATAGGAGATGAAGCTATGTTCCACAAAATTAAAGATGTAAATCCTATGCCGGATTATCGTTTGAGCGTTCAGTTCTCCGAGGGCGTTACGAAAGTGTATGATGTTAAACCGCTTTTTGATAAATTTGATGCGTTCAAGATATTTGAAATTCGTCCGGAATTGTTTTCAGATGTTACGGTCGATATCGGCGGTTACGGAGTCGTTTGGAACGATGAGCTTGACTTGTCCTGCGACGAGCTTTTTGAAAATGGGAGCACGGTTAAAACCCCGTTTGACGGTTTAATGGCTTTCAGCGACGCAACGCTCTTATGGGGACTTAATGAAAGCACTTTACGTAAAGCGATTACATACGGAAAGCTTGTCGCCGGAATTGATGTGTGCAAGTACGGAAAGCAGTGGGTAGTCTCAACGGAAGCAATGAAAAGAGAATACGGCGAGCCGAAAACGGCGTGATTTTGTTTTTCGGCTTTCTTTGTTTTATGCAGCGCAGATTTTGATATGTAAAAAACGAAATCATCGTTATGAAAGCACAGTAAGAAATGATCCTTGTTTTTAGATGAAGGAGAGAAAAAATATGGAAAAAGATAGTGGATTTTCTTGGCAGATAGGCTGCCTGTAAGAGTGTGAATTTCCCTGACGACTCTTGCGGGCTGCTCGAAATGTCAAGGAGTGATATTCATTGAACAGAAATCGCAGTTATTATCGAAGGCGGCGCATACGCGCTATCCGTCGAAAAGTGAGCATTCTGCGCAGAATGGGCGGCGAGAATCATCTCGAAGCATGGACTCGCGGAAGCGTTGGACGGCTGTCAAAAGGAAAGATTCATTGTTCCTGTTGGATGTGTAGAAGTAAGTCTTACGATGAACCGTCGGCTCGGGATAAAAGAATGCATCTGGTCAGTGCCGAACAGCTGCGGGAAATCGAATGAAAAAATGCCACACCGTTCTTGCATTGATCAGATGCAGGAACGGTGTTTCCCCTGACCACATACCCGACCATAACGCGCGTTGGGACACTTGGAAACACCGGATACAAGACCGTCAAAGAGCACTTTTCTTGGAACAGAAACCACTATATATTGTGTTATGGAAACATTCTCAGACTATTAACTCTCTTTGGGACCAGGATGTCGGGGGTTCAAGTCCCTTCACTCCGACCATATTTCTTAAAGACATTTCCAAAATGTCTTTAAGAAATATCTTCAACAAGCAACGGATGAAGGGAATTGAAGGCGAGCGTTAAGAAAACGTCACGGTGTGACGTTTTTAGCGAGAGAGCAGATGAGCTCTTAGCTATGAACACGCCGCAGCAAGCGAGATGAACTTCTCGCAAGATGGAACGCTCTTCACTCCGACCAAATACGGAGGATTAGCTCAGCAGGTTAGAGCGCTTGCTTGACATGCAAGAGGTCACTGGTTCGAGTCCAGCATTCTCCACCATTGATTAGCGGGAGTACCTCAAGGTACTCCCGCTAATCAATTATGCAAATCAAAAAGAGAATGTCGGACGGAGATCGATGAACCTTTCCAATCGTACTGAACCCATCAGGTGAGCAGGAAGGCATCGGAAGATGAACGTAAGTATTTTCCGTCACTTGTTGAAAACTGTCGTGTATTATCGGTAGTTTTTCTTTTTCTGCTGCTTGACATAAAATAGTA
>CADASG010000105.1 GCA_902790475.1 uncultured Ruminococcus sp. | reverse complement strand
CTTTCATCTCTACCATCAGCTCATTTCGGCTTACCTGTATTACCCACAGGCTTACCTATGTGCTGACACTATACACTTACCGATGTGCTGACCTAACATCTCCCCGACCAAAACTCTCAACTCTCCACTCTCAACTCTCAACTCAAAAAAACGGCGGTCAGGAAGCGAACCTGACCGCCTAATAAACTATTAATCATTAATTATTAATCATTAATTAAAATACTTGTCGTAGCCGTCCCAGCCGGAGGTGTAGCGGTTGAGGAGACCGGAGTCTGCGCCGTTTACCTTGCCGTCGCCGTTGATGTCGGCAGCGCTCATATCCTTGATCTTATCCGCGTAGCCGTCCCAGCCGGAGGTGTAGCGGTTGAGGATACCCGCGTCTGCGCCGTTAACCTTGCCGTCGCCGTTGATGTCGCCCTTTTTGAACTCGGGAGCTGAAGGCTCGGTATGCTCGATCACCTTGACCTCGGTGCTCAGGTCAGCGTCGCCGTTTACAAACTTATATGTCGAATCGTTGTAGTGAGCGATGTGGAAGTCGCCGGTAACGATGTTGCACTCGCCGGGCTTTGCGACCTTGACCGCGAAACGGTAGAGCTTGGTTTTTGTCTTAAAGTTGATCGCGTTGTCCTGAGTGGAGAAGTTGAACAGCAGCGCGTTGTCAAAATCTGCGTTGCAGATCACGCTCGGCAGCTTCGGGTTGATGTCGATCTTAACAGGCTCGTCGTCGGCATCTTTATAGCGGTCGGTGCAGTATTCAAGAACGCCGTTGTTTTCCTTCATAAGCTGACCGTCAAGGGAAGTTGCGTTGAAAACAGTCAGGCACTGACCGTTGAGGAACAGATCTACGTCGCTTTTGTTGGACTTGGCATACACGGTGACCTCCAGCACGTCGCCGACGTCTGCGGTCAGAGTGCCTTCCTGAAAGGTTTTTTGACTTTCAAAAATGCGGTACTCATCCTGCTTTTGGGTGCTGTAGCGGATCGTAGCCTTGTTGGAGTTTTCCTCCGCGGCGGAAGATGAGAACACAGCGGAACTGAGCAGTACGGACGCCGTCATAAGAGCGGCAAGTGTCGCTTTGATTGTTTTTTGCATTGCAATTCTCCTTTTCTTTTCAGAATAATATACACCATTATTATAAAGTAAAACCGCGAGAAATGCAAATATCAAAGTGTACAATTCTAATGTATTTTTTCAGTCAAATTGCCCAAGAATTTGATACAGCAATCTGTGCAGCGTTTGTGCGTCCTGTGCCGATAAATCAAAAGAGCAGCCGACCTTGTAGGGGATGTCGGCGCAGGCTTCTCTCAGCTGCCTGCCGTTTTCGGTCAGCTCGACCAAAAGCACGCGTTCATCCTCGGGAGAACGGTAGCGGCGCACGCAGCCCTTTTGCTCCAGACTTTTGAGCACGGGCGTAAGAGTCCCCGAGTCAAGATACAGCCTTTTGCCCAGCTCCCTGACGCTGCAAAGGCGTTCCTCCCACATCACCATCATGGCGATATACTGTGTATAGGTGAGATTGAGCGCGTCAAGGTGGGGACGGTAGCGCCTGACCACTCCGCGCGCTGCGGCGTAGAGCGGAAAGCAAAGCTGGTTCTCCAACCTGAGCGAATCGGTTTCGTTCTTCATGGCAAACTCCGTTTACGCTCCGCGGCTTTGGTCATACGCGGCGCGCACCGCTATAGCAAGCTGATCGGCGCATGAGGTGGATTTTCTGCCGCAGGTGTTGCCGCGCAGCTTCTGCTCGATCTCCTCCACGGTCATGCCGTCCACCAGCTTTGAAATAGCCTTGAGGTTGCCGTTGCAGCCGCCCGTAAAGGAGATATCGCTGACAACATCGCCGTCAAGATTAAAGTTGATTTCCACGGGACAAACGTTACGGGGCTGATATGCGTATCTTTTCATCTTATAACAACTCCTTAATTTTATCGTCGATCTTTTCGGGGGTAACGGTGGGCGCGAAACGGTCAACAACGTTGCCCTCGCGGTCTATAAGAAACTTGGTGAAGTTCCACTTGATCTTGCTGCCGAGCATTCCGCCCTGCTGTTTTTTGAGATAGGTGTAAAGCGGCGACTCGTTGGCGCCGTTCACCTCGATTTTGGCAAACTGCTTAAAAGCGGTGTGGTAGCGCAGCTGACAAAAGCTGACGATCTCATCCTCGGTGCCGGGAGCCTGATTGCCGAACTGGTTGCACGGAAAGTCCAGTATCTCAAAGCCCTGAGCGTTGTATTTCTCGTAAAGCTTCTGCAGTCCCTCGTACTGCGGTGTAAAACCGCAGCCCGTAGCGGTGTTGACGATCAGCAGCACCTTGCCCTTATAGCCGGCGAGACTGACCTCGTTTTTCTTAGCGTCCAATACAGTAAAATCATAAATTGACATAGCAGGTTCTCCTTTCTGCGCTCGATTCAATTGAGCACAATTAAATTATACACAATCAATCACACTTTGTCAAGTTTTTTAGGTCGCGTTTATTTTAGGTCGCGTACTTCACGTCGGGCGTAACGGTAACCTCGGCATTTGCGCGAGATAGAATTGTGCTATAGGAAGCTGTGAGGGCAAAGGAAACGACGTTTCCTCCATATGTCATTTCAAGAGGGTCATTTCGAGCGGTGCCCGAAGGGCAAAATCACGAAGTGATTTAGTCGAGAAATCTCCCTGACAGGAAACCACGCTTCACCTCCAAGGAGATTTCTCCACGCGTTTTTTGGCTCGCGTACTTAACGTCGGGTGTATTGGTAACATCGGCATTTGCGCGGGATAGAATAGAAATATCGGAAGCTGTGAGGGCAATGGAAACGACGTTTTTTATCACCGTTTTCCTCAACTGCGTAGGGTCGCACCCATGTGTGCGACCGAGGGTGCTGAGCTAAACGTTTTGTTCCTCTAGAAACTCGGACAGGAAAATAACGTCGGCACAGCGGGCTTGCAATGCAAGCCCCTACAGGCTGTATTGGTAATGTACTGCTGTTTTGCACAGTCTGCACATTTCCTCCATATGTCATTTCGAGCGGTGCCCGAAGGGCAAAATCACGAAGTGATTTAGTCGAGAAATCTCCCTGATAGGAAACCACGCATCACCTCCAAGGAGATTTCTCGGCTATTCGCTGCGCGAATTCGGCTTACGCCGACCGCTCGAAATGACATGTAGAGGAAACGTATCAAAAGCTCGAAATGACATATATAGGAAACGCGCTTAAAACCGAAATGACATACATAAGAACTAAAATTTCATATAGAAAACGCTTTCTGCTTTTGTAAAACAGCATTGATTTCATAAAGCGCTTGCAAAATACGAATAAATGTTCTATAATTATATATAGAGGCTTTTCGATCAGCACTGCACAACGTATTTGTGCGGCGCTGCCTTAAAAATCCTCGGCAAAAAACGATCACCGGAAGGAGCATGATGCAATTGAACACACAAGGCGGATACATCAATCTTTACCGCAAAATGATGCAGTGGCAGTGGTACCACGACGCCAACACATTCCGGGTGTTTGTACACCTGATTTTTTCGGCGAACTACGCCGAGTCCCGTTACCGCGGAATATTGCTGCGGAGGGGACAGGCGCTGACGACTCTCGGGAAGCTTTCCGACGATTTGCATATTTCGCTGCGCTCGGTGCGCACGGCGCTGGATCATCTGAAATCGACAAATGAAATAACCATCGAACCAACGACGAAATTCACGGTAATAACGGTAAATAAGTACAATGATTATCAAACGGCGACAAACGAAACGACAAACCGACGACAAACGAGCGACAAACAGACGACAAACGGGCATACTAATATATATAAAAAGAATAAAAAGGAAAATAAGGAGAGAGAACGCGCGCTCGCAGCACACGGAACCTTTGGCAATGTTATGCTGACGGACGAGGAGCTGAGCGCCCTTCGTCAGCGGTATCCTTACAGCTGTGACGAGAAGATCAACAGACTTTCGCGCTGGCTCGAAAACAAGCCCGAGCGCAGCTTCCGCAACCACTACGCCGTGCTCCTTGACTGGCTCGAGGAGGACGTGGGAAGCGCCGACCAAACCGCCCGCACCTCCTCCTACGACATCGACGCGCTGGACAAAATCAACACTTTGGAGGGGTATTAAACACTAATTCTCTAATCAAAATCCTCTGCCCTGTTGCATTTTGCCGGAGGAATTGTTATACTAATAGATAAGCTCATTTGCTATATCAAGGAGGAATTACTCATGTGTAACAAAAAACCGTATTATATTACCACAGCCATTGCCTATACCTCGCGCAAGCCGCACATAGGCAACAGCTATGAGATCGTACTGACCGACGCGATCGCGCGTTACAAGCGTATGCTGGGCTACGACGTGTTTTTCCAGACGGGAACCGACGAGCACGGTCAGAAGATAGAGATGTACGCCAAGGCGGAGGGCTGCACGCCCAAGGAGTACGTTGACAAGGTCGCCGGTGAGATCCGCGACATCTGCGATGTGCTGAACACTTCCTACGACTACTTTATCCGCACTACCGACGAAAAGCACGAGCGGACCGTGCAAAAGATTTTCAGGAAGCTTTACGAGCAGGGCGACATCTACAAGGGCAGCTACGAGGGACTTTACTGCACGCCGTGCGAGAGCTTCTGGACAGAGAGCCAGCTTGTTGACGGCAAATGCCCCGACTGCGGCAGAGAGGTCAAGCCCATGAAGGAGGAGGCTTACTTCCTCAGGCTTTCCAAGTATCAAAAGCAGCTCGAGGAATACATCGAGTCCCATCCCGACTTTATCTATCCCGAAAGCCGCAAAAAAGAGATGCTCAACAACTTCATCAAGCCCGGTCTGCAGGATCTGTGCGTGTCTCGCACCAGCTTCAAGTGGGGCATTCCCGTGGATTTCGACGATGATCACGTGGTCTATGTGTGGATAGACGCGCTCTCAAACTATATCACCTCCATCGGCTACGACCCCGACGGAAGCTCCGAGCTGTATAAAAAGTACTGGCCTGCCGACGCTCACATCGTCGGAAAGGACATCGTTCGCTTCCACACGATCTACTGGCCTATCATGCTCATGGCGCTCGGCGAGCCGCTTCCCAAGCAGGTCTACGGACACCCGTGGCTGCTGTTCGGCGAGGACAAGATGAGCAAGAGCCGCGGCAACGTGATCTATGCCGACGAGCTCGTAAAGCTGATCGGCGTTGACGCGGTGCGCTACTATCTGCTCAGCGAAATGCCCTTTGCAAACGACGGCTCCGCTACCTATGAAACGATCGTGGAGCGCTTCAATTCAGACCTCGCGAACACTCTGGGCAACCTCGTCAACCGCACCGTGGCAATGAACAACAAATACTTCGACGGGATCGTACAGGCTCCCGTTACGGAGGAGCCGCTTGACGAAGAGCTTAAACAGTACTGCCTCGACACCGTTAAAAAGGTGGACGACGCAATCAATATCTTCCACATGAGCGACGCGGTGGAGGCGGTCATCAGCCTTGCCAAGCGCTGCAACAAATATATAGACGAGACCGCGCCGTGGGCGCTCGCCAAGGACGAGGAGAACAAGCCTCGCCTGGGCACTGTCCTCTACAATCTGCTCGAGAGCATCCGCTGTATCGCGGTGCTGATCGAACCGTTCATGCCCGACACCAACAAGGCGATCCTGAATCAGATCAGCTGTCCCGACGCGGATTACGAGAGCTTAAAGGAGTTTGGCGCATACAAGCCCGGCACAGTGCTCGGACAGGCGGTACCGCTGTTCGCCCGTATCGACCCAAAGAAGCTTGAGGAAGAGATCATCGCGATGCAGAAGGCAGCCTCCGAGAGTGAGCAGGCGATAGAGGAAGTTGAAGAAAAGCTCGATTTGGAGAGTATCGAGAAGATCGGCATAGACGACTTCGCGAAATGCGATATCCGCGTGGGTGAGGTAAAGGCTTGCGAAAAGGTCAAAAAGTCAAAGAAGCTGCTGAAATTCACGGTCTTTGACGGCGCAGGAGAGCGCACCATCGTCAGCGGAATAGCGCAGTATTATCAGCCCGAAGAGCTCGTCGGCAGAAAGGTTCTGTTCGTGTCAAACCTCAACCCCGTAAAGCTCTGCGGCGTGGAGAGCCGCGGCATGATCCTTTCGGCATGTCACGGCGACGAGCTCAAGCTGATCGAGGTCTCGCCCGACCTGCCGGCAGGCTGGCAGATATCCTGATAAAAGGGTCAGCCGATGAGTTATCATAATATTTTTGATTCGCACGCGCACTATGACGATGCGTGGTTCGACGAGGATCGTGACGAGCTGCTTGCAGCCCTGCCCGAAATGGGCGTGTGCGGCATCGTCAACAACGCGGTCGATCTGAAAACCGCACGCGGCGTTATAGAGCTTGCCGAGCGGTATCCTCACTGCTACGCCGCAGTCGGCTTTCATCCCGAGAACTTGGACGACGTACCCGACGATTATCTCGAGCAGCTTGCCGCGCTGACCGAACATCCAAAGGTGGTCGCGGTCGGCGAAACGGGGCTGGACTATCACTGGGATACTCCGAAGCCGCTCCAGCTGCGCGTGTTTGAGGAGCAGATCAGGCTCAGTCTTGATCTGGATATGCCTCTTGTGGTACACGACAGAGAGGCGCACGGCGATGTATTTGACCTGCTGCGAAAATACCGCCCCAACGCGCTGGTACACTGCTTTTCCGGCAGCGCCGAGCTTATGCGCGAGGCAGTGCGGCTGGGCTGCTGTATCAGCTTAGGCGGCGTGGTGACGTTCAAAAACGCCCGTCAAAGCGTAGAGGTTGCCGCCGAGATACCTATAGACCGCCTGCTGCTCGAAACAGACGCGCCCTACATGGCGCCCGTACCCTTTCGCGGCAAGCGCAACGACAGCTCAAAGATATCCTATGCCGCCGAAAAAATCGCCGAGCTGCGCGGAATGAGCGCGCAGGAATTGCTGGATATCACCGCGCAAAACGCCGCGCGGTTTTACCGACTGCCTAAAGGAGAATTAACATGATCGATTTTAACAACAGCAGCTTTCTTAAACTCAGACAGGTGAAGCCCGAGGAAGGCGAAAAAGCAGTAGCTTCAATGCTGATCGACGGCGAGCAGGTGCTTTCTGCCTACAAAAGCGTGCGCGACTGCGTGGTGTTCACCGACAAGCGCGCTATCGCCGTCAACGTGCAGGGCATGACGGGCAAAAAGCGCGACTATACCACGATGCCCTACTCAAAGATCACCTCGTTTTCGGTGGAGACCGCAGGCGTGATGGACATCGACTGTGAGCTGACGCTGTGGTTCAGCGGTCTTGGCAAGGTCAGCTTTGAGTTCATGGGACAGTGCGACATAGAGCGAATAGGCAGGATCATAGCCTCCCATTGCCTGTAAATTAATGAAGGCAACATCGGCAAGGCGACAGCCTTACCTCAATTTATTTGTACAACCTGACGAAAAATCTTACTGCGCAATCCGCACACCTGAATTATGCGGTATTGCCTGAATAAACTACCCACTAAGCAAAACAAACGGAAGATGTATATGAAAAAGACAGTATGTTTTATATTCGCGGCGGTGTTTATTATACTGTCCGCGACGGCTTGCTCAAAACCGGCGGCGCCCAAAAGCAATAGTGATTTTCAATACAAGCTTATCGGAGACGGCAAGATTAAAATCACTAAATATACAGGCAGCAGCACGTCTGTTACGGTGCCTGCGGAGCTTGACGGCAAAAAGGTGACGGAAATCGGCGAAGAGACTTTCCTTGTAAACCCTATACATGCAGACTCGGACGTGAGTGAGATCACGCTTCCCGAGGGCTTGGAGATAATCGGGAAGAGCGCGTTTGATGGTTGTTCGTTTCAGACGGTCAAGCTTCCCTCAACACTGAAGCGGATAGAGGCAAATGCGTTCTTTGACTGCTATAAATTAACTGATATCGCGATCCCCCACAGCGTTGTCTATATCGGCGATAACGCTTTTTCCAATACCCTCCTCGAAAAGTTCCGCATCGATCCCAATCCCGAGCTGGTGCTCGGCAAGGAGTGCTTTGCCTATACCTCGATGGAATCGGTCACCGTGTTTCCGGTCAAATCCTCCGGCGGGCGGACGTTTGCGTGTAATATCCTTTCGGAAGTAACGATCCCGGACAATGTTACGGAGATTTATGACGGGGATTTTTATAACTGCGACCGACTCAAAAGCGTGACCGTTCCGTCTACCGTTAAAACGATCGGCAAAAAAGCATTTGGTTATATCGTAGAGGATATATTGAAGGAGAACGGCGAGGAGGACTCGCAGGAGGTTGTTTCAGACGACTTTAAACTTTGCGGAGAAAACGGCTCCGCCGCACAGACTTACGCACAGCAGAACGGTATTCCATTTAAAGAAGCCTCCGACAAATAGGATCGTAAAACTATTTGTCTGCATAAATTTAAACCCCGGCGCGGAAGTCCGTGCCGGGGTTTTGTTACAGCTTTTTGGGGTTATTTTTCTGTGTGGTAGCACTCGGAGAGTACGGTGAAGAGTGCGGCGTCGGTGGTCAGCTTGCGGATATAGGAGGGGCTTGCATTGCAAGCCCGTTGTGCCGACGTTGTTTTCCTGTCTGAGTGTCGATAGGAGTGAAACGTTTAGAGCGTCAACTGCGGACGCGCAATGCGCGCCCCTACTCAGTTAAGGAAAACATTGACTATGTAAACGTTATTTCCATTGCCCTCATAACTTCCGATATTTTTATTCTGTCCCGCGAAACTCCGACGTTACCAATACACCCGACGTGAAGTACGCGAGCCAAAAAACGCGCGGAGAAATCTCCTTCGGCGACGCAGCATTGTTCCCTATCAGGGAGATTTCTCGGCTATTCGCTGACGCGAATTCGGCTTACGCCGACCGCTCGAAATGACATCAATAGGAAAAGTTGTTTCCATTGCCCTCACAGTTTCCCGTTGATGGATTCTATCCCGCGAAACGCCGACGTTACCAAAATACCCGACGTGAAGTACGCGAGCCAAAAATTGTGTGTAATTTTTCCTTTACAACGGAAAACAAATGTAGTATAATATAATTTAAACGTGAACGGAGCGTCGTTCGCGCGAAAAACGAGCAAGGAGGGACAACGGCATGATAAGCGGAGCTGAAATCATGGTGAAATGTCTTGAAGCCGAGGGTATAAAGGTGATTTTCGGGTATCCCGGCGCGACCATTTGCCCTTTCTACGATAAATTATACGATTCTGATATCAAGCATGTGCTGGTTCGTCAAGAGCAGAACGCGGCGCACGCGGCAAGCGGCTACGCGCGATGCAGCGGTAAGCCCGGCGTTTGCGTGGCGACCTCGGGTCCGGGCGCGACCAACCTTATCACAGGCATCGCCACCGCCTATACCGACTCGATCCCTCTTGTGGCGATCACGGGTCAGGTGCGCAGCGACCTGCTGGGCAGAGACGTGTTCCAGGAGGCTGACATAACGGGCGCGTGCGAGCCGTTTGTAAAGCACAGCTACATCGTCAACAAAACCGAGGATCTTCCGAGGGTGTTCAAGGAGGCGTTCCACATCGCTTCCACGGGACGAAAGGGTCCCGTGCTCATTGATATCCCCATGGATATCCAGCAAAATGAAATAGAAGAATTCGTTTATCCCGACAAGGTGAGTATCCCGGGCTACAAACCCAACACCAAGGGTCACGCCATTCAGGTCAAGCGCGCGGTGGACGCTATCAAAAACAGCAAACGGCCGCTGATAGTGTCGGGCGGCGGCGTGCTGCTCTCGGGAGTCAAGCCGAAATTCAGAAAATTCGCCGACTCAACGCGTATCCCCGTTATCTCCACGATGATGGGCATAGGCGTTATGCCCAGCGAGCACGAGATGTATCTCGGTATGCTCGGCACTCACGGCAAGCGCGTGGCTAACCGTGCGCTGTTTGAGGCGGATCTTGTTATCGTATGCGGTGCGCGTTTAGGCGACAGAGCCGTTGCCGCGCCTCACCAAATGAGCGAAAACAACACCGTTATCCATATCGACATCGACCCTGCGGAAATCGGCAAAAACGTTAAAACCGAGATACCGATAGTCGGCGATATGAAAAACGTTATGAATATGCTGATCGAGGAGATCGGCGACTATCAGGTGCCGCGTCAGTGGCAGGAAACCGTCAAGACGTGGAAAAAGGAGCTGTTTCGCGAGCCTCCCGTGTTCGACGGCTTTGTGGAGCCGCGCACGCTGGTGAGCAAGCTCAGCGCCATGCTGCGCAGCAAGGCGATTTTGGTTGCCGACGTCGGACAAAACCAGATCTGGTGCGCCAATAACTTCCGCATACGCGAGGGCAGGTTCCTCACAACGGGCGGTATGGGCACCATGGGCTATTCCATTCCTGCTTCGGTCGGCGCAAAGCTCGCCCGTCCCACACGCGACGTAGTTGTGGTGTGCGGCGACGGCAGCTTCCAGATGGGCATGAACGAGCTCGCCACGATCGCAGGGCATAAGCTCGCCATCAAGATCATCATCATGCGCAACCACCGTTTGGGCATGGTGCGCGAGCTTCAGGACTTTAACTACAACAAGCGCCACAGCGCTACGATATTGGAGGGAGATCCCGACTTTTTGAAGATCGCCGAGGCATATGGCATTGACCACGCCGAAGCGAACTCCAACGAGGAAGCCGAGGAGATCATAAAGGGCATGGTGAAATCGGACAAGCCGTTTATCCTTGTCTGCAATGTTTATCCCGATACGCCGTCGATTTGAGGTGACAGTATGCAGTATACATTATCCATTTTAGTAGAAAATCAGGCAGGCGTGCTTTCCAAGATCTCAGGCCTGTTTTCACGGCGCGGCTTTAACATAGATTCGCTGGCTGTCGGCGTTACCGCCGACCCGAACGTGTCGCGCATCACCATAGTAGCCAACGGCGACGAGTATGTGGTAGAGCAGCTCGAAAAGCAGCTCAACAAGGTGATCCCCGTCATCAAGGTAAAGCGCCTCAACGACGGAGAGTTCATCAGCCGCGAGCTGATTTTGATAAAGGTCCACTGCGCCGCCTCCAAGCGTGCGGAGATCATCAAAACAGCCGAGATAATGCAGGCAAAGATCGTTGACGCCGCTCCCGACTGCGTGACGGTGGAGTACTGCGAAACCTCCGCACGCGTCAAGACGCTGATCGACATGCTCAAGCCCTACGGTATACGCGAGATCGTCCGCACGGGCACCATCGCCATCGACCGCGGAAACGCCGCGGTTTCGGTATAAGCTTTCAATATACATTCAATATATTAATACGCCGCTTGCGGCAAGGAGGAAATTCAACATGAAAGATTACAAAGAAAACATGAAGGCACCGATTTATTATCAGTCCGATTGTGACCTTGCGCTCCTCGAGGGCAAGACTATCGCCATCATCGGTTACGGTTCCCAGGGTCACGCTCACGCGCTCAACCTTAAAGAGAGCGGCTGCAACGTTATCATCGGACTTTACGAGGGCAGTAAGTCATGGGCAAAGGCTGAGGCTCAGGGCTTTGAGGTATTCACCGCTGCCGAGGCTGCCAAGAAGGCTGACGTCATCATGATCCTTATCAACGACGAGAAGCAGGCGGCTATGTACAAGAAGGACATCGAGCCCAACCTTGAGGCAGGCAACATGCTGATGTTCGCGCATGGCTTTGCTATCCACTTCGGTCAGATCGTACCCCCTGCCGACGTTGACGTTACTATGATCGCGCCCAAGGGTCCCGGTCACACCGTTCGCAGCGAGTATCAGGCAGGCAAGGGCGTTCCCTGTCTTGTGGCTGTAGCTCAGGATGCTACCGGTCAGGCTAAGGAAAAGGCTCTGGCTTACGCGCTCGGTATCGGCGGCGCAAGAGCAGGCGTGCTCGAGACCACCTTCAGAACCGAGACCGAAACCGACCTCTTCGGCGAGCAGGCTGTACTGTGCGGCGGCGTTTGCGCTCTGATGCAGGCAGGCTTTGAGACTCTGTGCGAGGCAGGCTACGATCCCAGAAACGCTTACTTTGAGTGCATCCACGAGATGAAGCTCATCGTTGACCTGATCTATCAGTCAGGCTTTGCAGGCATGAGATATTCCATCTCCAACACCGCAGAGTACGGCGACTACATCACAGGTCCCAAGATCATCACCGAGGACACCAAAAAGGCTATGAAGCAGATCCTCTCCGACATTCAGGACGGTTCCTTCGCTAAGGACTTCCTGCTCGACATGTCTCCCGCCGGCGGTCAGGCGCACTTCCGCGCTATGAGAAAGCAGGCTGCCGAGGCTCCTGCCGAGAAGATCGGTGAGGAAGTCAGAAAGCTGTACAGCTGGTCCGACGAGGATAAGCTGATCAACAACTGATTTCGGCTTGCGATAATATTACGGAGGCAGGCGTTTTTGCCTGCCTCTTGTATTTAGGCATGCCGCATAATTCAAGGCGGAATGACATGTTTTGGAAATGCAATAACCGTGCGACACAACAATACGTTAGCGTTTCAACCTGTAGGGGCTTGCATTGCAAGCCCGTTGTGCCTACGTTGTTTCCGTCCGTTTGTTGATAGAAAGTATCTTTACGTTTGACGATGAACGAAAAGCCTTCTCTTGGGAGAAGGTGGCGCACCGCCTGAGGTTATGTGTCGGATTAAGTA
>CADASG010000104.1 GCA_902790475.1 uncultured Ruminococcus sp. | reverse complement strand
GTTACGACCAACACCATGAGAATAAAATTTGACAATTTTGCACTTGTAAAAGTGTAAACCATGTCCTTGTACAACTTGTAAACCATGTTGGGGTTGACAGTGATTTCGTTTTAAATTCCGTGCTTACCGCTGTAAACCGGATAACGTTAACCAAGCGAAAAGACTTTGAAATCGATCTCCGGGCGTTCCTTATATATTACTTTTATATTTTTTCTGAAATTGTGGTTTACATGGTTTACATAGCTCCTAAATGCAGAACGTCTCTGCATTTTTGACTGTGAACTCCCTCGTCAACCACGGTTAGCGGTTGTTTTGTCGGTGCGTTCCCAGCCCTTCTGGGAGCCGTATTTACCGTACCGCTTTGGGCTTTTGTGAGCTGTCCAGCCTTTGATCGAACCGTTGGCGATTCCCGTGTTCATGATTTCGCAGATACTGCGTGTTTCCCAATCGGCGGGCGGATTGGTATGACCCAGCGCCTCCTCATAGAGCAGCTTTGAGCACACTCTGTCTCCCTCAAAATCTTCAAGGAAAGCGTAAATCATACCCGCCTGCGTATCTTCCTGCATGAAGTCCTGTTGGTGTTCCGTCAGGTAACGGTTCATCTCGTCGCTGAAAGACAAACGGTAATTTCCGCTGCGGTAGATTACCATAGCCTCAGCCCACATCTGGTCGATATAAGCTCTTGAAGCATGTTCATTTTCCAGAATATGAACCTCCGCGCGTTCGGGATAGACTGTTACGGGAAGAAAACGGCGGTTGCCTGTGCGGTCGCGAGGCAGAAAATCCTGACGGTTGGTCGTGCCGCCGAACACGCATTGCCGCAGCCTGTCGGCAGGGTGCGTCTCATAGGGTACCTTATAGGTCTCCTTCTGACGGCTCAAAAACGACTTGATTTCTTCAATGCTTTTGGCGTTGGCTGTCGCGATCATCTCCGACATCTCAATTATCCAATGTCCCTGCAGCTTTCGGTAAACGTTTTCGTCGTCCAGCTTTTTCAGGTCGTCGGAGAACCAGTCGTCTTTGACCGCAAGCAGGCGGAAGAAGCTTGATTTTCCGGCTCCCTGTCCGCCTACCAAGCAGAGCATGATTTCGAACTTGCAGCCGGGATGAAAAACGCGGCGGATAGCTCCCAGCATAAACAGCCGTAAAGCCTGATAGTTGTACTCGTCAATATCCGCGCCCAAGAATCGGTGCAGCGCGTAACGGATTCGATATGTACCGTCCCAGCGCAGAAAGTCCAGATATTCTCTGATAGGATGACAACGGTTTTCGTTAGCGACGATCTTGATCGCGCTGAAAACCTTTTTCTCGCTTGTGAGACCGTACTTTTCTTCCAAATAAAGCAGAAGATAATTCATATCCATATCGGTCAGCGAATCACTGCTGCGTTTCCACCACATCGGCTTGATGATATTCACCTGTTCCGACAACAGATTCAGGCTGATTGCACCTTGAAGCTGAGGGTCTTGTTGAAGAACCGTCACGCAGTTGCGAATGCTGTTCTTTACGCCGCCCTTTTGATAAACCTCGAGAGATTTTCGGATTTGTTCCGTTGTTTTCTCTGTGCTGTCCGCATTATTCACCTCCCTTCGTGTGTCTTTGCTTGCGGCAGGCGTTCTTCCGTGTGCTCCGATAAAACGCGGTTCACATGATACTGTACGCCGCGCAATTTGATCAGTTCGTCCCGAAGTGGCTTGTACTGCTTTGAGAGTTCTGCGTATTCCGCTTTCAGAGATTCATATTCGCGCTGCCAATCCTTAACAGTGACGGGTTTACCGCTTAGCTTTTCCCGCAGGATACGTCGGGCGAGATAAAATAAACGCAGTTCGGAATCATGGTCGGCTTTGAAATGCTCACGCTGCTTTTTCCACTTTATACCGTTCAGCTCGTCATGAACAGGTTTCAGGCAGAAATAGTTTTCACCCTGCCTTATCAGCTCCTGCAATTCCTTCATGCGGGCTGATTTTGCTTTCAAGCTGTCGCTCAACGTATTAAATGAAGCGTTTACATCCGATAAGCGCGATTGCAGTTCCTCTATGCTGAAAATATTGTTGTCGCGGAGGTAATTCACTGTTTCCGAATACTCTTTCAGATTCAACGTTTTCCCTCTTTGACTGTAAGCGGCGGCATTTCGTTCGCTGTAGCAGTCGCTCAGTATATTGACAAGATTCGGCGTTTCCGATTTTGACAGTTCTTCCTTGACTTCGGCAATCCATGAAAAAAGAGATTTGATTCTGCCTTTGATTTCGGAAAGCAAACGGTTGGTGGCTTTTATCCAACGGTTTAGCTCGCCCTTATCGGTCACGATTCCTTTTGATTCCATTTGACGGACAGAAGGACCTTCGTGAACCGTTGGAATCAGGTCAAGCCCTTGCCGCTCATAGGAACGGTGGTCGATACGGACGTCAAGACCTTTCTCTTCAAAAGCGTTGTTGACCATCTCGCACCACGCTTTGCGCCATTCCTCCAAGGTTTCGGGTTGCCCCCAATCGGTGGTAGGAACAGCGTTGAATTTCGGTTTGCCGTTTTTATCGAGAACGGGTTTACCGCTATCGTCAAGAAGATATTCGCGCCGTTGTTTTGCGCCCCATGTTCCGTCGGGATTGAGCGAACGCATGGTCGTCATCACATGGAAATGCGGATTAGAAATACCGCCGTCTGATTTATCGGGTTGGTGTACGGCAAGATCTGCAATCATGCCTTTGCTGACAAGACATTGCTGAACAAATTCTCTCGCAAGCTCGATATTTTCCTCCATAGACAATTCGTTTTGCAGGGCGATATCGAAGCTGTATGCGAGCTGCGCTTTCTTGTGCTTTTCCGCGTGTTCGACCGCATTCCACAAGGTTTCTCGGTCTTGATACTCCGGCGGAGCGTTCGGTGGCAGGAAGATTTCGGAATGGATAACACCGCCTTTTCTTGTGTAGTCGCTGTACTCGCCGTAGTAATCGCTGTAAAGCCGTTCTCCCGCGCGGTAGGCGGCGCTTGCAATCGCGCTTTGACCCGCGCTGCGCTTGATTTGTTTTACGCAGAAATGATAGAGCGCGATAATCAGCCGCCGTCCTTTCTGTCATTGTGATTTTCAACCGAGAGATTGACGACTTCCCGCACTGACGGCAAAAGAGAAATCTGCTCTGCCAATGCGAAGAATTCCTGCTCTGTGAGGATTTTTAGCTCAGGCACAACGCTCTCAATAGCCGCACCGCGTGTAATGAGCCGATGGGCGCGTTGCCTGCGGGAGACGCTTTCGAGATAGGATTTTCTGTTTTCAAGCAATCTCAGCTTCCGTTTTTCCTGTTCTAACTGCGCTGTGAGTTCGTCATGCTTCTGTTGTAACTGTGCCGGTGTTTTGCTCAGATTTTCACTCCTTTCAAAAATTGGGTTAGCCGCATAAGCGGC
Source organism: uncultured Ruminococcus sp. (assembly GCA_902790475.1). Classification (GTDB taxonomy): domain Bacteria; phylum Bacillota; class Clostridia; order Oscillospirales; family Acutalibacteraceae; genus Ruminococcoides. Next base: position 2,605 of record CADASG010000104.1, on the reverse strand, counting down.
GCAAGGGATTCCCTTGTACGGAGCAGCGCGAACGGATGCTTATTCGAGACAAAGCAGCCTCGCAGGAACGCACATACAAAATCGTCAGATGATGTATAGAAGTGCGCCCTTTACTCCGTAAGGGATGAAGTTAGTTCGCCATTTTACCCGAAAGCCGTTATCCTGATTCTCTCGAACCGTATCACTGCATTGGTACGCTGAATGCAATACTTCTCCTGCCGATGATATCCCTTCCGGACGGTCATTCAGTTTTCAGAGCTTAGTTTATCGATAAACTACCTTAAGTCTACACGAAAAATTATAAAAACCCGTAATCTTGCGATAATTGCAATTTCTGCTCATTCGACAGCGTTCGAGTAACATTTTTGCAATTTTGCTGTATAATATGGAAAAAACGTAGGAGGCGCAGAGATGGCTTTATTACCCGGAACACCCGGACAACGAATTTCCGATTTGTGCAACGGCAACCATATCACACAAAAGGAACTGGCAAAAAGGATAGGGATTTCCGCTCCGCAGTTGAGCCGCATTGTCAGCGGTGAAACAAAGACGGTCAACAGTGATATTCTGATAGCCGTTGCCAATGAGTTTAAGGTATCTACCGATTACATACTGGGCTTATCAAATATCAGCGTTCGCAAAAGCTATGACATATCGGAGCTTGGCTTGTCCGAGAATGCCGTGAGAGGAATTGTGACCGGAACGGTGGATGTGGAAATCCTCAATCGTCTGTTGGAGCATAAAAGCTTTCCGTATCTGATTAGCCTGATACGGATTTACTTTCAAGACACGGCAAAATTGGGAATTGCAGCTCGTAATCAGATTATCGATTTTGCAACCCCTCCCTTGTCCGACATAATGAAAAACCGCCCGGAGAACCGAGCGGAGGCGAGACACGATATGCAATTTTTGAACGCTCAAAAGCTGGGCGTCCATGAAGCCGAAATAGAGAAAATCAAGAGCGTGTTTCTTGCTATCCTTCGGGATATCAAGAAACATATCGACAACGGAGAACAGCCGGGAGAGGTTGCTGTAGCGTCTATGCTTCAAGCCATACGGGAAGAGGTTAACGACTGTCAGCATGAAGCACTTTCAATGGAAAATATTACAGATACGGTTACAGAGCAGATAGGGAAGCTCACTTATATAGACGAGGAATGCACAGAACTGTTCAGAGAATTGATGATTAAATTAATGGAGCAGGCGGGAAAGAAAGCAGATTAGAGAATATATTACTATTTCAGAAAACCGAATACTCGATATAGGTTTACTCAAACAGAGAACAACGGCAGGATTACCTCTGCCGCTATTTTTTTGCTTTATTTAGTCCTTCCTGAGATAATCTAACGAAATCGTGAGATGCTCTTGAAATAATCTGAAAATAATGCTATAATTTGATAAACCAGAATTATCCAAGATGTGAGGTGTTGTTATGGCTGTTTGCTATAATAACTTATGGAAATTACTAATTGACAGAAATATGAATAAAACCGACTTAAAAGAAGCGGCAGGAATCAGCTTTAATGTTATGGCTCGGATGGGAAAGAACGAAACGATCTCATTTGACAGCATTGAAAAGATTTGTACTGTACTTGATTGCAATATCGGTGATATTATAGAAATCGTCAAGCCGAAAAAGGAAGTAAAAAAGCCGAAAACCATAGAGCTGTTCGCCGGCGCCGGTGGGCAAACAGACCGGAATGGCGCGTTATCAACGATGATATCGCAAATATATCTTGTTTGGATTTGAAGGAATACTTCAATCTTCAAAAAGGGGAACTTGATTTACTGTCCGGCGGTGCTCCTTGTCAGAGTTTTTCATATGCCGGTAAGCGACTGGGTCTGGAAGATGCCAGAGGCACGTTGTTTTATCACTACGCAAAGTTCTTAGAGCAGCTTCAGCCGAAAATGTTTTTGTTTGAAAATGTCAGAGGCTTGTTGACTCACGATAAGGGGCGTACATATAAAACCATAACAGATATATTTGAAAGTACAGGATATTCCATTCAAAGGAAGGTTTTGAACGCATGGGACTATGGTGTTGCACAAAAAAGAGAGCGTTTAATTACAATAGGAATCCGAAATGATTTACTTGACAAAATCCGGTTTGAGTTTCCAAAGCCCCATGAGTACAAGCCTGTTTTAAGGGATATTTTATTGGATTGTCCCGAGAGCGAGGGAACACCCTATTCGGAATATAAACGTAAAATATTTGAGTTGGTACCGCCCGGAGGATACTGGAGAGATATCCCCGAGGATATTGCGAAAGAGTATATGAAAAGCTGCTGGCATATGGAAGGCGGCAGAACAGGCATACTTCGCAGATTAAGTCTTGACGAGCCGTCGCTTACGGTTCTGACCTCTCCGAGTCAAAAGCAAACAGATCGCTGCCACCCGTTGGAAGCGCGTCCGTTTACCATTCGGGAGAACGCCCGCTGTCAGAGTTTTCCCGATGAATGGGTGTTCAAGGGCAGCGTCAGTTCGCAATATAAACAGGTCGGTAACGCTGTACCTGTCAATTTGGCTTATGATATCGCAAAACAAATCAAAAAGGCTTTGGAGGAAATATGATGTGGAATTTAAGTTTTATCAGTGAGGAAGATTT
>CADASG010000103.1 GCA_902790475.1 uncultured Ruminococcus sp. | reverse complement strand
CGGATGTATCAAATGCAGTGAAGGCTGTCAGAATTGCTATGTATACTATTCGGACAGGCTCCGTGGAAAGAACGCTGCGGAGGTCTATAAAACAAAGACCGGATTCAGATATCCGTTGTCAAAGGACAGAAAAGCAGTATAAGATACAAAGCGGTGAAATGCTCAGTGTCTGCATGACCTCTGATTTCTTTCTGGAGGAAGCAGATGAATGGCGGGACGAGGCGTGGAATATCATGCGCGAGAGATGTGACGTCGTTTTTCTTCTTTTGACCAAAAGACCGGAAAGGATCAGAAAATGCTTGCCGGAGGATTGGGGAGACGGCTGGGAAAATATATTTCTGAACGTGACATGCGAAACACAGCGCAGGGCAGACGAAAGGCTCCCGCTGCTTTTGGAGCTGCCTTTCAAGCACAAGGGCGTGTACTGCGCTCCGCTGTTGGAAGCTGTCACGATAGGCAAATACCTTGACAGCGGACAGATCGAGCAGGTCGCCTGCGGCGGAGAAAACTACGGTGGCGCACGACCATGTGATTTTGATTGGATAAAGGCGCTGAGAGAAGAATGCGCATCGCGGGATATTACGTTTTGTTTTATGGAAACCGGAACGACCTTTATCAAGGACGGCAGGGAGTACAAAAACGAAAGCAAACGCCTGCAAAATTTGCAGGCATTTCGTTCGGGCATAAGCTATCAGGGCAGGAAACTGCACTTTGCATTCAGGGACAGCTTCGGAAATCTGATCCCGGAGGAAGATTTATATATGCCGCATTGGGCGAAAAAATGCGACACCTGTTCCTTTAAAATCCTTTGCAACGGCTGCTTTGATTGCGGCGCATGCAGCGGATGATCCATTGCTGAATAAATACCTTTTTATTCCATTTCTCGTAAGTTTTCCAACTTTCAACGTCATGTGGCACGTACGACAAATAGGTTTTATGCGGAGTTCGTGGTGTGAGAGGGGACAGGTTGAAAAGGTTACATATCAATATTCGCTGGCGGTATAATGAAACAGTGTCGCAGGTTGATTGATTTCAGCTAGCGGCGCTGTTTGATTTATGAATACTTGACATGATTAAGGAAACAATATATAATATATTACGAAAAAGGGTGTAAATACAACATTTTTAGAAATAGGTGTGTTATGGAAATAAAAAGAGATTTGTATTTAGATCGTTTGATTCGTCGGGAAAATAACGGTTTGATAAAAGTTGTTACAGGCGTTCGCAGATGCGGAAAATCCTATCTTTTGTTTAATCTGTTTCACAATTATTTGATTGAAAAAGGCGTTGCCGAGGATCATATTATTGAGGTCGCGCTGGATGACCGCAGCAACAAGGAGCTTCGTGATCCGGATCAAATGCTTGCTTACCTGAAAGATCGTATCAAAGACAAAGAAACGTATTATATTATTCTTGACGAGGTACAACTGCTGAGCGAGTTTGAAGATGTGCTGAACAGCCTTTTGCATATTCGGAACGCAGATGTTTATGCAACAGGAAGCAATTCAAAGTTCCTCTCTTCCGATGTTATTACTGAGTTCCGCGGACGCGGTGATGAAATACGGATGTATCCGTTGTCTTTTCGTGAGTTTTGCTCGGCGTATCCGGGCAGCGAGGAGGGTGCATGGGAGGACTATTATACTTACGGCGGATTGCCGTTGATTTTGACGCGCGAGACCGATGAGGAAAAAGCAGAGTATTTGATCAATCTGTTTCAAAAGGTGTACTTGTCGGATATCATCGACCGCCACAAGATCCGTAATCGTGAGGAATTGGATGAGTTGGTGGATATTCTCGCTTCTGCCGTTGGTTCGCTGACAAATCCGCTAAAGCTGTCAAAGACATTTAAAAGTGTCAAAAACAAGACCATCAGTGATAAAACCCTGAAAAAGTATATCGACTATTTGACGGACGCTTTTTTGGTCAGCAAGGCAGTCAGATATGATATAAAGGGGAGAAAATATATTGGCTCACCGACAAAGTTCTATTTTGAGGACGTCGGACTTCGTAATGCCAGACTGAATTTTCGGCAAACAGAAGAAAACCACATTATGGAGAACATTATATACAATGAGCTCCGAATCAGAGGGTATCGCGTAGATGTCGGACTGGTGGAGGTTTTCGGCAAAAACACCGAAAATAAAACCGAAAAAAAGCATTTGGAGGTTGACTTTGTCGCGACAAAAGGAAGCGAAAAGTATTATATCCAATCCGCGTTTGCAATGCCGACTGACGAAAAAAGAAAGCAGGAAGAACGTCCGCTAAACGCGATCGGAGATTCGTTCAAAAAAATAATTGTTGTTAAGGATAATATAAAGCCACGCAGGGATGAAATGGGTATCGTAACAATGGGTATCCGCCGGTTTTTGTTGAACAAAAACAGTTTGGAACTATAATCTTAGAAGTAAGGGAATACTATGAATCCAAAAACTATCATCAATGGAAAAGAATATCGCTTCATCAAAACCATAAAAGAATTGACAACCGACAGAATAGCTGTGCTCTGTGAGGATGAGCATGGCTGTTCTTTTATCTGCGATGCGGAAATGTGGCAAGGCAGCGCGGAGAAACATAAAACAGCGTTCAATAAATACGCCTCACCGAATCAAAAAATCAAGTTGTTCAAATCCTTATTCATCGGTAGGGAAGATGTATACGCCAAGCGTTTTTTCAATACCAAAACAGGCAAAAGCGGCTATGTCCCTGCCTGCGCTAACGAGTGGGTGACAGGCGTTTGTGACAAGAAGAAATACAAGTGCAACAGTTGCCCAAACAAGAGCTTTACAGCGGTAAACGACAGTGTCATTTATTATCATTTGAAGGGCGACGATGGATATTGTCGTGATGTGATCGGTACTTATGTGATGCTGCCTGATGAAACTACCAAATTCCTCGCCATTGATTTTGACGATGAGAGTTGGCAGGAGGATGTATCTGCCGTCAGATCGGTTTGCAAATCATTTGATATTCCTATAGCGGTAGAACGTTCGCGTTCCGGAAACGGTGCGCATGTGTGGCTGTTCTTCTCTGAACCGCTTCCGGCTTCAACGGCAAGAAAATTCGGCAGTGCCATTTTGACAAAAGCAATGGAAGAACGACATGAAATCAAGTTGAGCTCTTATGACAGAATGTTTCCGAATCAGGACACCATGCCCAAAGGCGGATTCGGCAACCTGATCGCCTTACCACTACAGGGCAGAGCGCGCAAAGAGCAATATTCTGAATTTGTGGATGATGATTTCAATTCTTATCACGACCAATGGGAATATCTCTATCAAATCCAAAGGATAACTGCTGAGGAGGTCGACAGCTACCTTTCCAAACTTCGTGTTCAAAATGAGCTCGGAGAATTGATAGAAGAGCAGGAAAAACCTTGGGAAAAGAAGTATGAAAATCCGCTGTCTGCCTTTGACTTTCCGCCTGTTGTTAATGTGGTGGAAGCAAATCTTTTGTACATCGAGAAGAAAGGAATATTGCAAAAGGCTTTGAACAAAATTAAGCGTCTTGCGGCATTCAAGAATCCCGATTTCTATAAGAGTCAAGCAATGCGGTTGCCGGTATATAATAAGCCGCGTGTGATTGATGCTTCCGAGGAAGCAGGACAATACCTCTGTATTCCGAGGGGCTGCAAAGACAGTTTGACGGAACTGATAAATTCGTCGATTCATTATGAGGACAAACGCAACAGCGGCAATCATATTAATTTGCACTTTAACGGGGAGCTCCGAGAAGAACAGCAACTCGCGGCGGCTGAAATGCTCAAATATGAAAACGGAATCCTGTCTGCGACGACCGCTTTCGGTAAAACCGTCGTCGCGTCATACTTAATTGCCGAAAGGAAGGTCAATACCCTGATTCTGGTACATTCGTCAGCGTTATTGCAACAGTGGCAAAAATCTTTGTCCGAGTTTTTAATCTTTGAAGATAAATTGCCCGAACAACCGAAAAAGCGCGGCAGGCAGAAAAAGCTTTCCTATATCGGTCAGCTTGGAGCCACTAAGAATACGTTGAATAATACTGTTGACATCGCTATCATGCAGTCTGTAGTAAGCGGCGATGAGGTCAAGGGATTTGTGAAGGATTATGGTATGGTGATCGTGGACGAATGTCATCATGTATCTGCGTTTACCTTTGAGAAGATTCTGCGCGAGGTCAATGCAAAATATGTCTACGGATTGACCGCTACGCCGAAACGTCAGGACGGTCATCAGCCAATTATCACCATGCAGTGCGGCCCGGTACGCTATCAGGTCGATGCCTTGGCACAGTCTGTCAAGCGAGATTTCTCTCATTATGTGATTCCCGAATTCACCGATTTCTGTGTAGCTGAAGGTGGCTTGAGGTATCAGGATATCTGCACAAAGCTATGCGCGAATGAAGAGAGAAACCGCAAAATAATTGACGATGTATTGGTGGCAAATAAGAGTGGCAGGAATTGTATCGTTTTGACTGAAAGAACAGAACACGCGGAAATTTTGTGTTCTGCGATTGCTGCCGAATACAGTAACGTGTTTCTGCTCAGCGGCAAGGATAAAGCAAAAGAAAAACGCGAGAAACTGGAAGCAATTAAGGCTGTTCCGCATAGCGATAATATGATTATCGTAGCAACCGGAAAGTATGTCGGAGAAGGTTTTGATGAACCTCGTTTGGATACGCTGTTTCTCGCCATGCCGATCTCTTGGAAAGGTACGCTCGCGCAATATGTCGGCAGACTGCACCGTAATTACGAGGGAAAGTCAGAAGTGATCGTCCACGACTACGCTGATATTTTCGTACCCATGCTCGACAGAATGTATCACAAAAGAATCCGTGGCTACGCGGAACTGGGTTATGTACTGAACGGATCCTTACAAGCTGAAACAAGCCTTGTGTATGACAGCAGTAACTTCTTCAATAAGTATTCCGATGACATAAACAACGCGGACAAAGAGGTGATCATTTCTGCCCCGACAGTAAAGCCGGGATATCTGAAAAGAATAGTACCCTTAATTTCGGAAACCGTAAAGCTGATAATCATTGTATCTGAATTGGATGAAAATGAGATGCTGGAGAATGTTGAGTATATAATCCAAGATAAATCCCACCAGACATTTACCGTGATAGATAATCAGATCGTTTGGTACGGCAACGTCAACCCGCTTTCCTATAACCTCGCAGAGTCATCGGTTTTGCGCCTGATCAACGCGTCACTCGCCGGAAAACTGACGAAAGGCGTGATGGTTGATCCGACATTGTTTGACTGA
>CADASG010000102.1 GCA_902790475.1 uncultured Ruminococcus sp. | reverse complement strand
TTTCAGCTCCTTTCACATGCCTTTGGTATTTTGCACAATTATATATTTGCACTTTTGGTTACTTTGCCAGGTTGACAAAAGTCACTTCATAACAGGGGCGCGCATTGCGCGTCCGAGGGCGGCGTGCCGCCGCTGTCAGCTCGGGGACTATGGGACGGCATGATAAGTAACGTCGCCGTTACGCGAGAAACAATCACCGTTTTCCTCAACTACGTAGGGACGCACCCATGTGTGCGTCCGAGGGCGGCGTGCCGCCGCTGTCAGCTTGCGGACTGTGGGGCGGCATGATAAGTAACGTCGCCGTTACGCGAAAAACCGTCACCGTTTTCCTCAACTACGTAGGGTCGCACCCAGGGCTTTTTTTGATAACAGTATAACATCAAACCAGAACCCGTTTACTGCGGACGGGGGCGGCGGAGTTGATTGCGGAGACGCGCTTGCATTTTATCAGGGTCTGCCGTCCCTGCTCGCTGCGCGTATAGACAACGTGGAAATCTTTTGCCGTTTTGCTTAGCAGCGCGGCGAGGATCTCCGCGTTTTCCTTTTTGTTTCCCACAGCCGAGGGGCAGGCAAAGCTTATCACGCCGTCCGTACCCTGACAAATCAGGTAGCGCGGATTTTCTATCGGCGAGAGCATCTCAGCCAGTGCGCCGTTAAAAAGATTCTGTTCCTGCGTGGTTCCGTTTTCAGGCACTGCCTCAACGCCGTTCACGCCCTGTCTGACTGCTGCGCGGAAGTTAGGAGAGGTGATCGCGCCGCACCTTTTCAGGGTCTCGCACAGCGCGTCGGCGAGTATCCCGATGTTCCCTGCCGCTGAGGAAAATTCGCGTGATTTCTTTATCTTGGAGATGATGACGGGGACCCCTGCCAGAACGGTAACGCCCGACAATATCAGCCGCACTCCGAGAGGCAAAAACAGCAGCAGGTTCACGCCGACCAGTACCGCGGCGGTAACGGCGATCGCCTTAAACGCCGAGCCGCTGAGCTTGTCGGCAAAAACAAGGGGGATATTTTGGATCTCGTCTGTGTCCGCGATTTGCGGCGACTGACTGCCCGTCGCCTGAAAAGCGGCGTTCCAGCGCTGCTTCATACCGTTTCTGTCGGCGGCAAGCGCATACATTTGACCGTTTATCCGCCCGATCCCCTTTTCGTCGAACGGAGGCTTGAGCACATCGAGCCGCTGAGTACCGCTTTCGATCACGTCGCTGTTGTAGGCAGGCGCAAGGAAGGTGTCAAATCTGCGGCATACGGTGTCGTAATCCGCTCCGCAAAGTCTGTCGGCGCTTTGTTCACTGCGGTCAAGCGTAACGAGATGCCAGATATTTGAGGCTTTGTCGGGCTTGTTCTTATCGGTGCGGATGGCTCTGCCGCGCATCTGGTTGGAGAGCATGAAGCTGCCGACAAAGCTCGCGAGGATAAGCGAGTTGATGCATGGTGAGTCCCAGCCCTCGCCCAACAGCGACTTGGTTCCGATGAGCACGCGGAACAGTCCCTGACCGAAAGCCTCGGTCACCAGCGCGACCTTGTTTTTATTGGAGCCTGCCACGTTGACCGCGCTGTATTCGGGTGCGGCTGTGGGACGGGCGGTAAAGCCAAAGCCCAGTGCGGCCGCTATTTTCTCCGCCCGGTCAAGGACGGCGGTGGGCAGGATCACGCCTGCGCCCGTCAGTACCGCCAGGTCCGGTACCGAACTGCGGCGAAGGTGCTCAAAAATCTGCACAGCGCCCATTGAGGTTATCGGAGCGTCGCCGCCGATCTGCGGCATATACGCCTGTCCGATGTAGTCCGTCAGCACCAGCATACGCAGCTCCGCGCCCAGATTGCGGTTCTCCGCAAGGGCGATATCGGTTATGCTTTTCAGCTTGCCCATTGAGGATACCAGCGTTTTTTCCGCGTAACCGTCGCTGCTGAAGCTGACCCTTCCGCGCTGAATCGCGCCGATGGGACGCAGCCTGCTTTCAAGCGCGGCGCTGTATTCGCCGAATATCTCGGGACTGCTTATGATAAGCTGACAGGCGCGTTCAAAATCAGCGTGGCTGAACTGCCGCGATTTCGCTTTGACGTCGGCGTTAAGCTGCGGCGGCAGTGAGCTTACACGGTTGGGAACGGTTCTGTCGATCAGCGCGAAAAAGCACAGAAAGTCGTCATATTTTTCATAGAGCGCGTCCTGTTTTATCGTTCCGTTTTGTATCCCGCACGCCTCGTAAGCCTGCAAAAACAGCGGCTCCTTAGGCAACTCCGCGAGCGCCTGTTCCATTTTTCTTCGTTGAAGATCAAGCTGCTCCTGCTCCTCCTTCGTCGGGTAGCTGAAAATGATATAATCCTGGTGCGGACACAGCGTCTTTTGCGCTACCAAATGCGGCACAAAGATCTCGTCGTCTATGTCGCCGCAGATGTTGTGATAAGCTTTCCACTCCGCAGGATCGCTGTCGTAGGGAGGGGTCGCGGTCAGGGCGATAAGCGTGATCCTGCCGCCCAGCGCTTTGAGGAACGCTTCCAGAGCGCGCTGCCATTCGCTGCGCAGATGGTGCGCCTCGTCAAGACAGATCGTGCGAACGCCTGCTTTTTTCACGGTTTCAAGCAGATCGAAGCCCGTGAAGTCAGCCTGTTCGCTTTCGCTCTCGTCGCTGACGTTCAGCTTTTGCCTGTTCCACGCCGAGTACAGCGCCTGATAGGTGATGGAGGTCAGCAGGGCAGGCTGACGGATGTCGAATGAAATGTAGTCATCCGCGTTCTCGCCCTCGGGCAAAAAGCTCGAGGCAAAGCGGTCGCCCCACTGCTGACGGATCGTGACCGAGGGGCTGAGCACCAGCGCAGGCGAGTTGAGTCCGCGTATCAGTTCAAGTCCCAGAATGGTTTTGCCGCTGCCGGGTGCGGCGACGATATGGATTTTGCCGTCTTTCAGGTGAGTGTTGGCGTTTTTCAGCACACGCGCCTGATAATCGCGAAAGGTGCCGGCAAAGCGCACCTTGGAAAAGTCCTTCATATTTGTCTCCGGATTATACTTTATTATTAAACTTATTAAATTAAACGCAAAAGGACCTTCGCGCGGCGAAAGTCCTTTTGTGATGGCTAATAAATTCCCTGGATCGTTACCTCGCCGGCGTTCACTCCGCAGACGGTTCCGTCTGAGAGCATTACTCTGAGCTCGCCGTTTTGGTTCACGCCTACCGCCATGCCGTTGACGCGGCGCGTGCCTCGCGTAAAGGTAACGCTTCTGCCGACGGTGGCGCACAGATCGGTGTATTCCTCCAGCGCCGCAGCGGAAAGCAGATAGCGGTTGCCCGACAGATCCTCTTCAAGCTGCGCCAGTATATGCGCCAGCAGCTCGTTTTTGTCGTAGTGTCTGCCGGTCTCCAGCAGCAGCGAGGTCGCCTTGAAGGCGATAGCGTCTGGAAATACCGTTTGTTCAACATTCACGCCGACGCCTGTGATGAGGTATTCCACCGCGTCAAATTCGGCGCTCATTTCGGTCAGGATGCCGACCAGCTTCTTTTTGCCGACTATGATATCGTTAGGCCACTTGATTTTGCAGTCAAGCCCGGTGAAGCTGCGCAGCGCCTTGCAGACAGACAGCCCCGTAAGCGGAGTCACCGCGCCGACTTCGGACGGCGCCATGCGCGGTCTGAGCAAAAACGAGAACGGAACGCTGCTGTCACGCTTGTCAAGCCACGATCTTCCGAGCCTGCCCTTGCCTGCGGTTTGCAGGCGAGCGGCGACTACCGTGCCGTGTTCGCAGTTTTGCGCGCCGAGCACCTTTAGGTAGTCGTTGGTGGAGCCGACCTCGTCCAATACGATCAGATTTTTGCCGATGACCTGCGTGTGCAGCTTTGAACGAAGGGCATATTCGTTTAGGAAACGCGGCATGGCGACCAGCTTGTAGCCGCGCCGTGTCACGGAGTCTATCTCATAGCCCTCGTCGCGCAGAGCGGTAATGCATTTCCATACCGCCTGCCGCGATATTCCCAACTGCTCGGCAAGCGACTGACCCGAAATATAATCATTTGTATTTGTCAACAGTTCAAGGAGTTTATCATTATTCATAGTAAAACAGTTTGGCAGCCTCTGATGATCCGGGAGAACCGTTCAGGGCTCCTTTTAGTTGATCGCTTTAACAGCTTTTAAAATTCTGATGATAACGGGGATAAGCACGATGTTTACTATCAGCTCTGTGACAAAATTCCAGCCTGCCATGATGAACAGCGCCCAGAACACGATGTCGGTTCCGCCTGCCCACTGTGCAAGGATATCTCTGAAAAAGATCAGCAAGCCGATAATAAAAATACCGGTATTGGCAACGGGAGCTACTACGGCTGCCGCCACGGTTCCCAAAACGACGTTTTTCTTGCTGAGCACGTTGTAAAGCAAGCCTGCAAAAAAGCCTGCGGCGGAGCCCTTCAACATGCAGAGGATAACGCACATTACGGGATTTGCCTGCCATACCATAAAGCCGCCTGCGTCAGCTCCCGTGATACACATGATCACGACGACCGCGCTGAAAACCGCGCCTAAATACGCGCCTGCGTAGGAGCCGTAGACCGCCGCACCGATGACGATGGGGATCAGCGCCAGCGTGATGGCAAAGGGCTTGGTGGGAAAGTAAGTGGCGATAACCTGCAGCACAATCACGATTGCCGTCAGAATGCCTAAGCCTACTAACCGATAGGTTTTGTTGTTCAGTTTGTTTTTGCCTGTGTTTGTCATAAAAACCTCCTGCTGTTTCCCCGCCGTTCAAGCGCGGGTGAAACGCAAATTTATTTACAAAAGAGCAAAAGCTCTGATGCATCGATCAAAAGGCTCCTTTAATAAAGGAGATTCCTCCGTCGCGCCTATAAGGCGCGCCACCTCCTTTAACAAAGGAGGCTTTCTGTTCATCGACTGACGTTAGGATTTGTACTAAAGGCTCCTTTAATAAAGGAGCTGTCAGCGCAGCTGACTGAGGATTCCTGCGCCGATTTTTCTCATACGTCCGCTTATTCCTAACGGAATCCAACGTTAGTATTCGCGCCAAAGGCTCCTTTAATAAAGGAGCTGTCAGCGCAGCTGACTGAGGATTCCCGCGCCGTTTTTTCTCATACGTCCGCTTTTTCCTAATGGAAACCAACGTTAGTATTCGCGCCAAAGGCTCCTTTAATAAAGGAGCTGTCAGCGCAGCTGACTGAGGATTCCTGCGCCGTTTTTTCCGTAACGTCCGCTTATTCCTAATGGAAACCAACGTTAGGATTCGCGCCAAAGACTCCTTTAATAAAGGAGCTGTCAGCGCAGCTGA
>CADASG010000101.1 GCA_902790475.1 uncultured Ruminococcus sp. | reverse complement strand
GTTGATTTGTAACGGACTTAGCCTTCCTTTACCCATCGCCGATTCTATCTGTTGGATGACGCGAACGTTCGGAACACCGATGCTTCTACCTACAAAAAACGAACGCTGCGAACAGGAGGAGGGCTGACTGACTTTAATACGGACGCGATAGTCCTTGGGGGTGGAGGTCAGACCGTTCCTTCCTATTCTACAGCTTAGGCAACGAGATGTCCCATGCCTATGGCTGGCTGCCATAAATCAAGGGGCAAATATATTGTAACAGGAGGTGATCGTGTGAAGGTCAAGGTGATCAAATCGTTTTACGACCGCAGCGCCGACATGGTTCTGCGCAAAGAAGGCAGCGAGTTTGAGGCTGACGGCGGCAGGGCGACCGAGCTGAAAAACCTCGGCTTCGTCGAGCCCCTCCCCAAACCCGAAAATAATCAAATAAGGGAGCCTCTGATAATTCAATGCCGTGCTTATGTGCTACAGCAAATTGTTAGAGGCTCCCATTTAGTTATAACAAGAATGTATTGATATTTATGTCGGTTTTCTGCTTTGGCGGAGTAAATGATTTGAGGATGATTATTTATCAGATTTGCGTTCTTCGGCTTTCTTTGAAAAGTCAGGGAGTGCTTTACCTTGCTTTTTCCATTGGACAAACTCGGCGGTGGCGGTAAAAAGAACGTCTCCGGATGAGTTGAGGGCGGTTTCCATGCTGTCCTGGATCACGCCGATAATAAAACCTACGCCTACGACCTGCATTGATATTTCATCCGGGATCCCGAACAAAGAGCACGCCATCGGTATCAACAGCAGCGAGCCGCCTGTTACTCCGGAGCTTCCGCAGGCAGCTAACGCGGAAAGAAAAGCAAGAACCAAAGCACTTGGAAGAGTTACCGATACACCGAAGGTATTAGCGGCGGCAAGAGACATTACGGTGATGGTGACCGCTGCGCCGTCCATATTGATAGTAGCTCCCAGTGGGATAGAGACGGCGTACATATCTCTGTCAAGACCGAGCTTTTCACACAGACCGAGATTAACGGGGATATTTGCAGCTGAACTGCGTGTAAAGAATGCAGTCACGCCGCTTTCTCTGATGCATCGAAACACAAGAGGGTACGGATTCCGCCTTAAAGCGACAGCTACTATAATGGGATTGATAACGAGAGCTAAAAACAGCATTGTGCCGACCAGCAGAAGTATCAGCTTGCCGTAGGTGAGCAGAGCGTCTATGCCGCTCTCTGAAACGGTAGTGAACACCAAGCCGAGAATACCGAAGGGAGCGAACTGGATGATTCCGCGCACGACCTCTGTGATCGCATCCGATAGATTAAGCATGACCGACTGGGTCGCTTCTCCGGCGACTTTTTTCAGTGCCAGTCCTATTATTACAGCCCAAAACAGGATACCGAGATAATTTCCTTCGGATAATGCGCTTATCGGATTGTCGATTATGCTGCCTAACAAGGTTTCAATGATTTCACCAATGCCCTTTGGAACGCTTGTCTGTGAAATATCGGAAGCTGTTGAAGAAAGGGCGATAGTCTGCGGAAAAATGAAGCTTGCGATCACTGCGGCGACGGATGCCAATAGGGTAGAGAGCAGATAAAAGAATATCACAAGCCCGAAACGGCGGTCGAGTTTGGCGCTTTTTTGACAGAGCGAACCCATGACCAGAACCGCCACTAAAACCGGGGCGATCGCTTTAAGTGCGCCGACAAACAGCTTGCCTGCGGCGGAGATCCACTGCGCTCCGGGCAAAAGCACCCCCAGCCCTGCGCCGATCACTATTCCGATTATGATCCTGATAATCAACCCGGTATCCGTGTATTTTTTCAAAACCTTTTTTATTAAGCTCATACCCTGTTCCTGCCTTTTATGTTTTTCATTAAAAATATACCATATATTTATAATAATTACAAGAAGATATATACAGCGACGAGGCTATCGTTTGTATTGCGACAGCCTCGTTTGATTTATTGATCTGATTCGGTTTTCTTGCGTATCAGTCACCTGTTTGAGTGTTTCCGTAGTCTTTTGCTGATTCTCCTATGTTGTATACATTGTCATATCCTGCCAATACGCGCTGGATATCTGTGGCGTCGGAAATGTTCAGTCCTTTGCCGTCGGCGTCACAGCGGCGAGATATCGTGCCGTCGTCGGGAGTAAGCTTCGCCAAAACGCGCTGTATCATGGTCGCGTCGTCGATCGTGATCTTGCCGTCGCCGTCTGCGTCGCCGGTCAAATACGGTTCATAGACCCGCAGCGTTACGGGAAGGGCGCCGTCGTCAAATGTCAGCATAAGATTATGCGTGCCAAGCGATAAACCGACCAGCTCTGATTTTCCGATCGACATCAAGCCTTCGCGCAGTATCATATTGCTTTCCACATTGGAGCCGAGGTATTGCCCGTCCGCGGAGACAGAGCCGATGATAGATTCGGAATCGGTTTGAACCTTTATTCCCGAATCGCCCTTGCGGTTCCAGTCGATCTCGGTTGAGTCTGCGGTGAGTTCCTTTTGCTCAAGCGGCAGTACAGCGTCATAGTTGACGTAAGCCATCACACGGTCGCTGTTCTTGGCAAACTGCTGTCCGCGGAATTCCTCTTCAACATCCAAGTCGATTTGGCGAGTGATGACCTGACTGTCGGAGTTTCCGTTGGTGTAGGTCAGAACATGGGTATCTTCGTCATAGTCTACCACGATCGCTACATGGTCGAACCACTGTCCCGAGGAATCCCATGAGAAGAAAATCAAACCGCCCGGCTGATAGGGGATATCAAAGGGATCGACATCAATGTGATAGTAGGTGTTCCAGTAATACTTATCAAGCTTGTGGTGGGCTTTGGGAGTGTAATAAACGCCCTGCTGCCTGAAGTTATATGCCATGATCCATGAATCGGCGTCAAACTCGATTCGCGGCTCGGCGTAGTAGGAATAGTAGTATCTCTTTAATCTCTCGTCGTCGTTATATCCTGCCTGGTATAAACACCAGCTTACAAAAATCGCGCACCAGTCGCAGTCGAGGTACTGAGAGTTTTCGTCTCTGTCCATCACATAACGCTGAGCCCAGCGAGTGTATTCCGTGTTGCCTGTCTCGTATGCGTTATTGCGGAGAGTGGTTCCCGTCCACAGCAAGCCGTCGGCTCGTGCCTGTTCAATGTCGATACCTTCTGTCGCGTAGTTTTTATAACCCTCCTGTGACAAGGCGACCGCGAGAGTTTTTTCCATAGCGGTTTTGTCCTTGCTGTTTTCCAGAGCAGCGGTAAGCTTCTCATAGTACGGAGAGCTTTGATACTCCGGGGAGAACTTGAAGTTATCCTTCGCCGAAGCCGTCGGTACGGCAAAGATCAACGACGCGCTCACGACCGCAGCAGACAGGATCATGCTAAAGAAACGTTTTGCTTTCATTTTGTCTCATCCTTTTTGTAATTATTTAGTCTTTTTATATCGCCGAACATTTTCCTGCGATTAAAGAGAAGCCCTTTTACGGGTCGGTACATTACCCAAAACGGGTACAGCACCTTGTATCGAAATACTAAGGGGTGTTTTTTCTTGGTAAGAGCGTCGGTTGGAAAGAGTTGTTTGAGGATGTAGCGGCGTTTTGATTTTCCGCTGTCATCATCTCCGAGCTGAAGCTTCAATGCGTTTTCCGAAGAACCGTGCGTGTTTGACGATACTATAAAGCTCAGCTCGTTTTGTTCTTTGTCTGTCAGCTCTTTTCCCGAAAAAACCTTTTCCGATAATTCTCTCATGTCGCGTTCAAAGTCAGCGACTTTCAATTCTTTAAATGTTTTGCTCAGATAATCATTATCCAAGCTGTCTGAAAACCTTTTGTTGAACACATAAACATCAAGCAGGGAACGCAGACCCGTGCCGGAAAACTTATAGTGCTTGTACATGTGGCAGATTTGGAAGATGTAAAAATCCTCGTCTGTCATAAGATAGCCGTAATTGTTTTCGCTGTCCCTGACCGCCCTGTCTATAGTGCTTTCAAAGTGTTCGCACCACTCCTCGTGCAATTCCTTCATAAATAAGGTGCGGTGCATTTCAAATTTCAGGAATGAGTCTTTTTTGTAGGTGTCGTGATGATAAATACCGTAGTTGCTGCATACAAAGCCGCGCTTTTCCATGATCGCTTTTACATCTGCAGCTCTGCTGCTGTCGTAAAGAATGTCGTTGTCGGACATTTCTCTCATCGACGATTTGGGATAATACTCTCTCATGATTATCCCCTTGAGCGGCAAATACCAAATCTTCTGTTGTTCAAGCTCGTTCAAAAGCTGTTTGCGTTCGACTTCAAACAACGACAAAACACGAATGGTTTTGTACTTTTCCTCTCTAAAGCTTGGCGGCAGCTGTACAGCCTTTTCCAACGCGGTCGCCGCCGCGACGGTAAGGGAATGACGGATAGCTGATTTCAGCACCTTAGTCAAATCCATCTCAGCGCATTTTTCTTTATCCGCTTCTTCATCGTTTACCGCACAGGATACAAGATATATCAGATCCTGCGCGGTTTTCATATCATCCGTTATACTCATTTTTACGGTATCCTTGTTTTATGATATGGTTTATACTTATTCGGTTGCAATGCAGTTTATTATATCACAGAATGACCGTGAAATCAATACGGGCATCAAAAACACTGTTGTTCTCCTGACTGTAATACAGAGCTTGCTGATTTGAGAAATCATAATTTGAGTGAAAAATTTTCACATTTATGGAAACCGTCTTTTTTCTGTATTATAATTAAAAAAACTAAAAGAATAAAGATGACTGAGAGCATTTTACAGTTTCGGAGAATCAGAAAAGAGACGGTGTTATGCAGGATAAAAGCCAAGACAAGCGGGGCAGAGGGTTTGCCGCAAATTTGTACTCGCTGCGCACGAACGCGCATTTGACGCAAAAGCAGGTGGCAAAAAAGCTTTCCGTCAACCGAACCACATATACTAAATATGAAACCGGCGTTACCGAACCGGGCATCGTTACGATATGCAGGATGGCAAGTATATTCGGCGTTGACGTCAATACCCTGCTTGAGGGCTCATTTGAAACACAGGCGAGTGATAATGAGATTCGCTCCGAACTCTCCAAAAGCGAGGAAGAACAGCTAATTGAGATTTTCCGTTCTCTCAGCCCTGCGTTTCAAAAACGTTTTATCTCTATGGGGCTTATGCTTGAAAAGGAGTGCAGGGAGCAGGAGCTGAAAAGAACTGAGAACAAATAGACACGTCAATCTAATTCTGAAATAATTCTGTAATAGAAATTACAAAGAAGATATGTTATCATATAGTAGGGTGATAACATGGAAGTATTTGAAAGATTG
>CADASG010000100.1 GCA_902790475.1 uncultured Ruminococcus sp. | reverse complement strand
TACTTAATCCGACACATAACCTCAGGCGGTGCGCCACCTTCTCCCAAGAGAAGGCTTTTCGTTCATCGTCAAACGTAAAGATACTTTCTATCAACAAACAGACGGAAACAACGTCCGAACAACGGGCTTGCAATGCAAATCCCTACAGTGTCCGCAAAAACGGGATACTTTCGTCCAAAGTGGCGCAGAGGTGGTTTATCAGGGGCAGGGTATCCTCGTCGGGCTGCAAATAATCCGGCACCATGACCGTGATCATGCCTGCGTCGTGCGCTGACCTGATACCCGTGAGGCTGTCCTCATACGCCGCGCAGTCCTTCGGCGGCAGTCCCAGTTTCTTTGCAGCCGTGAGGAACACCTCGGGGTGGGGCTTGCCGTTGGTAACGTCGTTTCCGCACACAAGCGCGTCAAAATAGCGCAGTGTATCTGTGGTTTGCAGATTCAGAGTCGCTGTTTCCCGTGAGGTCGAGGTCGCAAGAGCGATTTTTACGCCGTTCTCCTTTAGAAAGTCAAGCAGCTGAAACAGTCCCGGCTTGGTGGGGATACCCGATGAGCGGAGCAGCTCCAAATAGGACTCATGGCACTGTTCGGCAAAATCCCAATACGGGAAATCACTGCCGTATCTGTTGCGGTAGATTTTCTCCACCTCGTTTTTTCGCTTTCCTATTGTCTGCAAATAGACCTCAAAGCTGTAGTCATATCCGTTTTCGTCCATCATGCGCTGCCATGTTTCATACACAACGCGCTCGCTGTCGATCATCAGACCGTCCATATCCAATATTGCGCCTTTTATCATTGGTATTCCCCCTTATATCTAACGCGCCATAGGGTTTGCAAGCCCTATGGCGCGGTGTTTTGTTATTCGTTTATTCAACCGGTTCCAGTTCCGTGATCAGAAACTCGCAGCTGAATGGCTGCATTATAAGCCGATAGTTTTCCAGGCAGGAACCAAACATCGGCTTTGACTGCTCAAATCCGGGCAACGGAGTGATCTCCCTGACGCTGTCGCTTAAATTGAAGCAGCAGAAAAGTGCTGTGTTCCTGTCGTAGCGTACATACGCAAGCACTCTGCCCTCGGCGAACACGTCGATAAACTCGCCGTCCCAAAGCGCCGAGCATTCTCCGCGCAGTGCGCCAAGCCTCTTGTGCCACTCGATAAGCTCCTTGTCCTCCCTGCCCCACGGATAGCAGCAGCGGTTAAAGGGATCGCGGTAGCCCTCCATGCCTGCCTCGTCGCCGTAGTATACGCAGGGAAAGCCCGGCAGTGTATATTGCATAGCGACTGCCGCTTTCAGCAGCTTTTTACCGTGCTTGCGCTGCTCGGGGCTCAACTTTGTATTCGCCTGCCACGCGCGGTCGCGACCGTTTAGCGGTTCGCCTCCAAGCACGGTCAAAATGCGCTCTGTGTCGTGCGTGCTCAGCGAATTCATCAGCACGCGCAGCACGGGACGGGGATAGTTCTCGATCACACTCATGATAGTTGCCATCGTGTGACGGGCGTCCTGACCGCGGCAAAAGTCGATTATGGCGTTGCGGAAAACGTAGTTCATCACGGTGTCGAGCTGTTCGCCCAGCAAGAACTTGCGGCGGGCGCCGTAGCTCTCCTTATTGCTCGCGTCCTCCCAGACCTCGCCCACTATGAGCGCCTCGGGATTTTCCTCCTTGACGGAATCGCGCAGGTTCATCATGAATTCATCGGGCAGCTCGTCGGCTACGTCCAGTCTCCAGCCGGAGTTGCCCAGCCGCATATATTTGCGGATAATGCCGTCCTTGCCGTTGATATACTCGTTAAAGGCAGGGTCGGTCTCTATCACCTCGGGCAAGGTGTAAAAACCCCACCAGCTGTGGTAATTGTCCGGCCATTGGTTGAATTTATACCAGCTGTAGTAAGGCGAATTTTGGTCGCGGTACGCGCCGCCGTTGCCGTAGCGCCCGAAGCGGTTGAAGTAAACGCTGTCCGCGCCCGTGTGCGAAAACACGCCGTCGTTGATAACATGGATACCGCGCTTTTTCGCCTTGCGGCACAATTTTACAAAATCCTTTTCCGTACCCAAAATAGGGTCGATATGCGAGTAATCTCCCGTATCGTAGCGGTGGTTTGAATACGCCTCGCCGATGGGATTTAGATAAATGCAGGTTACGCCGAGCTGTTCAAGATAATCGAGCTTTTGGGTGATACCCTTGAGGTCGCCCATAAAAAAGTCGCTGTTGGTGATCTCGCCGTGCTCGTTCGGCTGCCACTGAGGAAGGGCGTACCAGTCTTTATTGCGCGTAAAGTCGGTGCGCCTGAGCTTCTTTTCCTCGCCGCTGAAACAAAAACGGTCGGGAAAAATCTGATACATAACGCCGCCGACAGGCCACTTCGGAGTGTTGAAGCCCTTTTTGTAGCAGGTGATCTGCCAGCTTCTTCCCGGGGAATCATGTATCTCGCTGATTTTATACGGGTCGGAAGGCACCAGATATCTGATTTTATCGGCGGTGTTCAGCTTAAAGAAGTACCAGTACAAGCCGATTCGCTTCGGCGTGAAGTCGCACTCCCAGATCTCGGTGTCCTTGTCAAAGGTACCGAACCACTGCAGGCGATAATATTCCCAGTTGTAGTCGTAATCATATTTTACGCAGAGCTCCGCTATGCGCGTATGCTCTCCGCGCGGCAAAAGCACACGAAAATGGACCCGCGTGTCCTCCTCTACAGCGCCGAAGGGCGAACGATAGTATATTTTATGAGAATCAAAAGGAACCGGCATAGCGTCCTCCTTGAATGAAATCTTCGGTATTCTGATGATATTGTAACACAAAATGCGGTAAATTTCAAGTATATTTCTAATATAGAAACAAAATTGTTGACACGTCGGCAAAACTATTGACAACAACGCTTTAATGCGATAAAATATAAAGCAGTATATTAAAAGGGGTAATAGTTATGATGCTTACCGGAGCAGATATCATTTGCGAATGTTTGGTGGAGCAGGGGGTAGACACCGTTTTCGGCTACCCGGGCGGCGCTGCGCTGAACACCTATGACGCTCTGTACAAATACAGCGACAAGATCACTCACATCCTTACCGCGCACGAGCAGGGCGCTTCACACGCCGCCGACGGTTACGCGCGCTCGACCGGCAAGACGGGCGTAGTTATCACCACCTCGGGACCCGGCGCGACCAATATCGTCACCGGTCTTGCTACCTCGAATATCGACAGCATTCCCATAGTTGCCATCACAGGCAACGTTACCACCGACCAGCTTGGCCGCGACAGCTTCCAGGAGGTCGATATAGTCAACATCGTAAAACCCATCACCAAAGCGAGCTATCTGGTCAAAAAGATCGAGGATCTGGCTCCCACCATCCGCAAGGCTTTTGCCTTAGCCAATGAGGGAAGAAAGGGACCCGTTCTGGTTGACGTACCAAAGGACATCACAGCGGCAAAGACGGAATATTCCGCGGCTGCTCCCGCTCAGTCCAAGCCGATGGAGATCGCAAATCCCGACAGCATAAAACGGGTTCAGGAGCTTATCCGCAAGTCAAGACGTCCGATGATCTACGCCGGAGGCGGAATACTGAGCGCAGACGCCTGCGAGGAATTCCGCGCCTTTGCAGAGCTGATCGACTCGCCCGTATGCTGCAGCCTGATGGGGTTAGGCTGTCTGCCTGCCGCTCATCCGCTTTGTATCGGCAATATCGGAATGCACGGCGGCTATGAAACGGGCATGATAACCGCCGGCTGTGACCTGATCATCGCCTGCGGAGCGCGTTTTTCCGACCGCGTTGCCGGAGACCGCGAAAAGTTCGGCGAGCAGGCCAAGATCGTACAGCTTGAAATCGACGTAAACGAGATCAATAAAAACGTTCATGTAGATGAATATGTGCTCGGCGACGCGAAGCTCATCCTGAGCGCTCTGCTCGACGGAATGGAGCAGCAGGATCACGCGCACTGGCTCGACAAGATCGACGAGTGGAAGCACAGATTTGACGGATCTTCGATTCCACGCAGCTTCTATCCCCTGCCCGAAGAGATAATCGAAGCCGTCAACAAACTCAAGGATGACAGCGACATCATCGCCACCGACGTCGGACAGCACCAGATGTGGGTGGCTCAGTACGCCAAGATCGAGCAGGAAAAAACCCTGCTGACCTCGGGCGGCATGGGTACCATGGGCTACGGCATGGGCGCAGCAATCGGCGCACAGGTCTCTCACCCGAACGAGAGGGTATTCCTCTTTACGGGCGACGGCAGCTTCCACATGAACCTCAACGAGCTTGTCACCATGAAGTCCTACAACCTGCCCGTCATTGTGATAGTCATGAACAACACCGTGCTCGGCATGGTGCGCCAGTGGCAAAAGCTTTTCTACGGCAGCCGCTTCTCGCAAACCGACCCTCACCGCGCGACTGATTTTGTCAAGCTTGCAAACGCCTTTGGCGTAGAAGGTATGCGAATCCTCAAAAGCGAAGAGATCGTTCCTACGCTTAAAAAGGCGCTCGAGCTTAACGCTCCGGTCGTCATAGACTGTCAAATCAGCCCCGACGTCAACGTTCTTCCCATGATCCCCCCGGGAAAAACTGTAAACGAGATCGTCACCGAGATGTGATTTTCGTCACGGTTTTGTGATTTATAAAAATATCAAAAGCCGGCTCAAGCTAAAAATGAGCCGGCTCCTTTTTGTTTTCGTCAAACGTAAGGATACATTCAATCAAAAAAGGGAAAACAAACGCCGGCACAGCGGACTTGCAATGCAAGCCCTACAGGTTGAAACGCTAATGTTTGTTGCTTCGCAGAGTTAACATATTTCCAATATATGTCAAACTCGGGCAGTGCGTTACCTGCATATGTCATTTTTAGTATTTAGCGCGTTACCTATATATGTCATTTCGGGCGGCGCGTTACCTCCATATGTCATTTTTAGCATTTAGCGCGTTACCTATATATGTCATTTCGAGCGGTCGGCGCAAGCCGAATTCGCGCAGCGAATAGTCGAGAAATCTCCCTGACAGGGAACCACGGTTCACCTCCAAGGAGATTTCTCCACGCGTTTTTTGGCTCGCGTACTTGATGTCGGGTGCTTTGGTAAAGTCGGCGTTTCGCGAGATAGAATCCATCAACGGGAAGCTGTGAGGGCAATGGAAATGTCGTTTACATAATCATCGTTTCCCTTAACTACGTAGGGTCGCGCATTGCGCGTCCGTGGTTGTTGTACTAAACGTATTGTTCCTGTTAACGTGCGGACAGGAAAACAACTTTTGTCGCCGAACCAAAGCCTTCTCTTGGGAGAAGGTGGCACGGCACCTTTAGCGAGAGGTTATAATCAAATGATGTATTCAAAACAAATCAAACATCA